>PLHC01000097.1 GCA_003138795.1 Granulicella sp. | reverse complement strand
TTCAGACCACGTTTCAACAGCGACCAGAAGTTCTCGATACCGTTGGTGTGGATGTGTGCACGGACATACCATGCTGTCTCGGACCAGGAGAGCATGTCGACGCACTCCATTAGCTTTCTTCGCTGGACCGTGACCTGAGCCTATTTTTCCGTCGAGTCGAGCTTGGTCATTCCCTTTGGAGCGATCCTTAGTGTGAAGCTTGTCGTGGTGCAGTAGCACTCCGGGTGGCAGGTTCCGCTGCCCATGCAATTGCGGTGTCGAGCTCGTCGTATCTGAAGCTCTTCACTTCAGCCTGAATGAAATGCTCGGCTATCCTGGGCGCCAGGCTCGCCAGCTTGGTATCCGCCGCAAGTGCAATCCGCTTTACCTTTCGGTGATGATCGCGAACGAATCGCACGTGGCGAAAGAAGCTCCCCAGATTCTCCCAACCGGGAAACTCGCGAGCATGAATCACGAGTCCTTGCAGGTCACCGTGCGCTTCGATCCACGCGTCGGCGGTGAATGCCAGCGCGTCGAAATCCTGCGCGCGCAGGGCCTGCTTGACTTCAACCACGATCACGCCAGATTCGGGGAGAAGCCGGGGAGAAACGGCGGGGCCTTCGGGGAGCGAGCGCAGCCAGTCAACGGCCTCGGTAAACTCTTTGTTGCCGAATACCCGTACGGGACACGGCATGAAGAAGCCCGCAAGCCGGGTCGATTCTCGAATCCAAGCTAGCTCAGTCACGACGGCGCAGCCATCGAAAAGCCGCATAGAATGCAGGCCGATTTTTGCATCTTCCCACGCTGCGCCCGGGGTGAAGCCCTCGAACTCCGGTCCAAGCTGATACAGAAAGCGAATACGACGGCCCTCTCGTCGTATCTCGTCGAAGAGCGGCACGAGGACCCGCTCGTAGTCTTCCGTCGATATCTTTCCAATAGCCCTGACACCATCGATTCCACTAGGNNACGCGACGTAAGCACGCATCCGCGTTCTCCGCGAAATGTTCTCCGCGTTCTGTGGCCCTCTGAGAGCCGGTCACCCTCCGAGTGCGGGCCGACGGCGAAAACCAGCTAAAACCGTCAATATGTTTTGTGCTAGACCTCCAGCCCTATGAGACTTCTATGTTACGCCTGCGCGCAACCTCCCGATGAACGCCGCGGCATGATTGCGAAGGTGGACGAGAAATTGAGGGACTTCTGCTGGGGAATCTGTGGAGGGTGTGGCCTCGTCATTTGCGCAGAGCATGGCTTCAGGCATACGGGCCTTCGTGAATACCAATGTGTATATTGTGTTGGTCCCGGGATGCGTAGATGGTGGTACAAGGGCGTCGGCCCAGATGGGCCGGTGTCGCCTCCTGGCAATTTCGGCGAGTTTACGCCCCGCAACCGTTAGCAGATGTACTGGTGATCATTCTCGACGCTGGCATGCGCCCGGAGGAAGTGATGAGGATGCAAAAGGAGCATATCTTCTGGGATCGTTCTGTGGTGCTTGTGCCGTATGGCAAGAGCTTCAAATCCAAACGGTATGTTCCGCTGAGCGACCGCATGCGCGCGATTCTGCGCTTGCGCGACATCGGCGACAGCCCTTGGATCTTTCCATCGAAACGAGCTCGCTGTGGACATCTGACCACGATCGCCAAACAATGGACTGCGACTGTCGAGGCCATCAATCTCGCCGCCGCCGAAAAGAAGTTCGCCCCAGTCTCGGCATCTTTGGTGCCGTATTGCGCTCGCCACACTTTTGGCACGGATATGCTGGACGAAGGAATGAATCTAGTCGCGGTCTCGAAGGTTATGGGCCACGATGATGTGACGATCACCATGAAGTATTTACACCCGGATACCAGCAAGGCCGCAGTGACGGTCAACCAGCGGAACCGCAAGAAAGAGCTTCACCTGTTGAAGGCGGCAAGCTAAGGCGCCTCCCGCAAAACTCCCACAATGGTTCTGTGGGAGCTGCAAGAATCTCACGTAACTCGTTGAATGTAAATGGTGGACGCGGCAGGGATCGAACCTGCGACCAGTCGATTAAGAGTCGAATGCTCTACCAGCTGAGCTACGCGTCCAGACCTTGAACCTTGCCTAGGAGGCAAAGAGCGAACTACATGTAGGTCGCTAAGGGATGCGCGGGAGACCTCGCCGCACTTGACAAGAATACCACGATCCGGCGCCCGAGCACAGCACCGGAGCATGAGGAAATCCTCTGCCGCTCGGGGGCGGCAGAGGTGAAGTTAGCCAACGAAGTCGACGTTGGCCTTATAAGGAATGATGCCGCGTTCGTAGCCCATGTCCAGTAGCTTGCGGATGGCCTCCCGGCCATCGTCGCCGTAGTTCAATGTGCGCTGGTTGACATACATACCGACGAAGCGGTTAGCCATCGAGGGGTCGAGATCCCGTGCGAACTGCATGGCGTACTCGAGTGCTGCCTCGCGGTGATCGAGCGCGTACTGGATGCTTTCGCGTATCGCGTTGGTCGTGATGACCTGCACTTCGTGGCCCAGAGACCTGCGAATCGCATTGCCACCGAGAGGAAGCGGAAGGCCAGTCTGTTCGTTCCACCAGACACCGAGGTCCAGAATCTTGGTGAGGCCGTCGCGACCGTAGGTAAGCTGGCCTTCATGGATGATCAGGCCGGCGTCGAACTCACCTGAGACGACCGCGGGAATGATCTTGTCGAAGTCCACGGTAACGGTCTCAATTTCCGGCGCGAAGAGTTTTAGCGCGAGGTAGGCCGTTGTGAGCTTTCCGGGTACAGCGATGCGGAGCTTCTTGACTTCGTCGAGTGTGTAGTTCTTCGCGGCGACAATCATGGGGCCGTAGCTATCGCCGACGGAGCCCCCGCATGCCATCAGGGTGTAGTTCTCCTGGATGTATGGGTAGGCGTGGAAGCTGATCGCCGTGACGTCATAGTACTGATCGGTCATGGCTCGGTGGTTCAGGGCTTCGATATCGGTAAGGGTGTGGGTGAACTTATAGCCGGGCACGCGAACTTTATTGGTTGCGAGGCCGTAAAACATAAAGGCGTCGTCCGAGTCGGGGCTATGGGCTATCTTGATCTCGCGAACTTCTGATGCTGCAGTAGTCATGGATCCCTTTGGGGCTTTGAGCGTTGAGAGAAGCGCTATTGAAATGCGCTCCTGTGCTGTCACCTGAAGATGACGTGATTTAGATGCGGGGAGCACGGGCTAAGGTGCTGTATATGCCCGCCGCTACGATAACTTTGACGAATTCACCGGGCAGAAACGGAGCAATGGCGGAGATCCACGTAGCGTGGAAGGAGAGATGCGCAAGGTGCATCAACCAAGACGCTCCCGAGACGAAGAGTAACGCCATGGCGAGGTTGCCCGCTACAAACGCAGCGAGGAATCGCGGTGTGCGTGATGTTAGCCCTCGCGTGAGGCCGCCGGCGATAGCTGCTACGAGTGGATAGGCCATGAGAAAGCCCCCGGTGGGGCCTAACAGTTGGGCGAGACCGCCGAGACCGGCTGGACTGAATACCGGGAGGCCAATCGCACCTTCGGCGAGGTAGGCCAGCATGGTCAGGAAGCCTGCGACCGGGCCCAGCGCAAGACCAACCCCCAGCACGGCCAGCGGCTGCAACGTGAGCGGTACCGGCGTGAATGGCAGCGGAATCGCAACGTGAGCAGCTGCCGCGACGATCGCAGTGGCGGCAAGACCGATCAGGATTCTGCCTGGAATCGTGGCAGCAACGCCTGAAAGGCTTGCAGCGCGGGATGAGTTGGCGGTGATGGTTTGCATAGTTGGCTCTCGGTGTTGAAGATATCTCAGCGTGGAGTCGCGTTCTTTGGTCTTTCTTCGGTCTAAGGGTGGCCCTTCGATTTCATCGCTGCTTCGCTCTGCAGCTCACGGTGATGGCGCTGCCGGGCTTGTTGTATATGACGCGCGATCGCGATAGAGGCCCAAAGCAGAGCAATCATGGCCAAAATCGAGATGCAAAAGAGGACACGCATGTAGACATTCTAAGGATAGCAAAGCTCGCGGTGCGAAACGGAACTCAAACCTACAGATATCCGTTATGGGACCGGCTGTCGACAAGTCTGGTTCCCTCCAACGCATTCTGGCCCATGTTCACCCCGGAATGCGAGATACTTTTTGCAGTACAGCAATAGGACGCAAGAAGTTAGCAAGCGAGGCCCTCGCAGTTGGGAACCGTGCAGAGCAAATCGAAGCTGACCGCGCAGCTACCGGCACTCGCCGGAGCTGCGAAGGAGCGCGTCTACCTGTGGCGTCGACGCGGTGCGACCATCGCTACTGGGGCACTGGCTTTGGTAATGGCCTACGGCGTCATCTTCGGACATAACGGGCTAACTGCGTTTGCACATAAGCGAGAAGAGGCGCAGTCGCTGCAGCAGCAGATGCAACAGTTGCAGAAAGAGAATGACCGCCTGTACGAGCACGTCGATCGGCTGCAGAACGATCCGAGCGCAATTGAGCACGAGGCCAGGGAAGAACTGCACTACACGCGTGCTGGTGAGGTTATCTACACGCTCCCTGAGGGAAGCACTGATTCCGCTAAGCCGAATACCTCTAAGACGCCTGCATCCAAACCCTAGATATCTGCTTACTCTATGCGGGTGACAGCATCAGCCAACTGGCCGTCTTACCCTGCGAAATGCCCAAAGGAAGTTCACCTACAAACGTCCTTGATTCTCTGTGGTCAGAGACCTGGACTAGAGGCCATCCTAGTAGGCGGCAATGACGCGCTCGAAGACTGCGTCCCAGGAGCAGTGCAGGGCGTACTGGCGGGCGGCGAGGCGCATGGCGGCGAAGGTATCGGAGTGGGAGAGGACGCTGGCGATGGCTGCGGCGAAATCTTCGTCGCGGGCGACGCGGCCGGTGAAGGCGTCCAGCGTGGTGCCGGTGGAGATGATGTGGGCGGGGCCTCCGTCGGGGGTGACAATGGCGGGGACGCCGCTGGCGAGGGCTTCGAGGACGACGTTGCCGAAGGTGTCTGTGTGCGAAGGGAAGACGAGGAGGTCCATGTTGGCGTAGGCCTGGGCGAGGGCTTCGCCGCGCAGTACGCCGACGAGTTTGGCGGTTGGGAGCTCGCGGCGGAGGAGCGCTTCTTCGGCTCCGTGGCCGACGATGAACCACTTCGGCGTGATGCCTCGGGTGCGGAGTTGCTTGTCGATGGTGGGGAGCAGCGCGACATTCTTTTCGACGGAGAGCCGGCCGACGTAGCCGAGGAATATCTGGCCGTCGTCGACTGAGCGAGTGCGTTTGGAGGGGGTGAAGATGGCGGTTTCGACGCCGCGCTGCATGAGGTGGCAGGGGCGGTCGGTGGTGCGCTCGAGGAGGGCGCAGAGCTCGGGGTTGGGTGCGTACAGAACCTTGGCGAGACGGTAGAAGCGCGAGATGGCGTCGAGGACGAAGGCTTCGACGCCGCATTCTAACTTCCCGCCGACCGGCCCCAGGTGGCGGGAGAGCCAAAGCATCCGGCGGGCGGCGTACTCGTGCACATTGGTGTGCCAGCTGGCAACGAGTGGAATGCCGAGTTGCCAAGCGAAGTAGGCGCCGAAGATACCGAGTTCGCTGGGGCCGGTGATATGAATGACGTCGGGCTGGAAGTCGCGGACGGTCGAAGAGATGAGGCCGGAGTAACGGAAGAAGAGCGGGTCGAAGCTGAGGTCTTTTTCCATCTGCACGGCGAGCGGCGAGCGGCCGAGTTCGAGTGCTTGGACAGAGCCGTCGGGTGGGCAGAGTTGCGTTTTCTGGCCGGCGCGGACGCAGAGCATCGGAATACCGCGGCGGCGAGCGAAGGCCACGAAGTTGCGGCTGGTGTGCGCGACGCCGTTGACCTCGTGAAAGCTGTCCGGGAAGTATGCGATGCGTGGAGTGTGCGGTTGAGCCGGCATCGCCCCTCATGCTACCAGCTAAGGATTAAAGGACGTCGAAGGACCAGCAGGCAATGATTTGAGGGTGAGATGGAGCGCGTGAGCACGACGATGGCTTCTGCGCAGCGGACAGAACGGCCCGATGATTTCGGGAAGCGTGATGAGCTCGATGCGGCGCAGTTCTGCCTGTTTCCAGGGCGAAGATGCAAGGCGGAGGGCTTGACGCAGTGTTGCGCACGGCGGCTTTTTTGTGACCAACCTGCCGGGCGGGGGGCGACGCGATTCGTGCAGTGCTCGTGGAAGTAGCGTTTGCGATCTTTGCCGCGGGGTTGATGGGTAGCGTGCGGATATTCTAGCGGAACTCGCCTATGTCTCTATAGCTTGCAGAAATGACTCGAGGCGCTGTTTGTCTTGAGCGGATAGCACGGGGAGATAGAATTCGCGAAGATGTTCACGGACGGCGCTTGCGGCACAGCGTGAGTCGCCATTCCGGATAGCATCGACTATGGCGGCATGTTGCTGCAAGGTCTTCTCGCGGCCATGTTTCGGAGATGACCTGAGGCTCTTCTCGATTAGAGAGCGTATAGGTTCACTCAGAGCCTGAAAGACGAGATGAAAGAGACGATTTCCGCTGGCTACGATCACAGCTTCGTGAAATTGCGCGTCCACCTCAGCGAAGATATGCAGATCAGTTGTGGTCTGCATGTGCCCCAAGAGCTTAAATAGATTTGCAAGCTTTTTCCTGGGCTGCATACTGGCCAACGCAGCGGCTGACGAATCAAGCACAATACGCATCTCCAGCAACTCCACAGCAGAAGTGCAGCCTGCTTGAAGCATGCTGTCGAACACACGCGTGATCCCAATGCTCGGAGTGCCCAGCACCTTGGAGCCTCCGGGATCGCCGGGGCGCACCGAGATTAATCCCATGCTTTCAGCTACTCTGAAAGCTTCGCGCACCGTCGGACGGCTGACCTGAAACTCGATCATCATTGCCCGTTCGGAAGGCAGACGCGTACCCGGCGCCAGTTTTCCGCTGAGGATAAGGTTCTGCAGCTGATCCACGATTTGTTCGTGGGCGCGGGTGGAGCGCACCTTGGAAAAGGGGGAAACGCGTGGACGAATCTTGAGTGAATCCAGAGGGGCATTCATGCGGGAATAGTAGCACGCCGCGCACACAGTTGACTGGTAAGACCAGTGGCGATACCGTAATAGTGGATGCTGCTTTAGCAGGTTTATGGCCTGTGCAGGTTGTCCAAATCACGATAAAGCGACTTCGGGAAGGTGAATAATTCTATGTCGGAGACAAAACTAGATAAACAAATAGTCAGAATTGGATTTATTGGGCTGGGATTGATGGGAAGCAGGTTGACGCGGCGCCTTCACTCATCTGGGTGGAATATTCGAGCCTGGAATCGCAGTCCCGAACCGGCAAAAGCTATTAGTCAGGAGGGTGTAGCGATTGCACCGTCCATTGCAAATCTCGTCGTCGAGTCGGATGTAGTTCTTTCGTGTCTGGCCAATGATGCAGCAGTCCACTCTGTGTATTTCAATGACGGGGGTGTATTTTCTGCGATAAAACCGGAGACCATTGTTCTTGAAATGAGTACCATTTCACCGGAGTTATCGCGTCAACTCCATCACGAGGCCGCTAACCGGGGAGTTCGTTTTCTCGATCTGGCTATCTCCGGCTCGACGCCGGCAGTCGAAGCAGGAACGATTACACTGCTCGCCGGCGGCGACCGGAATACCTTCGACACATGCACTCCCATCTATGAGTCCATTGCCAAGCAATGGTTTTTAATCGGGCCTGGATCTTCCGGCATCTTGATGAAGTTGGTGGTCAATCTCCTGCTGGGCGTCGAGATGCTGGCTATTGCTGAGGCCATCTCGCTGGGAGAACATCTGCGAATCAATAGAGATGTGCTGCTCGATGTTCTATCCAGGACGACAGTGATTCCTCCGGCATATGCGGGTAAATTCAAAAAGATAAAAAATGGTAACTACTCCGCAGAGTTTCCTCTGAGACTAATGAGCAAAGATATGGACCTGGTTCTGGATGCCGCCGTCGCTTCGGGTGCGGAGTTGCCCGCGGCAAAGGCGGCCCAGTTGGTATTCGCTTCCAATGTTTCCTCAAATGGAGATTGGGACTTGTCCGCAATAACCACTTTCGTCCTCAATCAGAAAATAGCAAAGCCATGAGGGATCGAGGCTGCGAGCGGGAGCCTCTATAACTCAGTTCAATCGGCAATTCGGCCCAGGAGATGAAGCCGGTTATCGACTCGCTCTGGGAGTTGATCCATTTCATTCCGTGAACCCAAGTTGCGTCACTTCGAGCATTTCCTGCGAGAAGCGCTGAAGTGCTTCCTGGCTCTTGAAAGAGTAAATCGATGGTTGGTTTCTTAATTATTGTTGGCTTTGAACTTCTCGGTATGGGCCTCCACAGACTAGGGATACCGTTGCCGGGAGGAGTTCTGGGTTTGCTGCTATTTGCGACCGCACTTGCGACCGGATTGGTTAAGGTGGAGTGGGTGGAGCGGACGGCTGCCTTCCTCCTAAGGCATATGCTGCTTCTGTTCATCCCGGTGATGGCAGGGCTGACGCAGATGTCCGCCGAACTGCGCCACGATGGCGTGGCGTTGCTCGCAAGCCTGGTAGTCAGTCTGTTAGCTGTTCTCCTGACGACAGGCGGGTTGGCACATTTTCTGCTACGCGACGTCAAGATCGACGATCTTTCTGCGCTGGAGAACGAATGAGACTGTTGGCCGAAGTTTTCAATGGTCCTGCGTTCGCCATTGGAATTACCATAGGCCTCTATTGGATTTCCCTGCATGTGCATAGCCGTTTTCCATGGGCAAATCCTCTGGTCACTGCTTCTATGGTGTTGGTGCTTCTGCTCTATTTGCTTCACATCTCCTATGCCCACTATCGCACCGGGGGACAGGTGTTCTCCTGGCTGCTCGGGCCGGCGACTGTGGCGCTCGGTGTCCCCATGTATAAGCAGGGTGTGAAGCTGAAGGGATCGTTGAGACGATTGCTGGTGGTTGTGCTGGCCGGATCGGTCGTCGGTATGGTCACGGCCGGGTTGGTGGCGTGGATGTTCGGAGCTTCGCACGAGGTGATCATGTCGACGCTTCCGAAATCGGTGACGACCCCGATTGCGATTCAGGTGTCGGAGAATCTACACGGCAATCCAGCGATTACGGCGGCGATGGTGCTGATTAGTGGTCTGCTGGGAAGCATAGTGGGCCCATCGGTGCTGCGGATGTCGCGTATCCAGCATGACCACGCCATTGGCGCAGCGATTGGAACCTCATCCCATGCTCTCGGAACTGCTTCTCTGCTTAGTCACTCTGAGGTCCAGGGTTCAGTCTCTTCACTGGCGATGGCAATGGCGGGCGTCATCACCTCCATCCTGGCTATGCTGCTGAGTTGGTTCTGGCACTAACTCCGATAATTTATGAGGTTGAAAATGCGAAAGCCCGATCTGGCTACACCCAATGTTTGAGAAGACAGAAGACAGTGTTTAAAGCAGCAAGAGGGGCATTCGCGTGACCAGCGTTACCACACCACGACAGAGTGTTCAGCAGGAGCAAATAGCCCAGGCGTCCTTTCCTCAGCCCTGCCAACTATGATTGCTTCAGATATGGCATCCGTAACTTCTCTCCCTAGCGACATCCTCCTGCACATTGCGCAAGTCCTCAACGTACCTGCTCGTTCCCTTCATGCGGTGATCGAGCTGCTGGATGAAGGAGGCACGGTCCCCTTCATCGCGCGATATCGCAAGGAGGCGACGGGCAACCTCGACGAGGTCCAGATCCGGAATATCGAAGAAAGGCTCGGCTACTTTCGCGAGCTGGTTGCACGGCGCGAGAGCATTCTTGCTTCAATCGGTGAGCAGGGCAAGCTGACCGACGAGCTCAAAATGCGGATTCAGGCGACGCTCGACAAGAGCGAACTGGAAGACCTGTATCTGCCTTATCGGCCCAAGCGGCGGACCAAGGCGACCATCGCGCGGGAAAAGGGCCTTGAACCGCTGGCGCAGTATTTGTGGATGCAGGATCTGAGAGAAATGCCCCTTACTGAGTTCGCCGCTACCTTCATCGACGCGGAAAAGAGTGTTCTTTCGGTTGAGGACGCACTTGAGGGAGCGCGCCACATCGTTGCGGAGATGATCAGCGAAGATGCCACTATCCGCAAAGCACTGCGTCATGTGATGTACGAGGAAGGCGTCATACTTTGCCGTAAGGCGATGGACGCTGTGGATGAGCAAAAGAAGTTCAAGATGTATTACGAGCACAGCGAGCCGGTGAAGACCATTCCTTCGCACCGCATGCTTGCGATCCGGCGCGGTGAAAGCGAGAACGTCCTGTACTTCTTGATTGAAGTCGACCAGCCACGTGTACTCGCTCTGTTGCGTACACGCGTGTTGCGCAGGGAGGGCGACTGGACGCCGCAGTTGTTGCTGGCGATCGACGATAGTTGGAAGCGTTTGCTTAGCGCTTCGATCCAGGGTGAACTTCGATTCGAACTCAAGACGCGATCGGATGCGGACGCGATCGACGTCTTCCGCGACAACCTGAGCAACCTGCTGCTGGCGGCACCGGCGGGCCCGATCTCGGTGCTCGGTATTGATCCCGGCCAACGCACCGGATGCAAGATTGCGATTGTGGATGAGACTGGCAAGTTTCTTGCGCACGATGTGATCTATCTACACACGGGCAAGACAGATGCGGCAACGCAGAAGCTGAGCACCTTGCTTGCGAGCCATAACGTGCGAGCCATCGCAATCGGCAACGGGACTGCGTCGCGTGAGACGGATGCGTTCGTGCGCGACTTTCTGCATGAGAATAAGCTGAAGAGCATCTTTCGGGTGATGGTGAGCGAGTCGGGAGCCAGTGTTTACTCTGCCTCCGGCGTGGCACGGCAGGAGTTTCCAGATCTTGATCTCACGGTTCGAGGAGCGATCTCGATTGCGCGGCGACTGCAGGATCCGCTTTCCGAGCTGGTCAAGGTCGATCCAAAATCGATTGGCGTCGGACAGTATCAACACGATGTCGATCAGCGCAAGTTGCAGCAATCGCTCGAAGCTACGATTGAAAGCTGCGTGAACCGCGTTGGCGTGGATGTGAATACTTCGTCGTGGACGCTGCTGCGTTATGTGGCCGGGATTACGGAGCGTACAGCGCTCAACATCGTCAGTTATCGCGACCAAAATGGGCGGTTTCGCTCGCGTGCCCAGATCAAAGAGGTGCCTGGAGTAGGGGCGAAGACCTTCGAGCAGGCTGCCGGGTTCTTGCGTATACGCGATGGCGAACAGCCGCTCGATGCGACGGCTGTGCATCCGGAATCCTACCCGGTCGTCGAGCAGATTGCACAATCCATTGGCGCGCCGGTGCAAGAGATCATCGCTAAGCCTCAGCTTCTTGAAGGCGTCGATCGCAGCCTGCTCTCCGCAGGTACGTTCACGCTGAACGACATTCTTGAAGAACTCCGCAAGCCGGGCAGAGACCCGCGAAGCAGCTTCGTTGCACCTAGTTTCCACGAGGGAGTGCGCGAACTCTCCGATGTCGAGGCAAACATGGTGCTGGAAGGCGTTGTCACCAACGTGACGAAGTTTGGCGCGTTCGTTGATATTGGAGTGCATCAGGATGGACTCGTGCATATCAGCGAGATATCGAACCGGTTTATCAAAGATCCATCGGAGGCATTGAGGGCAGGACAGATCGTGAAGGTGAAGGTGTTGAGTTGCGATCTGAAGTCGAAGCGAATCGCGCTCTCAATCAAAGCATTGCTGCTGAACTTAGACCCCGCGCCGAAGTCTCGGGAAAGGAAGCAGCAGGCTGCAACGCAGCCACCCGCAGACTTCTTGTCTGTTCTATCTACGAAATGGAATGTTTCTTCCGTCCGCAAGTAGCGTATGCATCTGGTGCTGAGCGTGAGGATCAGTACCGGCTTCTCGCAAATTTTAGGATGGACTGGAATTGCGGATAGGGGCGAAGATCATCAAAACGTGGATTGTATTGCAAGTAGATGATCCAGTTGGAACGGGACTGATAAGCGCGCTCAAGAGAGGTTTGAGCTCTCTGTTTATCTCCAATGGCAGTCCAGGCCGCCGCCAGATAATAGTAGGCAGGCATGGAAGCGCCATGAGATTTTGCCAAGTTTCGGATGGCTCCGGCTCGTGTGCCGCTCCGTGCTAATTCATAGTCGAGAAGAATGGGAGGGGTTGCGCTATCCCTTTCCAGAATTTCGACAAGCTTAGTTCGTCCATGGAGTGTTGCTCCGAACTCATCTGGCCGAAGACAATTCCTAACAACTGATGGGCGGGGACTCAATCGGGCTACAGTTCCAGTGCTCGCCATGGCCGGGTGATGAGTCTGCTCTCATGCCAACCCCATGCGTCGTGCGCAAAATACTCGCCTTGGAGTCAGTCGCGTGCTTTGGCTTGCCGGACCATTTCGACAAGCATCTTCCGTGTCTCCTGTGCGGTAGCTACCTCGTGGAGGAAGTTGATGCGAGGGCCCTTCATTCCGTCCTTCGTCTTCAAGCGCAGAGTAAAGCCCAGGCGGTCGACGGAGGTCATGGTTGCTTCGGTGGCTTCCATTTGTGCGTGTGACCGTGCTAGCAGGATCATCGAATCGACGTGATCGGCGTTCATGTGGGCGAGGATGCCCGGCGCTGCCTCGACCAGCGGGTCAGGGGATGCATGTTCGTAGTCTTGTGCGTCCACCCATCCCATCACGCCGAAGCCACCAACGTAGTAGAGGTCGATGGGCGCAAGGCGAAAGAAGCTGAAGTCGGCGAAGTCGACCCAGTAGCGGCTGTTCTCGTGGCGAGCGAGGTAGATGTCTCGAACGGAGGCTGTTTCGTGCTCGGGCACCGGCTCGGCGCGACCGATCAGGGTTACCCGAGCGGCACCGAGCGGATCGCCATCGGCACCGGCTTGCGCGACGAAGAGACTGCAGCGCGGATCGTTCTGCAGGTTCTGGGTGTGCATAGCCATATTGCTGATAAGGAAGATGGGGCGACCTGCGGAGTCGAACGCGAACGGCATCAGGGATCCGAAGGGAAATCCAGGATGCTTGCGCGAAACGGTCGAGAGAGTGGCAATGGTGACGAGCGAGATCAGGGTGCGGCTACGCTCGGCGTGGCTTGGTTCCGGTAGTTGCGACTGCGCCGGTCCGCCCGATGCGTGCTGGCGGGGCGCGGTAGGTTGGTTCGACGACATAAGCTTCCTCGGGTTCTACCTATCGTAGCGGTTGCTGAGGCTTTCGGTTTTTCCAGCGACGTGGGCTTGTTGCTATCTGCAGAGGGCTGCGAAAATAGTATGGATGCAAAAAATGCAGTATGAACTGCCTGCTGTCGGGATCGATTTTGGCACCACGAATAGCTCCATGGCGCTCGTGACGCAGGATGCGCGGGTGCAACTCGCCTCGTTTCCCACGAGCGGTGCGGATACGTTGTCCTACCGCTCGGTACTTTACCTGGAGCAGGTGAAGCAGGAAAGCGGGGCGCGGCGAACGCACTCATGGACCGGGCCGGCGGCCATTGAGCATTATCTCGAGGCGGAGGAGAAGGGACGACTGATTCAGTCGCTCAAGTCCAATCTTCCGAGCCGCACGCTGACCGGAACCGGGATCTTTGGCCGCCGCTACATGTTCGAAGACCTGGTCTCCCGCATACTCTCCGATCTGCGTAAGCACGCGGAACGGCAGTTCGGCACACCCATCCGTCATGCCATGGTGGGACGCCCTGTTCGCTTTGTCGGCGCAGAGACGGACGAGGACGACGCGTATGCCGTCTCGCGGCTTCGGGATGCGTTTGCGATCGCCGGCTTTGAGAGCGTGGAGTTTGAGATGGAGCCTGTCGCTGCCGCTTACTCTTATGAATCCACGCTGGACCACGACGAACTGATTCTTATCGGCGACTTCGGTGGGGGCACCAGCGATTTCTCCCTGCTTCGGGTCGGGCCGGGAGTGCGACGGCGCGGACGCACTCCGCAGGACATACTTGGCAACAGCGGCGTTGGACTTGCCGGCGATGCCTTTGATGCCCGGATCGTCCGTAAACTTGTCTCTCCCGCGCTGGGATCGGATTCGTACGCGCGCTCGCTGAACAAGATACTGCCCGCTGTCCCGGCGTGGATTTATGCGAACCTCGAACGTTGGCATTATCTTTCCTTCCTGCGAACCCACGACGTGACGGAGATATTGCGGAGCGCTCGCTTGCGGGCTCTTGAACCGGAAAAGATAAAAGCCCTCACTGCCCTCATCGAGGAGGATCTCGGCTATCAGCTTCACCAGGCGGTTCAGCGAGTGAAGTTCGAGCTGTCGTACTCCCACACTGCGGAATTTCGCTTCAGCGACGGGAGCATGGAGCTGCACATTCCTGTCACGCGTGGGGACTTTGAAGCGTGGATCGCAGATGAGTTGCGCGCCATCCAGCGTTGCATCGACTCGCTGTTCGAGACTTCAGGCATTCTTCCGTGCGAAGTGGACCGCGTCTTTCTGACGGGCGGAAGTTCCTTTGTGCCTGCCGTGCGCCGCATCTTCGCGACTCGGTTTGGCGAAGATCGCATTCGCAATGGTAATGAGTTCACCTCGGTCGCGCATGGTCTGGCACTGCGCGCGGAGGAGTCGTTGCGGAGTGTCTGCAGTCCGGGCTAGCCCGCAAGAAGGTTGTGCCCACAAAGAGATTGTGGGGGCAGAGACAAAGGCGGGAGCCGTGGCGAATCGCTCGGATGCTTTCGTGGTTGGCCGTGTGGCGCGAATCCCGTTGGCTTCTGCCCGCAGATCATCGTAAAGCCCAGTAAGTTGAATGCCTCCGGTGTGATGATCATCACGGCTACGGGCTATCTGCTTATGTCCTGCTAACACAGGCGGCAGTCTAACAGGCAATAGCCAACCTATATTTTGTATCGGGGAGTGGAGTATGAACAACACGCCAGCAAAAGTAACCGAGGTCATCGCGAGGGTTCGATCCGCACGGCCACTCGTTCACCACATCACAAATTTCGTCAGTATGAATGCCGTTGCCAACATCACTTTGTGCATTGGAGCACTTCCGGTGATGGCCCATGCCAAAGAAGAAGTTGAGGAAATGGTAGACGCCGCCAGCGCACTGGTGTTGAATCTGGGCACCCTTTGGCCGGATCAGGTTGACGCCATGCTGATGGCAGGCCGTCGCGCCAATCAACGGAACATCCCGATTGTTCTGGATCCCGTTGGAGCTGGAGCGACACAGCTGCGCACGAAGAGCGCACTGCTTCTGCTGCATGAGCTGTCGATTGCCATTGTGCGCGGCAATGCGGCAGAGATCGCATCACTGGGCGGAGTGGAGGCGAAGATCAGTGGCGTCGAATCGCTTAGCGTGGGCGGTGACGTGGCAACCATCGCCTTGCAATTCACCAGGGAATATCGCTGTGTCGCGGCGGTCACTGGAGCCGTTGATGTCGTGACCGATGGCGTGCGCTTGATCCGCGTCGCGAATGGGCATCCCATGATGAGCACCGTCACCGGTACAGGCTGCATGGCAACAGCGGTTGTTGCAGCTTGCGCGGCCGTCGAAAGAGACTCTGTCCATGCAGCCACAGCCGCACTCGCCGCATACGGATTGGCTGGCCAGATTGCCGCCGAAAGATCGCGGGGGCCTGGGACGTTTCAAATACATCTCTACGACGCGCTGGCGGAGTTGACAGAAGACACCTTGCGAGCTGGGACATGCATTACGGACGGGAATCAGTAGAGAATGCGGACCTGCGTGTCTATTTGGGGTCAACTCACGAAACGGATAAAAAATCGTAGGTTTAGCAGTGTTCGAGCAATCGGCCGGAACGGGGCCGGGCAAGCAGATATCATTTAGATAATGTTTCTTCCTAGTGGGATGTCGGTCATCGGTTCGCTTGTTGGCCTGGTCGCAGTCTTGACCTGGCGAGTACGTGAGGGTCGCACTGCGGTTTCGATCAAGAAGATCGTGATCCCGCCATTGGGCATGGCGACGGGGTTCTCGATGTTCATCGTCCCGGCGTTTCGCATTCCATGTGCGTGGGGGGCGATTGCGTTCCTGATTGGTGCAATCGGGCTAGCGTATCCGCTGTTGCGGACCTCACGCCTGGTGCGGCAAGGGGACACGGTCATGATGCAACGCTCGAGCGCATTCTTCACTGTCATCCTCGTGCTGGCGGCGATACGAATCCTGGCACGAGGCTATTTCGATACCCTACTTTCGGTACAACAGACGGCAGCACTGTTCTTTGTGTTGGCATTCGGGATGATCTTGCGGTGGCGCTCCAGCATGTTCTTTGAATACCGCAGACTCACCTGCGGATATGCGCCGAAGATCCGCCAACCAGACAGACCGTGAGAACGAAGCAGCTCGTACGTTGGTCGACAATGCGCTGGAACTCCGTTCGTATGATCGGAACACTCGCTCCCATTTCATGGGAGGGCTATGAGAGCCACCGCTGAAACCTTGGGATACCTTTTGGTCACCGTTCTCTAGAACGGACGCCCTGTCCGAACTAGAGCCAGCCTCGGGTGCGGGCGATGCGGGCGGCATCGATTCGGTTGGCGGCGCCGAGTTTGGCGATGGCTTCGGAGAGGTAGTTGCGGACCGTGCCTTCGGAGAGGCGGAGTTCGGTGGCGATTTCCGCGGAGGAGCGACCGTCGCCGGCGCGCTGGAGTATCTGGCGCTCGCGATCGGAGAGCGGGTCTTCGTCGGCGCTCCATGCCTCGGCGGCGAGGGCGGGATCGACGGCGCGGAGGCCGGCGTGGACGCGGCGGATGGCCTCCGCTAGTTCACTCGCCGGTCGATCTTTGAGGAGGTAGCCGCGCGCGCCGGCGTCGAGTGCGCGCCGGAGATAGCCGGGGCGGGCGAAGGTGGTGAGGATAATGATGCGTGCTTGGTTCCGGGAGGCGGGGGAGTCGGAGAGCTTGAGATCAGCAGCTAGTTCGAGGCCTGTCTTCTCGGGCATCTCAATGTCGGTAACGATGATGTCGGGGGAGAGCTCGCGGGCGAGCTTGAGGGCCTCGCGCCCGTTAGCGGCCTGGGCGATGACGGTGATGTCGGGCTCGAGGTCGAGGAGCGCGGCGAGGGCTCCTCGAAGCATGGTCTGGTCTTCGGCGAGGAGGACGCGGATCGGCGTAGCACTCTTGGCGGCAGGGCTCATGATGCGGCGACCTCGGTGCCAATGGGGTTGCGGAGCGGCAGCTCGATGACCACTCGGGTACCGTGATCGCAGGCTAGCCCGCGATCGAGCGAGAGATGGCCGCCGAGCGACTCGATGCGCTCGCGCATGCCACGCAGTCCGTTGCCTTCGCGCGCGATGGTGTGCTCGCCGTTGTCTTCAATGACGAGGCGGCGGTGATTGTCTTCTGTGATGAAGTGCAGGCGGCAGGTGGTGGCGCGGGCGTGGCGCACGATGTTGGTGACTGCTTCGCGCAGGGCGAGGGCGAGGGCGGTCTCTTCAGCGGCGGAGAGATGGGGCGGCGTTGCTGGCGAGCTATCGACGCCTGCTGTGTCTGAATCCAGGATAAGTGTGACGCCAGCGGCATCGAGGGTGAGGCGTGCGGCTTCGATCTCGGCGGTGAGGCCTCGGGCGCGGTAGCCACCGATGGCCTCGCGCACCTCGGCGAGTGCGGTGCGGGCGATGCGCTCGACGTCGGCGATTTCGGCGGCGGCCCGCTGGGGATCGCTGGCATCGCCGCGGTTGATGAGCCGACCGGCGAGTTCGGCCTTGAGAACGATGACGGAGAGGGTGTGACCGAGGACATCGTGGAGGTCGCGCGCGATGCGTTCGCGCTCGGCGACGGCGGCCAGCGCGAGGTTCTCTTCCAGTGCGGCGCGGAGTTTGCGGTCAGCGCGTCTTTCCTGGGCGAAGAGGACGTTGCCGCCGCCGATGATCCCCATGAGGAAGATAGCGATGAGGGTGTTGGGCCAGCCGATGTGAAAGATGCCGGCGTGGGCATGGAAGATGTAGCCCTCGGCGAGGACGAGCAGGACTTCCAGCAGGAAGATCGAGAAGACGCGGCGGAGGGAGACGATACTGAAAGGAAGGAAGGCCGCGGCGTAGACGAAGAAGGTGGAAGCGCCGCCGATCCACGGGAAGGTGATCAGGCCAAGGACGAAGGTAGCGGCGATCATCCAGAAGCGGATGGGGCTGCCCTCGTCGGAGGCCCGGACGTAGAGGGCAAAGATACCGAGGAAGACGAAGAACGCGGCGATGGTGCCGAGCCAGAGGTAGAGGCGTGGCTCGATGAGGGGATCGATGAAGAGAAAGCTGGTGTAGGCGAACCAGACCCATGCCGAGTTGCCCTGGCGCTTCTTCGTGATGGGGGCGATGGTGGGCATGGGGTGTGCTCCAGTGCAGTGTACGCTGAAGGGCTAGGAGTTTTGCTCGAGCCTGCGGAAGGCGATGGAGGCAATGCCGAGCATGATCAGCGTGAAGCCGAGGAGACCGAGCCAGTGGCTGCTGGTGCTGCCGGCACTCGCGTAGCCAAAGGCGCCGAGCATGAGCTGCGAGAGATGGTAGGTGGGCAGCAGAAGTGCGAACTTTTGCAGGATGTGCGGGAGCATCATGATGGGAATCCAGAGACCTCCGCAAAAGCTCATGGGCAGGTAGATCATATTGATGGTGCCGGGAGCGGCGTTGAACGGGACAAGCAGAGCGATGACCATGCCCATGCAGGCGAAGGGAACAGTGCCTACGAGGGTGAGGGCGATCATGCGGGCGAACTCGGGGAATGTGATGGAGACGTGGGCGATAGTGATGCCGAGCACGCTGAGAAGGCTGACGATAATGACGCCGAAGGCCATGGCGGTGCAGCATTTGGCGAGCAGATAGGCAAGCGGCGGCATTGGGCTGGCGCTCTTGAGCTCCAGCCATCCAGTGCTGAGCTCGCTGGCCACGCCGCCACCGATGCCGAAGAGCGCGGCGCCCACCATGCCGAAGACGGCGTAGCCGGCGAGCATGTACTTGGAAACGGTGACGCTGCCGATGTGCTCGCCGCGGGGCATGATGAGGCCGAAGAAGAGATAGAAGACGACGGGGAAGCCGATGACCGAGAGCGAGAAGCCGCTTGTGCGGAGCAGACGTGTGAACTCGTAGCGGGCTTCGGTGAGGAAGATTCGCAGGTTGCGCGTGAGGGTATTCGAGTGCGCGGCGGGAAGGGTGATGGTTGCGGTCGACATGCGTGGCTCCTTGAACTTAAAAAAGGCAGAGGGTAGAGGGCAATGAGAACTAGGGATTCGCGGTGAGGGCGAGGAAGGCGTCCTCGAGGGCGGGACTTTGGACCTCGAGGGAGTGGAGGGTCTGGTCGAGAGCGAGGAGCTCGCGGAGGGTGCGCTCGGGTTCGGTGCTGGTGAGGGTGGTGAGGATGCCGCTGCGGTCGGCGGTGGTGACACCGGGGATGGCGAGGAGCGTGGTGGCAGGGAGCGAGGTAGAGCAGCGGATGATCTTGAGGCTGCGGCTGGTGGAGGCGCCGGAGAGTGCGGAGCCGAGGGATTTAACCTCGGCGGGTGTGCCCTCGCAGACAACGCAGCCCTTGTTGATGACGACGATGCGGTCGGCGAGGGCGTCGGCCTCTTCGAGGTAGTGGGTGGTGAGGAGGACAGTTTTGCCGCGTGTGGCGAGGGAGCGGATCTGTGCCCACATGCCGCGGCGGGCTTCGATGTCGAGGCCGACGGTGGGCTCGTCGAGGAAGAGGAGGTCGGGGTCGCCTGCGAGCGCGAGAGCGAAGAGCACGCGCTGTTTCTGGCCGCCAGAGATCTGGCCGAAGAAGCGAGACTCGATGCCTTCGAGGCTAGCGGCGCGGACGATGTCTGCGTAAGGCATGGGCTGCGGGTAGTAGCCGCGGAAGATGTTGACGTATTCGCAGACGCGGAGCATCTCGGGGGCTTTACCGGCTTGCAGCATGACGCCGGTGCGGAGGCGCGTGATGGTGTGGCGCGGGTCTGCGCCGAAGATGCGGACGCTGCCGCTAGTGGGCGAGCTGAGGCCCATCATGAGCTTAACGGCGGTGGATTTGCCGGCACCATTGGGCCCGAGGAGGGAGACGATCTCGCCACCTTGGAGGGTGAGCGAGAGGTTGTCGAGCGCGAGGACGCCGTTGGCATAGCGCTTGGTGATGTGGGTGAGGGAGGCGACGGCTTCGGTGGACTCGCTGGTGATCGCCGATGCTGGGGCTTCAGTACGTTCAAGAACTGCGCTCATGGCTCGCTCCTTTTGTGTGCTGGCTGATGACAAGAGCGAGTATGGAAGCGGGCGAGCGGTGATTGCAGTGAGGTACGTCAGGAAAGCGTTGTGACGTTTGTCATCCAGGGGCTGGGATGCCAACCTTGGCGCACGGCCCACGGCCGAGAGCCGGTCGTTCCTGTACAGGAGCGTCTTCAGGATCGCATGACTGTTCAGCAAGGGAGGAGAGCGTTCGGTGCATACCCAGAAGTTGCTCCAAGCTTTTGCCCGCCCGTTTTATTCCGACGACAACGTGCGTCAAACTCTCGTCGCGACCCACAGGGGAGCC
This sequence comes from Granulicella sp., assembly GCA_003138795.1. Classification (GTDB taxonomy): domain Bacteria; phylum Acidobacteriota; class Terriglobia; order Terriglobales; family Acidobacteriaceae; genus Granulicella. Next base: position 875 of record PLHC01000097.1, on the reverse strand, counting down.
TGGGATGATCCCCGCCACGGTCACTTCGCTCTCTTGATGTATGTCAAATCCATCATTTCGAGAACACGTCTCGGGCGAAACTCTCAGCCATCACCCGACCGCATGACATCTGTGACTATGACATTTGTAACCCCACAACGCTGAGCCGATGACATTTTATTGAGAGGCGCACCGGTTAGCGTCAGCAGCACTCTGGTAGAACCGCGAGAAGTTGGGGCCCGCAGGACCTGGAATCCCTGCGGCTGCAATAACAGTCCATATGAAGCAAAGATGCCCCCGAAAGTACCCAGTGCAAGTCTGGCTGTCTTCGGATCGCATTGGACCTAAAAAGACGAAAAGCCCAGCGTTTGCTGGGCTTTTATGCCATTATTGGAGTTCCTTGGAAGGTTCTAAACAAAATCTTGGCGGAGGGAGAGGGATTCGAACCCCCGTAGCCCGTTAAGGCTAAGCGGTTTTCAAGACCGCCTGTTTCAACCACTCACACATCCCTCCGCACGATGAACGGCCATTCCTGTTATTAAGCGTAGCAGCAATGAATGGACATCGTATGCGCGCGCTCAGTGCGATGCTGCTCGGCCTTATGCGAAGCACCGTGACTCGTCTAGGAACGGCCATGCCGTTCCCACTGCCAGACCTCCGGAGACTGACAGCAGCCACACCTGAGGATGAACGCTACTTTGCAAGTCTCGGTCTGATGGGGGGCTTTCTCCTGGAACTCCGCGAAGATATCCATTACGCAACTTTGCGTTACACCATTTTGTGTAATCGCTTCGCCGCCTGCCGCCAACGCAAGCGCAAGCGGTTTACAACCGCCGCGCCGCACCAGGCCCCGCGCCGCCTTGCCCAACTGGGCGTACTCCTGCCCGACCAGCACC
>PLHC01000005.1 GCA_003138795.1 Granulicella sp. | reverse complement strand
TCGATCCCTGCCTCGCCTACCAAAATACCGGCAAGTCTCAGAAAGATTGAGACTTATGCGGGTACCGTCAACACCGTCCGATGTTCAGGCACAGACCGATTCGCCGGTTGATGCGAGTTCCAGCCATGCAACCTTAGAGGACGCTGCTCTCGCCACCGCCTTCGTCCAGGCCGACCTCAATGCCCTGGCGCTGCAACTCGCTGAACAGCGGATCCGCGCGTGCCTCGGTGATAGCACGTGGGTCTATTGCGCGGAGTGCCTCTACAGGTGGTTCGATGCTCCCCGGCACACCGATAGCTGCGTCGTCGGCAACATCTTCAAGCTGGCTGCGCGCCTTGGCGAGCTCCGTGACGCTGCGGCTCGGGGAGCTGCTGCATCGCCGCAGCCAATCTCCGGTCCGCTCTGCGGCCACTGCCGCAACGGCATGTACTGCTGCGAGGAGCGCGGACATACCGACGCTCATTCTGTCCGGATCGATGGGGAAAACCACTTCTGGCGGAACGATGCGGACGCGGCCTGCGCGCACTGCGGACCACACTGCGCTGGCGGCGCGGCGCACAATGCCCGCGTCGAGGATGGCGTGTTCTTCCGCGGCGGCAGGTTAGACCGCCATATCGAATACTTCGCTGCCCCGATCGGGCGCGGTGTGGAGGCGCTGTTCGATCCTGCGCCGGTGCCCCCTGGGCTGCGCCTCACCCACGAAGAGGCGGCGCTGCTCACTGCGACGGGGGTGTCCCGATGACCGCTGGCATGCAGGCACTTGTGGCCGCGATCGATGCAAGGGCTAATGAGATTTATGCGGGGGATGGGGACGGATCCGACTTAGCAGATGCGAGGGGTATGGCGCGGGCGTTGGCGAGGACGCTAGCCGGACAATCCATCCCCGCGGCCTTCGGAGCACCGGGTGATTGGGGTTATTTCTCTTCAATCGGTAAGGCGCTCTTACGGATCGCTGAAGAAGCGCACGAAGAGGCCGCCCACGATGGGGGGCGCCAGTGAAAAAGTGTGCCTTTATCGCGTCGACTGGGACTGAACTGCTGTGCCAGCGCAAGGCCCTGGGCCTCTCGCAGTCAGAGCTAGCGCAGGCGATCGGCGTATCCGCCTCCGCTATCGCCAGCTGGGAGCGAGGCGTGGGGGTGATGAGCGCCTACTCGCACCACCTGCTGCGCCAGTTCTTCAAGGACACCCAGGCGCAGCGCCAGCTGCACGCAGCGGGCGACGTCAAGAGTGCCGCCAAGATGCGCGCGACGGGAGATTGCACGACGGGAGGTTGCGCACTGTGATCTCTCCCCGCGCCCTCGCGAAGGTTCCCGTGCAGCGCTGCCGCTTCTGCGACTGCACGCCGGAGGATCCGTGCAAGTTGCCGAACGGCGACGAGTGCGCCTACATGACCTCGCGGGCCAACCGCTGCAACAAGCCCAGCTGCATTTTGGCCTTCGAGGCAGAGCGGCGGCGGGAGTGGCGCGAGGAGACCCAGCGCCTGAAGAGGCAACGCCTGCTGCGCGATCTGCGCCGCCGAGGCAAGCAACCAAAGCACGACAAGAAATGGAGACCGGAATGAACGAAACGATGAAGCAGGCAGCAGCGATCGAGAAGAATCCGCTGGTGACGTTGAACCGCATCCATGGCGAGGAGTTGAACCGGCTGGTGTGCTCCGACCTGGAGCAGGCCTACGCGCGCGCCTCCGCACCCGTGGAGGATGACGGCGATGCCCATGGTTGCACCTGGAGCGGACGGCCAGCGGCGGTCAAGGGCAAGCTCGATTGGGATGCCATCCCCGACCGCGTGATGGTGGACGGGCCGGAGGGCGAAGACGACGCCATCGATTTCGCCGCGCTCTGCTGCTCGGTCTCGTTCCTCGTGGCGATCGGGCTGGAGATTCTGGGCGGGATCTACCTGCTGCATATCCTGCGTCACGCGGCGAGCGCCGGCTTCTCCGGAGCGGAGCTGCTGCATAGACTGCGTCCCTAGTCCTGCGGTCCTGCGCGGACGGCGAGCGAATAAAGAACTCTGGCCGTGCGCCCAGCACCGGCGGGAGTAGAAGCAAGAGTTTTCAAGAGAGAGAGGAAGCGATGGCAGACCAGCAAGAGAACGAACCCATACCGATCAACATCGGCAACATCTGCGAGGGCGCACTTGTTGAGGCCTTCGAGGTTGAACTGGCGAAGGTGATCAAGAACATCATGGACCCGAATACCGAGGCGAAGGCTAAGCGTTCGATCACGATGACCGTGGACTTCCACCCGAAAGATGACCGCGTGCAGATCAACGTCGAGTCGGAGGTCAAGACTCGACTGGCTGGCCTGGTGCCAGCCAACTCCCGGATCTTCGTCGCCAAGGATGCTGATGGCGTGCTTTACGCGCTCGATGAGGATCCACGCCAGATGCACATCTTCACCCCGGCGAAGCCTGTCGAGGCACCTGCTCCGATCGTCTTCAGCAGCGCGAAATAATCCCGCAACCTTCCACGCTTCGCAACCGCAGCACGCACTCCGGAGAACCCGATGGACCTCGCAAGCGCAGTTACCAATCTCAAGAATCTATTCAACCCGCAGCCGCTTGTCGAAGTGATTGGCGATCGCAACTATGCCGTGAAGCCGAGCGGCTATGGTGCGTCGCTCGGCGAGCTGATCGTCCCGCCCGCGAAGCCAACCCTGCAGCTCATCAGCCTCACCGGCTTCCGCGATGCGTATATCGCAGGCATCGACGACTTCTCCGAAGCAGGCAAGACGGCGGTGCAGGTCATCGACCATGAGACCGTCGCGCTGGTCTCGCTCGAGGCGGACGAGAACGGCCAGCGGCATAAGTGGCTGCAAACCACCAACAGAGAGAGCAACCCGTTTCCGTTCGACGCATACCAGGTGCCAGAGGCGTTCCTGCTCTCGCTGCAGATGGGCTTCCTGCCGACCGAGGAGGTTGTGCAGCTGCAACGGTTCGCCAGCTCGCTCAGCAATGAGAGCAGCATCGCCACGCAGGACGATGGGTATACCCAGACGGTCACGGCGAAGCAGGGTTCGGTCTCTCGCGGGGATATCCAGCTGCCGAAGCGCATCGAGCTGATGCCCTATCGCACCTTCCGCGAGATTGATCCGGTGAAGTCCGAGTTCATCGTGCGGCTGAAGGGCACGCCCGGCCAGTTGCCGACCATCGCTCTGCTCGGCGTGGACGCTGGCCGCTGGAAGCATGACACCGCCCTGCTGGTGAAGTACTGGATGGTGGCGAACCTGCCTGAAGGCACCGTCGTTATCGCCTGATTGCTACGCGCAAGACCACCGCAACACAACCGGGCGGCGGGATACTCGCCGTCCGCGCAGCACTCCCCAGGAGGGAAGCAATGAAGGTACTGGATCTGGAAACGTTGAAGTTGAGCGGTGGATACCATCGCCGCGGCGTAGACGGCCTCAGCATCATGGAAGCCGTGGCGTGGTTCAACAATGAACCGCATAGCAATTATCCGCAGTGTGCTTGCCCAGCGCTGACGCGCTTCGGCATTGGCTTGAATTACTGGTTTGACGATGAGCATCGGCAGAAGCTAGTGCCCTTTATCCCGAAGCTCGTGGGCACGCGCAATCCGGTTCTCGAACAAGCGCGCTATGAGTATCTGCTGAACGCGACGCTGAACGTATTGATCCCGATCGGGCTGCGCAACCTGGCGGATCGGGTTGCTGGGGCTGATAGTGAGTTGGCTGAGAGATTCCGTGGGCACGCTCGGCAGTTCGAAGAACTGCCGAAAATAAAATACGCCCGCGCCCTCGACCTCGCCCTCGCCCTCGACCTCGCCCTCGCCC
>PLHC01000021.1 GCA_003138795.1 Granulicella sp. | reverse complement strand
ATCGAACTCAGCACTGTCCAGACCCTTAACTAAGGCAGAAACATCTATCGACGTCTCCCACACCTGGCTCTCGGCAACGAGCTGCATCCGCATCCCGCGCCCCTCAAATCGCGCAGTCATCCGAACAACCTCTGCGGAACTCCACCCCTTCGCCCGAACCTTGATCTCATGGCCCAACGTTTCGCGTGACTCTGTCAGCAGCCGCTCATCACTTGGCGAAGTAATCATCACCATTGGCAGCTTATTCAACTCAACAAACCGCCAGCTCACCACGCCACCGTCGAGGTTCGTCACGGAGTAGTCAACCGGCCCCTCCTCAATCTGTCCCGTCGATCGAGTCGCCGTGTACAGCGTCCGTCCATCATTGGCAATCTCGTTGTAGTGGGTGTGTCCCGTATCGATGAGTTGCACCTCGAAGTTGCGAAGGACCTCCATCAACTCGCCGCCGCCAACCTTCAGATCACTCGGATAGCAGTGCAGCAGCAATACCTTTCTTTGCCCCAAATCAGTTGCCGTCTGCAACTCACGCTTCACCCACGCCAACTGTTCCTCGCTCACGACAAAAGAGCCAGGCTCCGCCACCTCGAATGCATTCATCGCCACAAACCGGACAGAGCCAACGGTAAACGCATAGTGCGTGCGATCGGCCATCGCCTCCAGAAAATTGGCGAAGCTCTTCTCATGTACATCATGGTCGCCAACAATCGCACATCATGAAACCTTCAATCGGTCGAGTTCTCCGCGCACCACCGAGTAGGCTGCACGGCTGCCATCGTCGGCTACATCTCCGGGCAGGAAAACAAAGCTCAGTGAGCCGGCGAATGCGCTGTTCACTTCGTCCACAATCTGCGCCAGATCCAGATGATTTTGCTCGCCAGCTTTGGTCATATGCAGATCGCCAAGATGGACCCAGCTGATGACACCGGCTGCGTCGGGTGATGGTGGTTGCAATGCCTGTTTCGACTTGATCGTGCCCATGCTGGATTCTCCTACAATAAGGGTTGGTGATGATGGGTCATTACTCGGTGCACCGTACTCCGGCAGCGTCTCTGGAATGGCAAACCACAACAGCACAAACGCGAGTGCAGCGATTGCCCCTAAAGAAAGAAAGGAGATGCGATAGCTGTAACGTTGAATCAGTTTTCCTCCGAATGAGGTGCTGAGGGCTGCACCAAGACCAACTGCGGTTGCCAGGCTGCCTTGAACTAGATTGAATCGGCCAGTTGCCCGGGTTCGGTCTGCGACCACGAGGATCGAAACGACCCCGAAGATCGCATTCGCTACGCCGTCGAGTAGTTGGATAGCTATCAGGCTTTCGGTGTTGTGGGTGAGGGTGTAGAGAACGGCTCGAATGGGGAGCACGCCAAATCCCAGCATCAGAAGCGGCTTTCGGCCATGCAAATTCGCAAACCGGCCGATTGCTGGAGCAAAGCACATGATGACGACTTGCGTGACGATAATGCAGGCGGACATAAACGGAGCAGCAGTCGTCCGTGCTCCGTGTGAGAGCATTTCACCAAGTTGTGGCAGCATGGCCGCGTTGGCGAAATGAAAGAAGAATGCGCAAAGCAGGAACACCAGCAGGACACGGTCTCCGAGCAGCGTATCCATTACGGACGCTCTGGACGGTATCTCCATGTCGCCTACCTGTATGCATCCACCTCGCGCGAGGTCGTAGTCGATGTCCTTGCTCTTGATCGTCACAATGGCGAGGATCGTGGGGATGGTCAGCACCGCTGCGGTGATAAAGATGGCGCGATTCCCGAACAGGTGACTGATACCCGCGATGAGGAGCGCGCAAACGACGTTTCCGGCAGAGTTGAAGGATTGATTCTTGCCGAATTGTCGATCGAATAAGGTGACACCAACGATTCCCATGGTGACCGCTGCGAGCGTCGGACCAAGGAACGGCCCTGCTCCTCCAATGAGAACTTGCGAGGTATACACCGCCCAGGGTGCGGCGGACAGACTCAGGAGGACGGCACCGCAGCAAGCACCATAGAAGCAATGACGAGGATCAACCTCTTTGATCGCAGGTAGTCGACGATTGCACCCGCTGGGGTCTGCAGTACAACCGAGACGATGCCACCCATCGTTAGTGCTATGCCGACACGCCCCGGCCCCCATCCTGCACCAGCGAGGTAGGCTGCGAGAAATGAACCGAGCCCGGGCTGCACATCGGCCAGAAAGAAGTTCGTCGCCTCCAGCGCGTGAATGCTCTCCTTCTTTTCTGAAGCGATTTTTAAATCAGCCTGCATAGACCTCTTCAGAAGCTTGGTGGACGAACATTGCGCGAAGCGGAGACGAAAGGCCCTCCTTAAGCGTGAAGCACGAGATCAGGAACGACCTAGCTTCAGGTGTTCTTTCCCACTCGGCAGCTGATCTGCGCCGTGCTTTCTAACGTGAGCTAGAGCCTCGGCGGCGTGGGCCAATTCCAGAGCAGGCCGATAGCTTTTCTCATCCAAAGCCTTCTTAGCTCGCTTGCAAACACGTTTGTAGAGGCTCACAACGGCCGCGTGACGATCTCCCTCATTTCCCTGCGCCCAATGCTCCTCCGCCCTTTCGAGGAGGTGATCGAACTCCTCAGTGATCGTTGCTTTCAGATCAGCAGCGACGGCGGAACTCTTTGACCGCTCGCTTCCAAGAGCAGCGAAGCTAAGGTGCTCCGCCGCGCGGAGGAGATCGGCAGCCTCCTTCACATGGCCTGCCTTCAACTCCTTTTGAGCCAAAGTCGCCAAGACGCTTACATCGGCATCGACCTGTCCTGCGTTTTGCAGTAGCTCCACCCGGCCCAGGTGTTCGTAGGCGCGGCGGAGGTCTTTCGTTTCATGATGCTTTGGGTCGTGATGCTTTGCGGGTTTCTTTGCTGCTTTCTTTGCTGCTTTCTTCGGTGGAGGCATCGTGGTTTTCCTTTGGTTGGTATTCGATGTGAAGGGATGAGCGGTCAAGTCTGAAGGGCGAACCCCTCACTCAATCAGAGCGAAGGAGGTGGAGGAATCGAAGGACTGTCGTTCGGCGCACCAG
>PLHC01000037.1:573-27513 GCA_003138795.1 Granulicella sp. | reverse complement strand
GCATCTCGCCGACCCGCCCACCGGCCTCATCCCCTCCGCCGGCCCAGCGCTCGAAATGATCTCTCAGGTCAGCTTCGCGGTCGCCCGCATAAACCTCGAGATCGCGAACCACACCACGCGCGACCGCCGCCGCCGCCTCTTCGCCGAAACGGCCCCGTTCACTCCGCCGCCAGCCGCCGGAACGAACTCCAGATAAACGACCCCATATACCACCCATCGAGATACTTGTAGGGCGTCTCCCCCGTCGTGTAATGCCCGCACGGCAGCACCTTCGCCACAAAGTCCACACCATACGCGGCGAAGCTCTTCAACACCTCCCGCGAGTACTTCACGATAAACGTCAGATCGTACGGCGCATAGACCACCAGCGTCCGCCGCGGCAACGAATGCTGCGGAATCCTGCCCGCACCCGACGCCGCAAACGCCGCCATGAAACTCATCGGGCTCACCCCGGCAAACATCTCCCGCACCTGGTCCTGCGTCAGCCCCGCATGCTCGAACGCCGCCTTCAAATGCCGCGTGCTCTGCCCCGTCCACACCACATCGCCAAACTGTGTGGACGCGTGGTTGAACGCACACACCCGGAGCCGCGGGTCCATCGCCGCCGCAATAAACGCATACGCACTGCCCAGGCTCGTCCCCAGCACGCCGAACTNNCGTAGCCCTGCTCCTCCAGCCAGTCCAGGCAGCAGCGAATATCCACCACCGCCTGCCGGCACGCCGCAATCGTGCGCCCCACATTGGCGCTCACCGCATAGTCCGCCCGCTCCAGCTCCTCCGGCCTGCGCACATCGTGATACGGCTTGGACAGCCGCAGACACGAGATCCCAAACCGGTTGAACATCTCGCACAGCACATTGTGCGAGAACGCATCCGCATTCCACTGCGGCATTACGATCATCGCCTGCTTCGGCTGCCTTCCATCCTTGGCCTTGGCCGGATACCACCGCGCATTGACCCTGTCGTTCTTCGGATACGGCGTCGCAACTCCCGACGTAAACCGCAGATACGGCTCCCGCCTCAGCTCACCGGCCTCGGCCTTGCGCTTCCACTCCCGCTCCTGCTCCAGCGTCTCCGGCCGCACGTTGGTCGGATACAACTCCGGAAAGTGCCGCTCGATGCGAAAGTCCGTCGGCGTCGTGTAGTCAAAAAATTCATGGGGCGTCGCAACGATCCGCTGGTTGAGCTCAATCATCGCCTCCAGCGCCGAGACCTCGCCGCGCTCCACCCGTGCCGCCGCCTCGTCCCCGCCAAAATCCTTCAGATGATCGAAGCCCCACTCCAACGGCCGCTCCACGCGGTTACTGTCCCGCGTGGTCAGGGCGTATTCCCACGCATACATCCACTTCGCATAAAGCCTGGAAAGCATCTTTCCAGTTTACTGCCAGCTCATCCCGAATCCAGTGTCGCGAGACACTGCGTCCCGAAACCCAGGCAGCCGTCCCGAAACCTAGGCAGCGCAAAACCCAGGCGGTCACGAAACCCGTGCATCCCGAAAGTAGGCTGTACCTATCGTCGCGCAACCCGAAACGCGGTTGTACGTGCTCATTTCAACTCGAACTTCGCGCGAATCCCACACAAAATGTCGTAAGGAATCGTCCCGCTCCACCGCGCATGCTCCTCCGCCGAAACCCCCTCGCCCAGCAGCACCACCTCATCCCCAACCGCAACCCCTTCAATATCAGTCACATCCACCGTCGTCAGGTTCATCGAAACCCTTCCCACCACCGGCGCCCGCTTGCCTGCGATCATCACCCAGCCGTCTCCGATCCCCGACGACGCCGCTCTCCTGAATCCATCCGCATATCCAACGGGCAATAACGCCAATCTCATCAATGACTTAGCCGCGAACGTCGCGCCATAACCCACCGTATCGCCCAGCCCAATCTGCCGAATCCCAATGACCCGCGTCTTCCACGTCAACACCGGCTGCAAGCGCGACGTCAGGGCCCCTTCTCTGCCCGTATCTATCGGCAAACAATGGCCATACAGTGCCAGCCCCGTCCGAACCATCGCCCCCGCGCCGAGCTGGGCAGCGGTCTCGCGCACCCACCCCATCGTCGACCCCTCATCCACCGCCGATGTACTTCCCAGGTGCACCAGCTTCGGCCTAATCCCCTTGGAAACAATGATTTGCAGCGCCTCAGTAAACCGCTCCCGCTGCGCCCTGGTCACCGCCGAATCCGCAATCTCCGCCGAACTCAGGTGCGACATCACGCCCTCACATACCACCCACCGCGACCCCGCCAGCCGCTCCGCAACAGCCGCAAGTCCTGCCAAATCAACGCCTTGACGCGCCATCCCCGTATCGATCTCGAGATGCACTCGCACCCGCTGCACCGCCGCCTCAGCCGCTTGCTCGATCATCGCAATGTGGTCAACCGTCCACACCACGGGCGTCAACCCTTGCGCAATAACTGCTGTGCAATCAGCCGGTTCCAGGCCGCACATCACCAGCAATCGCGTCTCGGGTTGTGCCCCGGATTCCCCGAGCGCCGCTCGCACGAGCGCGCCCTCTTCCACGTCGGTGACGCCCAGCCAACGCACACCCGCATCGACCAGCACCCGCGCCACCAGTGCTGCATCATGCCCGTAGCCATTGGCCTTCACCACGGCGAGCGTCTCCACCGCCGCACTTGCGCCACGATTGGCAACCGCCTGCACCGCGCGCAGGTTCTCTACCAGCCGCGCGCTCGAGATCTCCGCCCAATTCTTCACCAGATCCATTATCGCCGCAGCCGCTGTGATCTTTTCCTTACGCCAACAAAAGGAGCGGCACATGGCCGCTCCTTCGCTGTTTTTTGCCCATTATCCTGCTTTTAGTCGTCTCCGCTCCCACCATACGTCCAGGTGCGCACCGGACCCACGTCCACATGCACGAACTGGCTGCGCGGATAGTAGCCGACGCCACCCGCCTCGAGGCTCAGCGCCGCATCCCGCAGGTTGCTCGTCTGCACGCCGGGAACCCGAATATCGATCGCCTTCGCCTGCATATGCTGAGAGTTCTTCGCCACCCCCGTGTTACTGCTGCGGGTGCGCAGAAAATTGTTGCTCCACGGCGTGCGATAGCCGCAGACAACATCGATGACGCCCTGCGGCCTGCCCAGCCGCGTCATCACGTTGTGCAGCAGATCGAATTCGCGGGGATCATACGCCTTCTCATCCTGCGTCCGGCTGTCGCGTAGAAAGTGATTGAGCTCGGCCATCGCCGCTGGAATATACGTGTTGCCAATGCGATATACCACGTCGAGCGTCTCGCCGGAGTGCAGGTGGTGCAACTTCAACTCATACTTCGCGCCGTCGACCGGCAGGCTGGCCGCATCGCTCGGCAATAAGCCGGGCGCCAGCACCGCTCCAGGCGCCAGCAGTGCTCCGGGCGCCGGCAGTGCTTTAGGCGCCGGCAGTGCTTTAGGAGCCAGCGAGGTCGTGGGTTGCAGGCGAACTTTCAAGTGAACCCGCCGGCTGCTCGCCGACGCTGCCTGGCAGAAAGCCAAAAGCATCATGAGGGAGATTCCGATCCAAAGCCGTCTGCGCGACGATTGCATGGCCCGAATACGAGAGAGAGTAGAAACGCGACGCACGATCAATAGTTGATCTCCTGGAGTGAGGGAGGACCCTCGAGAATGCTTGCAACAGAATGACCTGTAGCAAATCCGATTTACTTTATGCCATTCCGCTATCTTGATTCTACCCTGTCCTTCGGCCCCACCTTGCCCGGCTCCGTAACCGATTTGTCATACATTGCTCCGCTCGCGTCGCGTTTGGCTCAATTCCCGCCCTCGTCCGGCTGGACTGACAGATCTCATCCAGCCGCTCCAGCGTGTCGATCAAGCAGCTTATCCTCGCGAATGTGCAGAATCCGGGGAACCGCAGCGCCCCGCGCCCGCGAATCCCTGACACTCGCGGTACCATCTAAGGAGCAGATGATTTATACCAGCGCAAACCCGGTGAGCCCACGTTCCGTAGCGGCCCCGCCCCGCGTGACGACCCGTCACGACTTTGCCTAGCTGCGCCTACCCTTCGCCTTTCTCTACTCCCTACTCCCCACTCTCTACTCTCTACTCACTGCTTTCAGCAGGAGGACCCGCATCATGTTTGACCGCCTCGACCAACTCGAAGCCCGCTACGAAGAGCTCGGCCTGCAGCTCTCCGACCCCAAGCTCGTCAACGATCAGGAAAACTACCGCAAAGTCGCCAAGCAGCACCGCGACATCGAGCCCACCGTAGAGAAGTTTCGCGACTTCCGCAAGCTTCGCGACGCCGTCGCCGACGCCAGGGCCATGCTCACCGAATCCGACGCCGAGATGCGCGAGATGGCGCAAGCCGAGCTCGACGCTTTAGAGCCCCGCCTCCTTACCACCGAAGAAGAGCTCAAAGTCCTGCTGCTCCCCAAGGACCCCAACGACGACAAGAACGTCGTCCTCGAACTCCGCGCCGGCACCGGCGGCGACGAGGCCTCGCTCTTCGTCGCCGAAGTCTTCCGCATGTATCTCCGCTTCGCCGAGCAGCACCGCTGGAAGGTCGAAATCCTCTCCCAGACCGACTCTGACGTCGGCGGTCTCAAAGACATCACCGCCATCATGGAAGGCCAGGGAGTCTACGCCCAGATGAAGTACGAGTCCGGCGTTCACCGCGTGCAGCGCGTGCCCGCAACCGAAACGCAGGGCCGCGTCCACACCTCGGCCATCACCGTCGCCGTGCTTCCCGAGGCCGAAGAGGTCGACATCAAGATCGAGAACAAGGATCTTCGCATCGACACCTTCTGCTCCTCCGGCCCGGGCGGCCAGTCGGTCAACACCACCTACTCGGCCATTCGCATCACGCATCTGCCGACCAACACCGTCGTCAGCTGTCAGGATGAAAAATCGCAGATCAAGAACCGCGAGAAGGCCATGCGCGTTCTGCGTTCACGCTTGTATGAGGTCGAAGCCGAGCGCATCCACCAGATCCAGGCCAAGGAGCGCAAGCAGCAGGTCGGCTCCGGTGATCGCAGCGAGAAGATCCGCACCTACAACTTCCCGCANNCCGGCGACCGCAGCGAGAAGGTTCGCACCTACAACTTCCCGCAGAACCGCCTCACCGACCACCGCATCGGCCTCACCAACCACCAGCTCGCGATGGTGATGGAGGGCCAACTGCAGCCGACGATCGACGCGCTCATTGCGCACGACACGGCCGAACGCCTCAAGGCTGAATCCACCGCTGCCTGAACTACGCCTTGCATCCATCGCCGCGCGGATAGAAATCCGGCGCGGCCGTGCAACCAAATCTCTGATCGCAAGGAATTTATCTTGTGGCCTGTGGACGACTTTAAGGGGCGGAATGGTGTCCTATGCATTGGGTGAGTTTTCCCCAATGAGGAATCCTTATGAGAACCATTCGTCTCGCCGCACCATTTCTTGCATTTGCCCTGGCTGCACTCCCGGGCGTCAGTCTCCATGCCCAGCAGTATGGTCCTCAACAAGGGGATCACGACTCCGCGCAACGCGATTCCGGACAGTGGGATGCCCCTCCGTCTGAGTTCAGTGACGTCAGGCGGCAAGGCTTCCATGATGGCATCGAGGCAGCACGCTTCGACTTTGATAACCACCGTGGGATGGATCCGCGAGATTCGCGTATGTTCCGGCATCCACCCGTACCGGAGGAAGCGCGCCATGAATATCGCGAAGGCTTCATGCGCGGCTACGACGTGAGCATGCATCATGCCCATGAGGGAGACCGCGATCATCGCGATCACGATGGTGATCATCACGATGGCCCGCCACAACAGTAACCGCCCTTCGTTTTCTAGTCTCACAATCGAAGGTGATGTAGCAAAGAAAGGGGGCCTGTAAGGCCCCTTTCTTCATTGCGTCACACAAAACTAACTGCCTGGCAGATTGTCCTTGATCGTCTGCGCCACGTCCGCAATCGACGTCTCCTGGCTAAGATCGCGCACCTCGGGGCTGTTCGCCGCCCCGGTAAGGCCCATCTCCGATGCGATCTGGCGGTCCATCCCCAGCAGCGCCGTAAGCTCCTTCTCCGTCAGCAGAAGAATCTGCAGCATCAGGTGATCGCGTTCGTCCGATCTGTGCCCCATCCGCGCCTGCCGCATCAGGATGAAGCTCGCGGCTAAGATCGCCTCCATCGCAACGCACGTCTGCAACAGCGCAAACGGCTTCGGATCGAAGTGCCGCATGTGAGGCAGCAGGTTCAGCCCAATCCACGTCGCGAAGACGACCAGATGCACTGCGACAAACGGCAAACTTCCAATGAACCCCGCGATCATGTCGCTGACCCGCTCCGCCGGCGTACGCCGATCGAGAAACTCCTGCTCATGCTGCGCGATAAGTTCGATCTGTTCCTCTATGTGATTCTGTGACATTCATACCTCAACCCCCTAAGATGCACATCCTCTGCCCATCTAGGTGCCCCCGCTTCGATTCTGAGATTTAGCCGTCGCGGACGCGCTATCCTCGCCGCATGAGTTTCGCTGCAAGTCTTTTGATAGCCTCGCTTGCCACCCCTGCACTTCATGCACATGACGCCAAGCCCTTTACGCTGCAACAGGTCCTCAGCGCGCCCTTTGCCCGCTCGCTGACCGCTGCACCCGCAGGCAACCTTTTCGCGTGGGTTGAAGACGCCGAAGGCCGCCACAACCTCTGGATTGCCGGTCCCAACCAGCCCGCGCGCGCTCTGACGCACAACACCGCGGACGACGCGCAGAACATTGCCCAGTTAGTCTGGTCGCCCGACGCCGCGGCGATTGCCTACTCCTATGGCGCCGAGCCGGGTGCCGACGGCGCCACCGAGTACAATGACGTCCTCGCCGCCGCCAACTACCTCCACGCGCGCTCCGACGTTGACCCCAAACGCATCGGCATCTGGGGCGGCAGCTACGGCGGCTATCTCACCGCACTCGCCCTCGCGCGCAACTCCGACCTCTTCGCCGCCGGCGTCGACTTCCACGGCGTCCACGACTGGAACCTCGAGGACAACGCCTCCGACTGGAAGCAGGGCTCGAATGCCGAGAAGGACACCCTCGCCGCCAGGGCCCGCGCCAGCAGCCCCATCGCCGCCATCGACCACGGGCGCTCGCCCGTGCTCTTCATCCACGGCGACAACGACCCCGAGATCGCCTACGCCCAGACCCCCGTGCTCGCCGACGCCCTCCGCGCTCGCAACGTGCACGTCGAAGAGCTCATCTTCCCTGACGAGCTGCACAACTTCCTGCTCCATCGCGACTGGCTCGCCGCCTACCAGGCCGCCGCCGCATTCTTCGAGAAGACCCTGAAGCCCTAGCCGCAACGCCGGGTGTCCGATCTCCGGATTCTCGGACATAGCTTTGTAGAACCGCTAAAATAGAGGTTGCAAACTTACGCACGAAGGAACCCCATGAGCACAGCCATCCACGCACCCGCACCAGCGCTCGAAGCCGCCGCCCACAACGTCGGCCTGACCCTCACTGCAGCCGAGCCCGGCACCGACTTCACCGGCGCATCCACCACGCGCGCCATCGTCGCTCTCGCCTCTGATCCAACCAGGCAGCTGGTCCTCGAGCTCAGCGAGGCCTTCGACGCCGCCAATCCAAAGTTCGCCGCCGCGCTCGCCGTCTTCTTCCGCGAGACCGCACAGCGCCTGCGCAATCCACGCCCCGACGTCCACCTCACCCTGCACGGCCTGCCGCTCAGCTTTAGCAAATTCGCGTGGCCCTTCCACGGCTCAACCTCTGGCGCCGACACCTTCATCGTNNATCGTCGCGCTGGAGCAGCCCTTCGCTGAAGGCTTCATCTACAACGCCGTCCGCAAGATGCTCGACCAGGGCCAGCTCGAGCTCGTTCTGTCCGGCGCCCGCCAGCCCGTGCCCGTCACCACCCGCTACTACTCCATGAAGCAGCAGGTCTTCATCTTCAACGACACCACCGAGAAGCAGCGCCACGCCTATCTCGCCGCGAAGGTCTTCTGGCTCTCCCACGTCCTCGGCGGCGGCGCACCCGTCTGGCTCACCGACCCGCGCGACGCGCAGTACCTCAACACCACCGTTGCAGACCTCAAGACCACGGCCGCCGCACTCGCCGCCGAAGGCGTCGTCCGGCTCGACGATACCGGCAACTGGGCCACAGCCACCGACACCCTGCGCAACCAGGAAGACGCCTACCGCGCCCAGGTCGCAGAAGCTCTGGCCTTCATCAAGCCCACCTTCAACGAAGACATGCGCCGCGGCCACACCAACATGTAGTCCAGTCCGCAGCATCATGAACGGCGCAGACCCAGGTCTGCGCCGTTAGTACTTTAATGAGGCCCCCGCATAATCTAACTCTCGCCGTCCGCGCAGGACTCCAGCCGCACAAACGCCTCCCACGCAGCGTCTTCCACCGCAACCCCCAGCCGCAGGCTCTCCTCCCGCGTGCGCAGCGCACCCTCGCCGGGATAGCGCGCCGGCTTCCCCGCCTGCAGCGGGGTCGCCGCATGAAGGCCATCAATCGCCCCCTGCGCGATGCGGCTCAGTTCCTCCATCGTCCCAAGCGCGGTCGGAGCAATCGCCAGAAACACCTGCGACTGCCCCACCTCTTTCGCCGGATCGGGCAGCAGATCATGCGTCGCCAGTCCACCCGCCAGCATCGCCGCCAGCACATCCAGCACAAACGACAGCCCCGAACCCTTCCAGAACCCGATCGGCAATGCCCTCTGCGTGCGCTCGATCGCTGCCGCATCCGTCGTCAGCACGCCCTGCTCATCGTACCCACCGGGCACGGGGAGCGCCTCGCCGCGCTCGCGGTACGACGCCAGCGTCCCATACGAAAACTGCGACATCGCCATGTCCAGCACAATCGGCGCAGACTCGCCTTCGCCGCCGCTCTGCGCAATAGCGCGCCGCGGAATAGCCACCACCAGCGGATTGTTTCCCAGCGCCGCCGAACTCGCACCCCACGGCGGCAGATTCGGCAGCGTATTCGTCCAGCACATCGCCGCAAATCTAGCCTCCGCCGCCTGCCATCCATACGTCCCCGCGCGCATCCAGTGCGCCGTATCAGCCAGTGCCACACATCCCAGCCCATGCTCGCCCGCGAGCTCCATCGCCCGCTGCATCGCCGCATACGCCGCCAGGTTCCCCGGCCCACGATGTCCAGTCCATCGCTCGATCGCGCCAAATCCCGCCACTCGTTCCGGCTCCGCGCGCGGATCAACCACTCCATCCCGCACCCACTGCGCAAACCGCGGCAGCCGCGCGATGCCATGCGTCCGCACGCCGTCGCGATCGGTCTCCGCCGTCAGCCGCGCACCCAGCGCAGCGCGCTCCGGCGCAACTCCCAGCCCCAGCAGCACGCGCTCAATCCGTCCCTGCAACTCCGCAAACGCCACCCGTCTCATGCTCCCATTAGACCTCACGCGCGCCGCCTTGATAGTCCGTCTACACATCGGCGATACACTCTCTGGAGCACGCACCATCGCTCGCTCCAACGAGGTCCTGCCGTGAAGATCCGACTCCTGCCGCTGCTTGCCATCCTCTCTCTCGCCGCGCTATCTCGCGCCGAGCCAGTCGCTCTCGCGCAGTCGCGCACCCCGGGCACCGTGCCCGTCGTCATGCTCTCCGACATTCATCTCGATCCCTTCCACGATCCCGCCAAGCTCGCGCAGCTCCGCACCACCCCAGCCACCGGTTGGGCCGCAATCTTCGACGCGCCGCCCTCGCCCACCCAGGCCGCCGACTTTGCCCAGCTGCAGAGCACCTGCGGCGCCCGGGGCGTCGACACTCCCATCGCGCTGCTGGAGTCCAGCCTTCGCGCCGCGCAGAAGCAGCAGCCCACGCCACTCTTCGTCACCGTCTCCGGCGACCTGATGGCGCATCAGTTCGACTGCCGCTTCCACACCCTCGCACCCGGTGCCACCGCGGCCGACTACTCCGCCTTCGCCGCCAAAACCGTCGCCTTCGTCGCTCTGCAGCTGCACCGCACCTTCCCGCACGCGCCCATCTACTTCGCGCTCGGCAACAACGACTCTGGCTGCGCCGACTACCGCGAAGACCCCAACAGCACCTTCCTCCACGCCGACGCCGCCAGCTTCGCCGCCGATGCCCTCAGCCCCGCCAATCGCGCCGCCATCCTGAGCGAGTTCCCGCAGCTCGGCGACTACAACATCGCCCTCCCCGCTCCCATCGAGCACACCCGCCTGCTCGTCCTGCAGGACATCTTCGAATCCAGGCGCTGCACCGCCTGCAACGGCAAAGCCAGCGACGACGCTGCCAACGCCCCCGCCGCACTCCAGATCGCCTGGCTGCGCGCACAGCTCACCGCCGCTCGCGCCGCGCATGAGCACGTCTGGGTGATGGCGCACATCCCGCCGGGCATCGACGCCTACTCCACCTTCACCAGGCATCGCGACGTCTGCGGCGGCCAGTCCCCCGAGATGTTCCTCGGCTCCGAGGCCCTCGCCGACACCCTCACCGGCTTCCCCGACGTCATCCGCCTCGCACTCTTCGGCCACACCCACATGGACGAGCTCCGCGTCTACATGTCCTCGGACGGCAAACCGGTTCCGGCCAAGCTCGTCCCCTCCATCACGCCCATCAACGGCAACAACCCCGCCTTCACTGTCGCCGCCGTCGAACCCGCCACTGCAACCCTCAAGGACTACACCGTCTTCGCCGCCAGTAATCAAACCGGCATCGGCACAATCTGGAGCGAAGAGTACCGCTACTCCAGGACCTATGGCCTGCCCGATCTCTCCGGCGCCTCGCTCGCCAAGCTCACCTCCAGCCTCCTCGCCGACAAGGCCGGAACCAGCGACGCCAGCCGCGCCTACGAGCGCTTCTTCTATGTCGGCGATACCGGCCTGATCGCCAGCATCAAAGTCGCCGCGATGCAGCTCGCCTGGCCCACCTTTGCCTGCGCCATCACCAGCAGCCACGCCACGGACTTCCGCAGCTGCGTCTGCCCCGCCGCCGGACAATAGCCCAGGTGCGGCGGAGATCCGCAGAAGCCGTACAGCCTGTGCGACGATTTGACATTACACGACTGCCAGCATGACGATGGAAGTCCTGGCTGTGATGACTGTCACCGCCAAACGCACATAGATGCTGTCACCGTTATTGGTTCGCGAGGTACAAGGTCGCATGAGCACAGGCAAAACCCCCATCACAGCCGGAGAAAAATTCCGCGCCGCAATCACAGCAGAGCACCCACTACAGGTCATCGGCGCCATCAACGCGTATCACGCGCGCATGGCCGAGCGGGTCGGCTACCGCGCGATCTATCTCTCCGGCGGCGGCGTGGCTGCAGGCTCGCTCGGCATTCCCGACCTCGGCATCTCCACCATCGACGACGTCCTCACCGACGTCCTGCGCATCACCGACGTCTGCGCCCTGCCGCTGCTGGTCGACATCGACACGGGCTTCGGCGGCGCCTTCAACCTGGCGCGCTCCGTACGCTCCCTCATCAAGGCCGGAGCCGCCGGATGCCACATCGAAGACCAGGTGCAGGCCAAGCGCTGCGGCCATCGCCCCGGCAAAGCCATCGTCTCCAGCGCCGAGATGGCCGATCGCATAAAGGCCGCCGTGGATGCCCGCACTGATCCCAGCTTCGTCATCATGGCGCGCACCGACGCACTCGCCAGCGAAGGCCTCAACGCCGCACTCGACCGCGTTGCTGCCTGCGTCGAAGCCGGCGCCGACATGGTCTTTCCCGAGGCTGTCACCGAGCTCGACCAATACCGCGCCTTCAACGACCGCACGCACGTTCCCATCCTCGCCAACATCACCGAGTTTGGTTCAACACCGCTCTTCACCCTCAACGAGCTGCGCAGCGCCGATGTCGCGCTCGCGCTCTATCCCCTCTCCGCCTTCCGCGCCATGAACGCCGCCGCGCTCAACGTCTACCAGCACATCCGCACCGACGGAACCCAGCGGGACGTCGTCAAGACCATGCAGACCCGAGCCGAGCTCTACGACTTCCTCGGCTATCACGCCTACGAGCAGAAGCTCGACCAGCTCTTCGCAAAGGAGAAAAAGTAATGGCAGAGACACTAGCGTACACATTCAAGCCGAAGAAATCCGTAGCTCTTTCCGGCGTTCCCGCGGGCAACACAGCGCTCTGCACTGTCGGTCGCAATGGCAATGATCTGCACTATCGCGGCTACGACATCCTTGCTCTCGCCGCGAACTGCACCTTCGAAGAGGTCGCCTATCTCCTCCTCTACGGCAAGCTGCCCACCACCCAGGAGCTCGATCACTACAAGCAGCATCTCCGCAGCCTGCGCGGCCTTCCGCAGCAGGTGAAGTTCGCCCTCGAGCAGGTTCCTGCCAGCGCTCATCCCATGGACGTTCTCCGCGTCGGAGTCTCCGTGCTCGCAACGCTCGAGCCCGAGCCGCAGCCCTACTCTGACCGGACTGCGCTCTACATAGCCGACCGCCTCATGGCCTCGCTTGGCTCCATGCTGCTCTACTGGCATCACTTCGTGCATCACAGCCACCGCATCGACGTCGAAACCAACGACGACTCCATCGGCGGGCACTTCCTCCACCTGTTGCACGGCCATCCCGCATCAGCCGAGTGGATCCAGGCGATGCACGTCTCGCTCATCCTCTACGCCGAGCACGAGTTCAACGCCTCTACCTTCACCGCGCGTGTCATCGCCGGCACTGGCTCCGACATGTACTCGGCAATAGCTGGCGCGATTGGTGCGCTCAAAGGCCCCAAGCACGGCGGCGCCAATGAAGTGGCTCTCGAGATCCAGCAGAGCTACGCCTCGCCTGACGAAGCCGAGGCCGACATCCGCAAACGCATCGAGCGCAAAGAGGTCATCATCGGCTTCGGCCACCCGGTCTACACCGTCAGCGATCCACGCAATGTCGTCATCAAGAAGATCGCGCATGACCTCTCCGCGAGCGCCGGCGATCTCGCTGTGTATAACGTCGCCGAACGCCTCGAGTCCGTCATGTTCGAGGTCAAGAAGATGTTTCCCAACCTCGACTGGTTCTCCGCCTCCGCGTACCATACGATGGGTATCCCAACTGCGATGTTCACACCGATCTTCGCTATCGCGCGCACCAGCGGCTGGGCCGCACATGTGATGGAACAGCGCGCCGACGGCAAGATCATCCGCCCCAGCGCCAACTATACCGGCCCCGAAGACGTCCCCTTCGTACCCATCNNCTACCTCCCGCCACCATTTACCCTGAAGGAATCATGTCCGCACCCATCTCGAATGTTCGCCCCCCCTTCGACCAGGCCATCGTCGACATCGTCGACTACGCGCTCGACTACAAGATCACCAGCCCGGTCGCCTACGAGACAGCACGCTACTGCCTGCTCGACACCCTCGGCTGCGGCCTGCAGGCGCTCGACTTCCCCGCCTGCACAAAGCTCCTCGGCCCGCTCGTTCCCGGCCTCACCATGCACCACGGAGCGCGCGTCCCGGGCACCAGCTACAAGCTGGATCCCGTGCAGGCCGCCTTCAACATCGGCACCATCATCCGCTGGCTCGACTACAACGACACCTGGCTCGCAGCCGAGTGGGGCCACCCCTCCGACAACCTCGGCGCCATCCTCGCCGTCGCCGACTGGCTCACCCGCAACGGCCACAAGCTCACCATGCGCGACGTCCTCACCGGCATGATCAAGGCCCACGAGATCCAGGGCTGCATCGCGCTCGAGAACTCCTTCAACAAGGTAGGCCTCGACCACGTCCTGCTGGTGAAGGTCGCCTCCACTGCCGTCGTCTGCCAACTCCTCGGCCTCACCCGCGACCAGACCCTCAACGCCGTCTCGCTCGCCTTCGTCGACGGCCAGTCGCTCCGCACCTATCGCCACGCACCCAACGCCGGATCGCGCAAGAGTTGGGCCGCCGGCGACGCAACCTCGCGCGCCGTGCGCCTCGCGCTCATCGCCCAGACCGGCGAGATGGGCTACCCCTCCGTCCTCACCGCCAAGACCTGGGGCTTCTACGACGTCAGCTTCGGCGGCCAGCCCTTCAAGTTTCAGCGGGCTTACGGTTCTTATGTGATGGAGAACGTCCTCTTCAAGATCAGCTTTCCCGCCGAGTTCCACGCCCAGACTGCCGCCGAAGCCGCCGTCACGCTGCACGCGCAGTTGCTCGCCCTCGGCAAGACAGCCGAAGACATCGCGCGCGTCACCATTCGCACCCACGAGGCCTGCATGCGCATCATCGACAAGCATGGCCCGCTCAACAACCCCGCCGACCGCGACCACTGCATCCAGTACATGGTTGCCGTCCCGCTCATCTTCGGCCGCCTCACCGCCGAGGACTACGACGACACGATCGCGCTCGACCCCGTCTGGGGCAAGCGTATCGACGACCTCCGCGCAGTGATCACCTGCGTCGAAGACCCGCAGTTCACCGCCGACTACCACGACCCCAAAAAGCGCTCCATCGCCAATGCGCTCACCATCGAACTCAAGGACGGCACCATTCTCCCTGAGGTCTCGGTCGAGTACCCCATCGGCCACCGTCGGCGCCGCGAACAAGGCATGCCCCTGCTGCTTAAAAAGTTCGAGAACAACCTCGACCGCCGCTTCAGCCCAGAGGCCCGGCAGAGAATCATCAACGCATCGCTCGACCAGGCCGCGCTCGAAGCCATGCCTGTCGACGCATATGTTTCGCTCTACGTCGTCTAACATCGGGTGCCCCAGCCCTGCGGCGGTCCCATCGTCGCAGGGTGGGCTGCCTTCGTTCCTGCCCACCCCCGCTTCATCGCATCGGCGTCGACTAGAGTATTTCTCCTGTTATTGTGAGCTGTACGAGGCATGAGCGTGCCGTTTCGCCTGGGGGAAGAACAGCGTTGAGAGCTGTGGTTTCGGTGTACCCCGACAGCAGAAATGCTCTGGCTGTCCACCAACTATCGATTCGTCAGCTCCCGAATCATCTCCGCCTCACCCGGCCACTTCTCCACCAACTCGGCCGCACTCGCATCTTTATAGTCCACAAACTCAAACCCCGGACTCACCGTGCACCCCAACAAAGCGAATCCCTCCGCCTTGAGCAACCGCGTCCCCTGCCAAACCCTGCGCTTCACCACATGCTGCGGCCGCTCCCCCGCCGCAAGGTCTTTCCCGATCACCACCCGCTGGCTGCTTCCATCCTCAAACAACTGCAGCATCTCCACCGCGCCGCCCAGGTAGTGATGAAAGATCTCATCGCTCTCCAGCACATGCATCTCGCTGAACGTCCCCGGCTCCAGCAGGTAGTAGATCGCCGTCGACGTCCGCCTTGCCCCATCGTAGCGACCGTCGTCAAAGCACGAAGCCTCGACAAACTCCTCCGACTCCCACGTCCGCACATACCACCCACCCTCGCGCGGATGCGGCTGCAACCCCAGGGCGTTCTTCACCGCTTCTGCCGTCATCGCTCCCCCACCTCGCCTCACAGGCTATTCTGAACCCAATCGCCTTGCAGTGACGAGACCCCCAAGGAGCCTGCCGCCTTCATGCGCACCCGCCTGGAGCACTACTTCCGCTTCGCCGAGCACCAGACCACCTGGCGCATCGAGCTCCTCGCCGGCCTTACCACCTTCATTACGATGGCCTACATCATCTTCGTGAACCCGGCCATCCTCTCGCAGACCGGCATGCCCCTCGCCGCCGTCACCACCTCCACCTGCCTCTGCGCGGCCTTCGGCTCCATCCTGATGGGAGCCCTCGCCAACTACCCGCTCGCGCTCGCTCCCGGCATGGGCCTCAACGCCTACTTCACCTACACCGTCGTCAACGGCATGCACGTCCCCTGGCAGACCGCTCTCGGCGCGGTCTTTCTCTCCGGCATCATCTTCCTTCTGCTCACCGTTGGCGGCATCCGCCAACGCCTCGTCGCCGCGATTCCCTACGAGCTTTACGCTGCGGTAGCCGGCGGAATCGGCCTCTTCATCGCCCTCATCGGCCTCATCAACTCCGGCATCATCGTCAAGAGCACCACCACCACCGTCACGCTCGGCAACCTGCACAGCCACGCCACGCAACTCGCCATCTTCGGCATTCTGCTCATCGCCATCCTGCAGGCCTACAAAGTCAAAGCCTCCATGCTCCTCGGCGTCCTCGGCACACTCCTCCTCGGCATCCTCCTCCATCAAGTCAAATACCAACCCTCCAGCTTCAACCCGATGGCCATCCGCGCCACCGCCTTCCACCTCGACATCCGCGGGGCCTTGAAGATGAATGCCCTCGAGATCATCTTCGTCTTCCTCTTCGTCGATCTCTTCGACAACATCGGAACTCTGGTGGCAGTAACCGACCGCGCCGGCCTCATCGCCGCAGACCACACCATCCCGCGCCTCGACAGGATCTTCTTCGCCGACGCCACCTCCACCGTCGTCGGCGCGCTGGCCGGAACCTCCACCGTCACCAGCTACATCGAATCCTCCGCAGGCGTCGCCGCCGGAGGCCGCACCGGCGTCACCGCCATCACCACTGGAATCCTCTTCCTGCTCGCCATCTTCATCGCACCGGTCGTCGGAGCCATCCCCGGCTTCGCCACCGCGCCGGCTCTCATCCTGGTCGGTGCGCTCATGGTCGCCGGCGTCTCGCGCATCGACTGGAACGAGCCCCGCGTCGCCATCCCCAGCTTCCTCACCCTCATCACCATACCGCTCACCTACTCCATCGCCACCGGCCTCTCCTTCGGCCTCATCAGCTTCGCGGTGTTGGAGGTGGCGACCGGCCGCGCCCGCCGTCAGCACTGGATGCTCTATCTCCTCGCCCTGCTCTTTCTCGGCCGCTTCCTCTATCTGCACGCCTCCTGAGCCTGGAGTCGAATCGTATGCAACCAGATTTGCATCCAACTATGCGGCGTCCAAGTGATGCCAAAACTCTGAGCACGAAGGAGAATCACGATGGATCGCAGCGCATCGGCAATTTGGCATGGTGATTTGAAGCAAGGCACTGGCGCCCTCACCACCCAGAGCCACGTCCTCAACGACACCCCGTACAGCTTCCACACACGCTTCGAGGACGGCGTCGGCACCAACCCCGAAGAGCTCATCGCCGCTGCTCACGCCGGCTGCTTCACCATGGCTCTCAGCTCGCAGCTCACCAGCGCCGGACACCCGCCCACCACCATCGAAACCACCGCCGTCGTCACCCTCGCGACCACCGATGCCGGCCCCACCGTCACCAAGATCCACCTCAGCACCCACGCCACGATCCCCGGCATCGAGAAGGACAAATTCGACGAGCTCGCCAAAAAGGCCAAAGAAGGCTGCCCCATATCGCGCCTCCTCAAAGCCGCCGAGATCACCCTCGACGCCAGCCTCACCTAGAGCTCACCGCACACAGCAAAGCCCGCCCTTCCGGCGGGCTTTNNTCCGCAGCTAGAAAATATCGGCGTGCGTACCCGTGCGAACCATGAACATGAATACGCTATCCCCGCTTACCGTGTAGATCAACAACCAGTCCGGCTCGACATGCAGATCGCGATGATGCTTCCAGTCGCCCCCAAGCGGATGATCTCTATAACGGCTTGGAAGAATCTCTCCTCGCGCGAGGAGATAGAACACCTGCCGTAGCTTGCTCATGTCCTTATGCCGCTTCTCTGCCAGCTTTACATCTCGTTTAAACTGGGCCGCGAGAACGATCTCGCGCATTAGATGCCCAGGGCCTTGAACGCTTCTTCCGGAGTCCGGAACCGTTTGCCTTTTCCTTTATCCGCAGCTTTCATGGCCCTCACCGTGACCGCATTGGGTATGCGCACCTCAAACGGCAGCGCCTTCTCCACCGCTACCCGCAACAGCATCATCCGCACCGCATCCGACACCGAAAGCCCCATCTCGGCCAATGTCTTCGTGGCGCGCGCTTTCACATCCTCGTCCACGCGCACATGCACCATAGCCGTTGTCGCCATATAAAATCTCCTGAGATACATTGTATCTCATCTCTCAATGCGCATGACTATGCGCATGCCCACCCGGCCCATGATGATGGTGCGAATGCCCATCCACCTCATCCGGCTCCGGTGGCGAAACGCATCCATCCACCGTCACACAGTCCGTCACCTCGAGCTGAATCGTCGCATGCTGAATCCCGAAGTGGTCTTTCAGCAGATGATTGATCCGCTCCAGCATCTGCTCGCACTCTGCCAGCTGCATCTCCACCACCTGCACATGGCAGGCCAGCGCATGGCTCTGCGAGGTCAGACTCCACACATGCAGGTCGTGCACATTCACCACGCCCTCAACGCCCTGCATCGCCGCGCGAATCTCCGCCAGGTCCACACTCCGCGGCGTTCCCTCCAGCAGAATATGCAGCGTCTCGCGCACAATGCTCCACGAGCTCGCCAGGATCATGGCCGCGATAATGAGCGACAGCAGCGGGTCGATCCATTGTTGTTTTGTAATCACAATCGCAAAGCCGCCCACGATCACCGCCGCCGTCGACAGCGTATCTCCCAGCATGTGCAGAAACACGCTGCGAATATTCACATCGCCGGAAAACTTCCACAGCAGCGCCGCGATCAGCCCGTTCATCACCACGCCGGCCGCCGCGACATACATCATCAAGTGCGCCTCGACGGTCACCGGATGAAAGAACCGCCCGACCGCCGCCACGGCAATCCACACCGCCAGCACCATCAGGCTCAGCGCATTCACAAACCCCGCCAGCACGCCGGCTCGCTGATAGCCGAACGTCTTCTCGTCCGTGGCCGGCCGCGTCTGCAGCCACACCGCCGCAAAGCTCAGCGCCAGCGCCAGGAAGTCCGACACATTGTGCCCGGCCTCCGAGATCAGCGCCAGCGAGTGCGCCCGCAATCCAAAGAACAGCGTCGCCGCGATATACAGCGCCGTCAGCGCCAGCGAGCCCTTCAATATCCGCTGCATGAGACTCTTCGAGTTGGTCTTCGCCAGCATATTCAACAGTGTAGAACGCCCGCTCCCCCCGCGCGCTTTGCGTGAGTGATCTCTTTGCCCGTGCAACCAGGCCGCCGCGCTTACACTTGTCCCAATGCTCCCTGCAGCGCCACCGCGGCCGCGTTCCACCCTGCTCAGCATCCTCCTGCTCTGGGTCGCCTTCTACGCCAGCTTCACCCTCTTCCATCCCCCGCTCCTCGACGACGCCGACTCCGTGCACGCCGAGGTCGCCCGCGAGATGCTGCTCCGCCACGACTACGTCACCCTCTACGCCAACGGCATCCGCTACCTCGAAAAAGCCCCACTCCTCTATTGGTCGATGGCGGCCAGCATCAAGCTCTTCCAGCTCTGCGGCGCAACCTCCCCCCGAGCCCTCGCCGTCGCCGCACGCATCCCCCTCGCCATCTCGGTCCTCGCCCTCGCGCTCCTCCTCGAGGCCTTCGCCCGCCGCCTCTTCCACCGCCCGGAGCGACCGTCCTCCGGCCCCCGCTCCGGCCTCTACGCCGCGCTCATCCTGCTCTCCAGCTTCGGCATCTTCCTCTTCACGCGCATCATTATCCCCGACGCCGCCGTCTGCCTCTGGACCACCCTCGCCCTCTACTTCTTCTGGCGCACCGAGGAAATGAACGCTGCACCCCAAAACCGGGTGCCCCACCTTCGCCGGCAGGTTCATCCTCGGCTAAGGTGGGTTACGTATCACCCCGACGACCGCCTTCGCTTCTGCTGCGGAGGCTTCGCCGCCGCCTGCGCCCTCAACGTACTCACCAAGGGACTCATCGGCGTCGTCTTCCCCGTCGCCATCGTCGCGATCTATCTCCTGCTCACGCGCGGCATCAAGCGCACCAGGCGCCGCCTCCGCGAACTCCACCCCTGGGCCACGTTCGAAGCCTTTTTCCTCATCGCCGCACCGTGGCACATTCTCGCCGGCCTCGCCAACCCCACGCAAGGCCATCCCACTCCCTTCCAATTCATAGCGGGCCACTGGCTTGTCCCACTCCCCAACGACGGCAACGTACGCGGCTGGTTCTGGTTTTATTTCATGAACGAGCACGTCCTCCGCTACCTCAACCTCCGCATTCCCCACGACTACGACACCGCCCCACTCTGGCTCTTCTGGGGTCTCTGTTTCCTCTGGATGATGCCCTGGTCGGCCTTCGTCTTCAAAGCCACTGCCTGGGCCGCGCCCGCCTTCGGCAAGACCCGCCGCACCGCCATCTTCCGCAGCCAGCTCCGCCGCCACGATCTCCCTCTCAACCGCCGCGGCGCGCTTCTACTCCTCGTCTGGGCCGCCTTCGTCCTTCTCTTCTTCGCGTTCTCCACGCGCCAGGAGTACTACGTCCTCCCCGCACTCCCCGCCGTCGCCATCCTCATCGCCGGCTGGCTCGCCCACGACAGCCAACTCGCCACCAGTCCGAGTGCCCCATCCTCGACGCGCAGTTTTATCGTGCGGCAGGCCGCGGTCCCCGACGGGGGTTCTTTGCCCGCTGGGGTGGAGCGTGGGTTGCCCGCGCTCCGCATCACCGCTGCCCTCCTCATCCTCGGAACCCTCTTCGCCGCCGCGCGCCTCATCTTCCTGCTCCACGCCAAATCCCCCGCACCCCACACCGACCTCGCCACACTCCTCCAGCAGAACCCCGGCGACTATGCGCTCAGCATGGGTCACTTCCTCGACCTCAACGCCCGCGCCCTCGGTCTCTTCCGCCTCCCACTCACCCTCGCCGCGCTCAGCCTCTTCCTCGGCCCACTGCTCGCGCTCATCCTGCGGCGCAAAGCCAGGCCCCACGCCGCCAACATCTCCCTCGCCGCCGGAGCCTTCGGCTTTCTGCTCGCCGCGCACCTCGGCCTCCAGACCTTCGCCCCGGTCCTCACCTCCGCGCAGCTCGCTGAAGCCATCGCCCCCCAGGTCCAGGGTCCCCGGCAAGCTCCGCGTGCTGGGGTGGAGATCCACCCCAACGACCTCATCGTCATCCACGGCGAATACGAGTCCGGCAGCACCCTCGGCTTCTACCTCCAGCGCCCCAGCGCTCCCGGCCCCGCAACTTCCGCGCAAGCAATCCACATCCTCGAAGGCCGCTCGTCCAACCTCTGGTACGGCAGCTTCTTCCCCGACGCCCCACCCATCTTTGAGACGCCGCAATCCATCGCCGCCAAGTGGCTCGGCCCGCAGCGCATCTTCCTCTGGCAATCCCTCACAAATTCCGACGACCCACCCAACCATCTGCCTGCCCTTCCCGGCCCGGTTTACATTCTCGTAAAATCCGGCGGCAAGGAGATCGTCAGCAACCAACCCAACCACTAATCTGTTCCCGCCTTTGCTTGTTTTTCGCCGTCATCACTCACACCCGCTCCAACCGCCCGCTCTTCAACCGAAACCGCTCTCCGCGCCACACGATCGTATTGCCTGCATAACTCCACGCCCAGAAGAACAACCCAAAGCAATCCCGCAGCGGCAGCAGCCACATATCGCGCAGCACCTGCCCATCGCGCAGAATTCCCACCCCCACAGTCAACGCGACACTCACGCGCACCAGCAGCGCCACGCTGAACATTGAAATCGCCCACAGCGAAAACCCACTCGCGACCAACGCCGCCAGCGCCCATGGCAGCACATAGGTCACGCCCAGCCCCACGTATCCCGCGCGCCGCGAGTCCCGCGTACCCCGCGCCCACCGCAGCTGATGCTCGCAGAACCCATGCAGCGTATACGCCGGAACCGTCGTCTCCACCACCTCATGCACCAACTCCACGCGATACCCCGCCGCACTCAACCGCGCGCCCATCTCATAATCATCCGCAAGCTGATCCACCAGCGCCTCAAACCCGCCAATCGTCGCCAGCGCCGTCCGGGTCGTTGCCAACGTCGACCCCAGCCCAAACCGAATCCCACCCTCCAGCTTCCTCGCCGTCAGCACCCCCACCATAAAGTCCGTCGAAATTCCCAGCGCCTCCAGCTTCGACCACAGCGTCTTCTCCGCGCGCCCCACATACGGAACCGTCACCAAACCAACCGCCGTATCGGCAAACGGCGCCATCACGCGCTGCAAGTAATGCCGCGACACGCGAATATCGCTGTCATTCACCACCACATGCTCAAAGCTCGCATGCGGCAACATCTGCGCCAGGTTGGACATCTTCCCATTCGCGCCCAGCCGCGCCGGGCATTCCACAAGTCTGATGCTGATATTTGGCCACTCCACACGCAGCCGCGCGATCTCCGCAACCGCCGCATCCTCCAGCGAGTTCACCCCAAACAGCAGCTCATATGCGCCCGTATACTCCTGCACGCAATGGCTCACCAGCCCTGCATACATCCGCGGATCGACACCCTTCACCGGCTTCAGAATCGAAATACCCGGCGCGAATCCCCCGCCTTCGCGCCCCGCAGCCGAAGCCCGCGCAGCATGTTCAAAGTCTCTCGCGCCCCACAGCGCAATCAGCCCATACGCAATCCCGCTCAGCGTCAGCAGCACCACCACAACTTCAACGACGAGCGCGATTGAATCCATCCCACCCAGTGTAGCCAACCGGGGCCGGCTCACTCGTATCGAAGCGCCTCAATCGGATTCAAATTCGCCGCCTTCCACGCCGGATAGATCCCAAACACCAGCCCAATCCCGCACGAGCACAGGAACGCTACCAGAACCCACAGCAAGCTCACCTGGCTGGAGATCCACACCCTCAGCACCATGGCAAAAATCGACCCGACGCAGATTCCAATCACCCCGCCAACCGCGCACAGCACAATCGCCTCCAGCGTGAACTGAAGCAGGATCGTCTGCTTGGTCGCGCCGATCGCCTTCCGCACGCCGATCTCGCGCGTTCGTTCCGTCACGCTCACCAGCATGATGTTCATCACGCCCACGCCGCCCACCATGAGCCCCACCGCACTCAGTCCGAACATCAGCAGAAACAGGCTGCCCGTAATCTGATTCCAAAGCTTCGTAATCGAGTCCGAACTGAAGATCGCAAAATTATCCGCCTGTTCATTGCGCACCTTGCGCCGCCGCCGCAGCAACTCGCGGATCTCATCCGTCACCAATCCCTTGTTCTTCTGGTCGTCGAACTTCGCGCTGATCCAGTAATCCAGAATCTCGGGATGCAGCTTCTTGAACGTCGAGATCGTAAAGTACGCATAGCTGTCGTCCGGGTTCTTGCCGCCGCCAAACGCCGTCTTCTGCTTCTCGAATACGCCGATCACGGTAAACGTCCGTCCTGCGATCACGACTTCCTTGCCAATTGGATCGATGTTCCCGAACAGGTCCTGCTCCACATCATGGCCCAGCACCGTCACATCCGCAGCGCGGTCCTCGTCGGTCTGGGTAAAAAAGCGCCCCTCCGAAAGCACCTTGTCATACACCGTCAAACTCGAGGGCGAATCCCCCTCCAGCGACACGTTGTCGGCCTTCCGCTGCCCGAACTTCGCCACCACCGAACCTGCATTGAACTGGTAGTTCGTGTACTGCAGCGCCGCCGACGCAGCCACCACATGAGGAAGCTGCGCCATCGCGGTCATGTCGTCAAAGGTCAACTGCTTGCGCGCCAGCATCTCCGCCGTCGGACGAACTCCGATCACCGGAAACCGAAACACCCACAGCACATTCGTCCCGAACGACGCCACCATATTCGACACCGACGTATTCAACCCATTGATCACCGACGAGATCGTAATCACCGTCATCACGCCGATCACGATGCCCAGGATCGTCAGCCCCGAGCGCAGTTTATTCGCGCGCAGCGTATCCAGCGCCATCTTGACCGCTTCGCGTTGATCGCTCGCTCGCATCGCCATCGCTAAAACTCACTCCGCAACGCAACAATCGGATCCAGGTCCGCCGCCTTGCGCGCAGGATACACACCGAAAAACACGCCCACCGACAACGCCACAACCAGCCCCGCGAACACACTCCACAGCGCAATCTCTGCCGGAAAGTGAACGAAGTACGCCACCAGCTTCGCCACCACCACGCCGCCCACCACGCCAATCGCGCCGCCCACCAGCGACAGCATTCCCGACTCCATCAGGAACTGAATCAGCACATCCTTCCGCCTCGCGCCCAGTGCCTTTCTCACCCCGATCTCGCGTGTTCGCTCCGTCACGCTCACCAGCATGATGTTCATGATCACAATGCCGCCGACCACCAGCGAGATCGCCGCAATCGCAATCGCGACCCCGCCAATGCTGTTGCTGATCTCCGTGAACAATCCCGCCAGCGCGTCGCTGGTCTCGAGCGTGAAGCTATCGTCCTCACCCGGCCGGTCATGCCGCATCTCGCGCATGATCACCCGCGCCTGGTCGGTCGCCGCCTCCATCGCCACCGCACCGCTGCCGGCCTTCCCGTAGACCGTCACTGTCTTCATCGTTCCGTAGGTCTTCTGATACGCCGTCAGAGGCACCGCAACCCAGTTGTCCTGGCTCTGCCCCAGCGTCTTGCCCTGCTTCTCGCCCAGCCCGACGATCGTATACGGAACGCCATCCACGCGAATCTCTTTGCCGAGCGGATCCTCAAACTTCAGCAGATTCTCTTCAATGTCCGCGCCGATCAGCGCCACTTGCGCCGCATGGTTTTCATCGGCCTGCGTAAACCCGCGCCCCTCCACGATATTCAGGCTCTGCATCTCCGGCATCAGCGCCGTGTACCCGCGAATCTGCGTGTCGGTGCTCGACTGCGCCCCGTACACGATCTTCCCAATCGTGCTCTGGAACGCGGCCACCTGCAAACACGACGTGCACCTCTGCTGCATCGCGCGATACGCATCCATCGAGATCACCTTGCGCTTCTGATACTTCAGATAATCCTTATAGCTGGTCGTAAACGCCGGCTGCTGCGAGATCGTGAACACGTCCGCGCCCTTGTTGTTTATCTTCGTCGCGACATACTGGTTCGCCCCATTCACCAGCGTCACGACAGCGATCACCGATGCCACGCCGATCACCACGCCCAGCAGCGTCAGCACGCTACGCAGCTTGTTCGCCCACAGCGACTGCACCGCGAGTCGGAATGCTTCTTTTGTCTCCATCGGGAACCCGTTTCAATCCTACCCTGCGCGGCTTCTGCCGTTGTTCCGGCCTTTCTTTCTGTCCTTCCCCGCAGCCGGAGCCCCTGGCAGGCGCTCTTTGCCTGCTGGGGTGAAGAGGGAATCTGCTTCATCGCGTTCGCACACCGCTCCGCAGTCTTCTACGCAAGCGCGCGCCCGGCAGTTCCCACCGCGGGCTATCCCGCGCAACGCCCCCGCCAACTCCTTTCAGCGCATCACATCAGCGCATCACACTGCTACACTAAAGCCTGTGCAGGCGGCTGGATGATCGCTGCCCTTCGTCGCGCAAGCGGTCGAAGGGGGGAGGAAAGTCCGAACTCCGCAGGGCAGTGTGCCGGATAACGTCCGGGACGGCGGGCGCAAGCCAGCTGGACGGCCAGTGCAACAGAAAACAAACCGCCTCAGATTGTTGAGCTGCAAGCGCAAGCGAGCAGCCCATGCAAGCGGTCTGCGGTAAGGGTGAAATGGCGGGGTAAGAGCCCACCGCGCGGCTGGTAACAGTCGCGGCATGGTAAACCCCACACGGAGCAAGACCAAATAGGCAGGGAGTCTCGCCGCAACCACTGATGCGGCGAGCGCGCGACGGCCCGTCACGCCCAGGATAGTGGAGCTTTTACCGAAACCTGCGGGTAGGTTGCTGGAGCGGAGCAGTAATGCTTCGCCTAGAGGAATGATCGTCTAAAACAAAATTCGGCTTACGGGCCGCCTGCACAAAAAAAACAGAGGATAGAGCGTAGAGGATAGAGCGTAGACGAAAGCGCTCCCTCTACCCTCTGCCCTTCGCTCTCTCTATCCTCTACCCTCTATCCTCTGCCTTCTGCCCCCGGATGACTGCCGGCCCGCTGCGGGATCAGCAGAATGCACCCCACAATGAACACCGCGATAATGCCGGACGAAACGAACCGGCTCATGTTGAGCCCGCCATCCGCGTGCGGCTTCGTCAGCAGGTCGCCCATGGTCGCGCCCAGCGGCCGCGTCAGAATGAACGCCGCCCAGAACAGCAACGTTCTGCTGATCTTCGTAAAGAAGTACAGCCCCGCCACCACCCCAATCAGTCCAATGAACAGAAACACGCCGCCGCCAAACCCCGTACCCTCGCTCGTCCAATCCCCCAGCGCCGTTCCGAGTGTGTTCGAAAATAAAATCGTCAGCCAATAAAACATCTCTGCTTTGGGCGTCACGATGTTGTTCACCGACACCGTGCCCACCACCAGCTTCCACACCACCAGCGACGCAACCAGCAATCCAAACAAAATCGCCGTCCCACCCGGATACCCGATCCCCAGCGACCGGTCCGCGAAGTCCGCCATCGTCGTCCCCGCCAGCGTCGTGCCCACGATCACCGCCCAGTACAGAAACGCATGGAACCGCTTCGCCCGAATCTGCGCCACAACCAGCACCAGGAACAGTCCGAAGAAGATGACCGTGCTCACCGCATAGCCGACGTTCAGCGACATCGACAGCGCATCCCCGCCCGTCTCCCCCAGCGTCGTCGCCAAAATCTTGATGATCCAGAAGCCCAGCGCCACCTCGGGCACCTTGCTCAGCGCGGCCCTGCCCCACTCCCCACCCTCTTCACTCACCGCCGGACTCTCCGCCGCACGCAAGACCCCTCCGCCCCAACCCATCGAACCCGTAACGCCTTCACTCATGCATCATTCCTTCGCCGTTGTCGTTGTCCTGCCTTCTACTCATTATCTTCCACCTTCTGGATCTCGGCCCCGCTGACCATCGACCGAAAATTATTCCGCCATCACCACCTGCGCGACGTGCACCAGAAAGAATCCGCAAACTCCCATCGTCAACCAGAAGTGCAGCCACCGCGCCATCTCATCCCCCCAGCGCGCTCGTCAGCGAATGCTTCTCCACCAACTGCATCTCGGGCTGCTTCCGAATGAACTCTTCGCTCTCCAGTTCCAGCTCACCACCGTTCGCCTCGTCCTCGTCCTCACGTAGCAGACTGCACTCCAGCCTCAAAAGGAAGCAAGACCTTTCCCCCTTAATTTTCCTCGACCGCTCTCCGCGCGTTCACCTTCAGATCTACGCCACACTCGCCTTCCTTACGCGGTCTTCGC
>PLHC01000037.1:0-518 GCA_003138795.1 Granulicella sp. | reverse complement strand
CGCAGCGCTTCAATCGCCGCTCGCACCTTCTCCGCCGTCTCGGCTGCGCCCGGTTGGTCGACCAGCGGAAGAATGATCGCAATCTCCTCCCCGCCATAGCGCGCGACAATGTCCGTCGCCCGCACCGCGCCCGCCGCGGCCGCCGCCACGGCGCGCAGGCAGTCATCCCCAACCAGATGCCCATGCTGATCGTTGAAGTCCTTGAAATGATCGACGTCCAGCAGCAGCAGCGAAATCTGCGTCCCCTCGCGCAGCGTGCGCTTCCATTCGCGTTCCAGCGCCTCGTCAAACGCCCGCCGATTCGCCAGCCCCGTCAGCCCATCCGTCATCGCCAGCGCCGAGAGCCTGTCTTCCAGCAACTTCCTCTCCGTAACATCCCGCAACACGATGACAAACTCAATCACATCTCCCGTGGAAGCATCCCGGATAATCCGCGAATTCGCCTCGGTCCACGCGATAGACCCGTCTTGGCAACGAATCCGAACCGTCACGATCTGTTGCTCCGTGCCAGGGATCAG
>PLHC01000036.1:7347-19308 GCA_003138795.1 Granulicella sp. | reverse complement strand
GGGTTGGCGGTGGTGGTGGCGGGGCTGGTGTTGATGGGGCTCGAGCGGATGGGGCTTGGGGTGGGAAGGCTGCCGGGGGATTTTGTGTGGCGGGGGAAGAACACGACCGTGTATGCGCCGCTGGGGACGTCGTTGCTGATTAGTGTGGTGTTGTCGCTGGTGTTGTATGTGGTGGCGAGGTTGCGGCGGTAGGTGGTGGCTGGTGGAAGAGGGCGATTCAGTCGTTGCGGCTCGCGCCTGCACTCCGGCCTTCGGCAGAGTGGAGCCCACTCATCGCAAAACGCGCGATGAATGAGGCACCTGGCCTGGGAGGTTGCGAGTGGGCCACCCGCCAAAGCTTACGAATTATCTTGTATCGACACAAGTTGAGCCTTAGGCTTGCGGTGACTTCAATTCACCCTTTGAGGAATACGTGAAAACTTCGAGATACTTCCTGCTGCCTGCGCTCATGATGGCTGTTCCTGCGTTTGCTCAACAGACTGCTGCGCCGATGGCTGCAGCTGCGCCAGTGCCTGCGGCGGCCGTTGCTCCCGCCGCCGCTCCGGTTGCTGCTGCGGCGCCCGTTGCTGCTGCTCCCGATGCTTCGGGGAAATACATGCTGCGGGAGGGTGAGGATGTGAATCTTCAGTTTTTGGACGATCTTAGCTCGAAGACGTCCTCCGAAGGTGACCCGGTGGCGCTGACGCTTATGGATGATTTGAAGGTGGGGAACGTGGTTGTGGCGAAGGCAGGGGCGCATGCGTTTGGCGAGGTGACGAAGGCGGAGAAGTCGGGAATGATGGGCAAGGCCGGGGAGTTGAACCTGCGGCTCAACTATCTGAAGGTGGGCGATACGAAGATTCAGTTGCGCGGATCCAAGGGCAAAGAGGGTGAGAGCGGAACGACGGGCGCGGTCGTGTTGACGGTGCTGTTTGGGCCGATTGGGCTGATCAAACACGGGAAGAATGTGGAGATCAAGCAGGGCCAGTCGCTGCACGCGTATGTTGCCGACGATGTCGCGGTGTCGCCAGCGAGTTAGGGGTTGGTGGCTGGTGAAAGAGGGCGATTCAGTCGTTGCGGCTCGCGCCTACACTCCGGCCTTCGGCAGAGTGGAGCCCACTCATGCCGCGAAGGGCGCGTCATGAATGGGGCAATCGAGGTTGTGGTGACGCGAAGGTGGTAAGTCGGAAATCCGGCCCCGCATTCTCACAATTTTGTTGTGCGTGTTGGCAGATAAGGAATAATCTTTCTGCGTCGAAACTTAGCCCGAGTCGATACAGCCTACACGTGATTTGATTCTATGGGACGAAGGCGTCCAACACGGAATCCGCACATCGTATGACCGACCGGCGTTTCGAGGAGGGTGCAATCGATGCCTACTCTGAACAAGAATCAAGTGACGTCGACATCAGTGCTCCAGGTAGATATTACGTCTGCTCAGACGATGCTCATCATTTCCGGCATAGCAATTCCGGAATATGCGACGCCAGCCAATGATGGGAATACGTATCTAACTCCCTTTACCGTTGATTTAGGGGTATATGCATTAGAGGTTCTTCAGTCCAGTGTGACAGTTGGTCTATGTGATATCACATCGAACAATGGAGCTTTTCAGTTTAGTGCCGACGAAGCGACCGTTTCGTTAGGAGGGAACGGCAAGGTTTCGCTTACCCTCAATCTACAAGTCTTGGGTCAATCGACGCTTCATCGCTTTTCCTACCAGGTGGTTCTGCTGGTGAAGCCAGCGGCATCGAAGGTGAAAGGGAGCATAAAGTGGAATCAAGACCTTTGGGATTTGGCTCAAACATCCCAAGGTATTCCGTCGAGCCTGAAGAATCAGTTGACGATTGCCATCGTGAAACTTATTCCGCCACCGCCGGGTGAGTTGGGCGGGTCACAAGAGACAGTAAAGACTGGCCATTGCGATACATTCACCCATGCAGCCCATTCGGGTACGTGCGAGGCCGGATTTGAGATCGATGGCGTTCCGTTTGGCGAGACTTTGAGTGTGCAGGTGTTGACGGGCTCTGATTTCAAGGCACCCTCCGTCGATTTTCTGACAGTGGTGCAGACATCTGGACCATCTTCCTTTGAGCTGACACCAGAGCATTCTTCTGTGACCTGTGACTTTCTGATTACAACCGTCACCCAACCAAAATAGAAGGGAAGCGCATGACGGATTATTATCAGCCGCTGCATAACATTGCGCCTGCGTTTTCAGGGCCGCCCACCGACGTGCCGCTTACTTTTGCCGGGGCGATCCCAACCTGGCCGCCGACGAGTTATGCTCCGCTTTATATTCCCGTTGCCGGGCCGTCGCCCTATAACTCGCTGGTGTTGGTGAGGACGGTGATCAGCGGGACGACCGGTTCGGGGCCTTCCACGCAAGGGATGGCGTTTGATCTGACCACGAACTTTGTGTTTCCAGGTTATGACTTTCGCAATGCGGGAGAGATCGCGTTCAGGCACTCAAGCATCGTTTACGCCGATATGTTCCAGGCAACGGAGGAGCTGAATTTCGATTTCGATCAAACCCAGGTGAACAGCGGGTTCTTTTCCGACACCGGTAACTGGACGATAAGCGTGAATTTTTTCGGGCAGATATCGGGAGCGCAAAATCCTGGTGAAATTTCGATGCGCTGGAGGATGTGGAGCTGGATACTTTGTTATTTGCCTCCGGCAGCAAATTTGTCACCTCCTTAGCGGATTGGAGCGCGGCTGAAAGCAAACCTGCAGACGTTTCTCGATCGAGGACTTGCGTTGATTGTCCGGGCTAAAGCCTGGACCTATCTCAGGTGCAGGGGCAAGAGCGAAATGCAGATCCCTACGGGATGACAGACAGAAAGGCGACGGCAACAGCCAGAACATAAGGGCCTAGACGACGGCGGCTATTGGAGTAGCGCGCCGTTCTCGGTTTGGGACTTGGGTTCTTCGGGGGGGATGATGGTGGCGGAGGCTACCTTGTCGTCGGTTTCGAGGTCGAGGAGCTTGACGCCCATCGTTGCTCGGCCGGCGGCGCGGACGGTCTTGGTGTCGATGCGGATGATCTTGCCGAATTGGCTGATGACCATCATCTCCGTGGTGTCGTCGACGAGCTGGATGCTGGTGACCTTGCCGATCTTGGGGGTGGCGCGCATGTTGATGACGCCCTTGCCGCCGCGGGTCTGGAGGCGGTAGGCGTCGACGTCGGTGCGCTTGCCGTAGCCGTTCTCGGAGACCGAGAGGATCAGGCAGGGGGTGAGGCCGAGCTGCTGGTCGAGCTTCTGGAGCTTGGCGGCGGCGGCGGGGGAGAGCTCGGGGGCGGCGAGTTCGCCGGGCTCGGCTAGCTCGAGGGGAGCGGCGGCGACGGACTCACCGGCTTCGTCGAGGACGGCTTCGACCTGGTCCTGGAGGCCCTTGGCGGCGGCGAGGGCGAGGCGCTGCTTGTTGCGTGCCTCGGGCGAGGGGGTGACGGCGGCGCCGATGACGTAGTCGGTCTTGTGAAGCGAGATGCCCCTGTTACCAAAAGCTGGGCGGCCCATGGGGCGCAGATCCTGCTCGTTGAAGCGGATGGCCATGCCGTCGTGGGTGGCGAGGAAGATGACCTGCTCGCCGTCGGTGATGCGGGCGGTGATGAGCTCGTCGTCCTTGTCGATGCCGATGGCGATGATGCCGCGTGCCATGACGTTGGAGAAGTCCTTGAGCGCGGTCTTCTTGACGGTGCCGTTGCGGGTGGCGAAGAGGACGTACTTGTTGTCTTCGTTGAGGTCGCGGACGGCGAGGATGGTGACGACTTTTTCGCCGGGCTGGAGGTCGACCAGCGAGGCCATGGCCTTGCCCTTGCCGGCGGCGCCGATGTCGGGGATCTCGTAGACCTTGAGCCAGTAGATGCGGCCGGAGTTGGTGAAGCACAACAGGTAGGCGTGGGTTGAATCAATGATGAGCTGCGCGACGAAGTCTTCTTCGCGGGTCTTCATGCCGAGACGGCCGGTTCCGCCGCGCTTCTG
This sequence comes from Granulicella sp., assembly GCA_003138795.1. Taxonomy (GTDB): domain Bacteria; phylum Acidobacteriota; class Terriglobia; order Terriglobales; family Acidobacteriaceae; genus Granulicella. The sequence continues at coordinate 15,343 of PLHC01000036.1, read as the reverse complement.
CTGGCGGTAGATGCTGATGGGCGTGCGCTTGAGGTAGCCGGTGTTGGAGACGGTGACGGCGACCTGCTCGTCGGCTATTAAATCTTCCAAGGTGAGCTCGGTGGACTCGTCGAGGATGACGGTGCGGCGGGCGTCGCCGTACTTGTCGCGGATGTCTTCGAGCTCCTTGATGATGACGCGGCGCAGCTTCGGCTCGGAGGCGAGAATCGATTCGTACTCGGCGATGTTGTCGCGGATGGCGCGGAGCTCGTTGAGCAGCTCGTCGATGGAGAGCTGGGTGAGGCGATAGAGCTGGAGTTCGAGGATCGCATCGATCTGGCGGTAGCTGAGGATCAGCGTGCCGGCGGAGTTGTTGGCCAGCTGCGCGCTGACGCTGCCGCCGAGGAGATCGATGGAGTACTTGGTGGGGTCGAGAGAGACGCCCGCGAGCTCGGCGCCGTTGAGGTTGATGCGGCGGTTGCTGAAGTAGTTGAAGAGGTTCTCGCGGGCGTGGGAACGCGATGAGGACTGGCGGATGATCTTGATGACCGTGTCGAGGTGGTCGAGGGCGATCTGGTAGCCGAGCAGGACGTGCTCGCGCTCGCGGGCCTTGTTGAGCAGGAAGGCGGTGCGGCGGCGGACGACGTCGATGCGGTGGTCGATGAAGGCGTGGATGGCCTTGTCGAGCGGGAGCTCCTTGGGCTGGCCGTTGTGGACGGCCAGGAAGATCATGGAGAAGCTCTCCTGCATGGAGGTGTGCTTGTAGAGCTGGTTGAGGACGATCTCGTGCTGCGAGCCGCGCTTGAGCTCGATGACGATGCGCATGCCGTCGCGGTCGGACTCATCGCGGACGTCGGAGATGTCGTCGACGATCTTATCGTTGACCAGCTCGGCGATGCGCTTGATGAGGTTGGACTTGTTGACCTGGTAGGGGATCTCGGTGACGATGATCGCCTGGCGCCCACCGGTGATGTTCTCAAGCCCGCATTTCGCGCGCATCATGAAGCGGCCACGACCGGTCGTGTAGGTCTGCGCGATGTTGGCGCGACCGTAGATGAAGCCGCCGGTGGGGAAGTCCGGGCCCTTGACGTGCTCGAGGACGATCTCGAGGTCGGAGCGGGTTTCGGCCTTGTCCTTCGAGAGCAGCGCGATGGTGGCGTTGAGGGTCTCGGTGAGGTTGTGCGGCGGGATGTTGGTGGCCATGCCGACGGCGATGCCGCTGCTGCCGTTGACGATGAGGTTGGGGATGCGCGCGGGAAGGACGCTGGGCTCGGAGCTGGACTCGTCGTAGTTGGGGACGAAGTCGACGGTGTCGTTGTCGATGTCGGCGAGCATCTCGGAGGCCATGCGGGTGAGGCGCGACTCGGTGTAACGCATGGCGGCGGGTGGATCGCCGTCGACGGAGCCGAAGTTGCCCTGGCCGTCGATGAGGGGGTAGCGCAGCGAGAAGGGCTGGGCGAGACGCACCATGGTGTCGTAGATAGCGGAGTCGCCGTGGGGGTGATAGTTGCCCATGACGTGGCCGACGACCTTGGCGGACTTGGTGTATTTCTTATTGAACTGGAGGCCCATCTCCTGCATTCCATAGAGGATTCTGCGATGGACTGGTTTTAAGCCATCCCGCACGTCGGGGAGGGCGCGGCCGATGATGACCGACATGGAGTAGTCGAGGTAGGAGCGACGCATCTCCTCCTCGATGTTGATGGAGAGCATTACGAGGGCGCCGGGGCCGGTGGGGGTGGTCGGGCCATCGGGGTTTCCGGCACCGCCAGAACCACCTTCGGGGGAAGGATTGTTGGAGTTGGCGTCCTGCGCGGAGGGGTCGTTCGGGCCTAAGGGGAGCAGCGGATTTTCGTTGGTTTCATCAGACATGGGCACCTTCCATTATAGCTGCTGGAAGGCCTGAAAAGTAGCCGGCGGAGAGGGCTTTCGAGGGTGCAGAAAGGAAGCCAATTCAGCCGTTTCGGCAGGGGGGAATGTGCCTTCGGAGCGACTGCTTTTCACAGCTAAAGCAGAGCCCTACCGACAGCTCGTTTCCTCGAGCTGTCGGTAGGGCAATGGAACTAGTTCTTGACTGTCATAGCGTCTGAATCGACTGCTTTTTTGCCTGTGATTTCCTCCAGCGCAGTCAATATACCCCGATATTCATTCTTATCGCACTGCATCACAAATCCGCCTTTTACGTCGCCGTTCGCCCAAGTCAGGCCAACAAAATGCTTCTTGGATTTTGTAAGCGCCATGAGTGCACCGAGTCCGAGGGTGAATACAGCTAGGCCAATTGCAGCACCGACTCGGCGATGAACATCTTGACCGTAGGATATCTCCGTAATAGCAGCGGCAGGAATTGTCACGAGGTCTGCGTTATCTCGCACAATTCGAACTTGAGCTGGGTCGAGGTATAGCTTCACATTTGTGCCGGCTTTTGTGCTCTGAAGTGAGCCGCCGTCGTAGACGACCTTATAGCTATTGTCCGACGCAAAGGCATAGGAGGGAACGATCAGAGAACTGCTACAAGTAAGCGCTTCATTATGTTCCTCGAAATCTCACAGCCAGTATGGTGGCCAATTACTCGATTTGCAAGGGGCGGCTTTCGGTTGAGAACTGCTCCGCCGCGACGGTATGATTCAGACAGCTCCGCTGGTTGTCGGGGTCCCGAAGACGAATGGAGTGACAGCGCATGCCGAAGATGAAGGAGTTTACGGTAACGATTGAAGACAAACCAGGGGCGCTGGGGAGGTGCTTCCTCGCGGTGGCAGAGCGGGGTGTGAATGTCCTGGCGTTTCAATCGTATGTGGAGGAGGGCGAGAGCCTGACCCGGTTCGTGGTGGACGATCCGGCCAGCGCCAAGGCGGTGCTGGGCGGCCTGGGGATGATCTTCGAGGAGGCGGAGGCCGCCGTAGTCCGGCTTGCGCATCGTCCGGGTGAGCTGGGCCGCGCAGCCGCGCGGTTGGGCGAACACCAGATCAACATTGACTACTCCTACTGCGGACTGGAGCCCGGATCGGAGCGGGCGTTGGTGGTCTTCGGTGTAGACCACCTTACCAAAGCCGCAAATCTGCTGGATGAGTTGGCCAGCGAAGCTGCGTAATCCGCTCGTCGCAGGAGGACTGCCAGTGGTTTTGGGCGATGCTGCTGCGCGCGCCGTGGGATGCCGTGGGATCAGGAATCGGCCTTGGAGAGCTGCTGGGTGACCTTCTGGAAGTGATAGCCCATTACGGCCAGGGTCATCGCGGTGCCGAAGGAACGGCGATAGCGCGTTAGCGCGGAGAGCAGAAACCTCCAGTAGTCGGCGCGGGCGTTGCCTAAAACTCCCTGGCGCAGGATGGAGAGAACCATGGCACGCACGTTGCCGAGATTCAGATTGCGCTGGTACTGCGGGTTGCAGCGGCTGAGAAAGAGCCGGACGCGCTCATAGTAGGCGTCGGCGGAGTAGATTCTGTTGAGCACGGAACGGTAGCCCTCGACCAGCCGGGCGGGGTCCATGCGGGGACGGAAGTTGAGCTGGCAGCCGGTGTTGTTGCCGCCGCCGGAGTCGAGGATGCGGCCTTCGTGGGAGAGGCGGCGGAAGAGCTGCGTGCCGGGCATGGCCTGCAGCAGTCCCACCATGGCGATGGGGATCGCGCTCTGCTGGATGAAGTCGACGAGGCGGTCGAAGACGTCTTCGCGATCGGTGTCGAAGCCCAGGATGAAGCCGCCCATGACTTCAATGCCGTAGTTCTGGATGATGGCGATGCTCTCGAGCAGGTCGCGGCGGGTGTTCTGCAGCTTGTTGGTGGCGAGCAGGCTGGATTCGTCGGGTGTCTCGATGCCGAGGAAGACGGAGGCGAAGCTGGCATCCTTCATCATCTGCAGCAGTTCGGGGTCGTCGGAGAGGTTGAGTGAGGCTTCGGTGATGAAGCGGAAGGGCTTGCCGCGGGCGGCGCTCCACTCGACGATGGCCGAGAGCAGGACGCGGACTTTGGGCTTGTTGCCGATGAAGTTGTCGTCCACGATGAAGACGGGGCCGCGCCAGCCGGCGTCGTAGAGGCGGTCGAATTCGGCCAGGACCTGGGCGACGGGCTTGGTGCGCGGGCGGCGGCCGTAGATCTCGATGATGTCGCAGAACTCGCAGTTGAAGGGACAGCCGCGCGAGTACTGGACGGTCATGGTGCTGTAGCGGTTCATGCGGATGAGGCTGAAGTCGGGGAGCGGGCTGTGCTCCATGGCGGGGCGGTCGGTGGCCTGGTAGAGAGGAAGGGCGGTTCCGCTCGCGAGATCGCTGGCGAGAGTGGCGATGAGGTCTTCGGCCTCGCCGATGACGATGTGGTCGGCTTCGAGCTCGGCGGCGGACAGGCTGCTGGTGATGGGGCCGCCGACGACGGTGCGCAGGCCGCGCGCGCGGCAGCNNGTGCGGAGCCCGAGCGCATGGCAGCGGCGGACAATCGCGACGAGATCCTGCTGCTGGACGTGCATGCCGCTGATGAGAGCGACGTCGGCCCAGGCGAGGTCGGAGTCCTTCAGGCGCTCGACGTTGGTGTCGATCAGGCGCTTGTCCCAGTCGGACGGAAGCAGGGCGCCGATGGTGAGCAGGCCGAGCGGGGGCTGCGCGGCTCGCTTGCCCTGAAACGATAGGGCGTAGCGGAAGCTCCAGTAGGTTTCAGGAAATTTGGGGTAGATGAGCAGAGCGTTCATTGATGTGCCTCCCTCCCAGGAGGACGTCAGCGTGTGCTTGCCATCGCGCGAAGGCTGTTCCGATTGGGGAAGGGCCTTGCCCGATGGGCATGTGCCTGCTTCTAGTTTGATCCTTTGGGGCGGGAGGTGGAAGGGTGATACGAAAAGATTACAAGGGCAGTCCCGAGAAAAGAGGGTTCTGGTGCCCTGGCAACAGGACGAAGATTTGGCAAATATCTGAAGGGGCGAGGTGCCATTTTGGGAATTTGGAGGCTGATGAGAGGCTGGATGATTGTGACACACTGCATGGATCTCAAAAAAGAGATGCCGAAGAGTACGGCATGAGCGCAAACTGTTAGAACTAGTAAATTTCAGAGGCACCGCTTCACCGTTGAGGGAGAGCCATGCAGGGCCAGGCTGTTGATCTCGTTCTGTTGCTGTTGCTGATCCTGTTCTTTGGGATACAGCAGCGCAGCCGTCCGCAGATCTACTACCGGTTCTGGTTTGTGGGATGGATCTTCGTCTTCCTTGGCTATGCGGTGTGGGCCGTGCGGGAGGTGCAGCCGGATCTGGTGCACCTGCAGGATGCGGCCTGCTTCGACTTCCTGTTGCTGGGAGTGCTGACCTTTCTGACGTCGCTCGTGGCGAAGGCGCACCAACTGCAGAAGGCCGTACTGGCTGGAGTGGCGATCGGCGCAGCCAATGTGCTCGTCATCAATATGCAGCAATTTGGTTCTATACCTAGGGTGCTGCTTGTCCTGATGACCCTGCTGTGGCAGGGCCAGGGTTTCTATCTTGCCTATGTGCTGCTGCCGAGAAGGTGGCCGCGGAGACGCGCGCTGATTCTTACGATCTGTGTGGTGTATGGAACTGCCCTGGTGGCGTATGCCGGGTGGACCTCGGCCAGCAATCTGGACAACGGTGCGGTGGTGGAGTTGTTGCTGTGTACGGCGGTGCTGTATGGGGGATCGGTGGGCAGGCGGAGCCCCGCGGGATGGGTGGGGACGCTGGGGTTTACGGCGTGGGCGGCGTTCTACTTGATCAATACGCAGGTGGGCGACTCGTCGGAGGCGCAGAAGCTGCTGTATGAGTTCTGGAACTTCCCGAAGTATTTTGTGGGGTTCTCGATGATCCTGAGGATCGTTGAAGACACGGCGGATGAGAACGCGCGGATGGCGGAGAAGTTTCGCGAGCTGTCCGAGGATTTTCAGATGATCTATGACACCCATCCCCATCCGATGTGGATCTGCGATGGGGTGACGGGCGAGTTTCTCCTGGCGAATGAGGCGGCGCTGCAGCAGTATGGCTATGCCATGGAGGAGCTTCGGGGGATGCGGATGGCGGAGTTGGAGTCGCCCATGGATGGGGAGACCGAGGATGTTGAGGATGTGTTGACAGCGCCGACAGAGGGAACGCGGGTGCAGCACCAGCATAGGGATGGCCGCGTGGTGTGGGTGAATATTGTGGAGCGCGAGATTATGTACCTGGGGCAAGAGGCGCGGTTTGTGATTGCGCGCAATATTACGGAGCGGTTGAAGCTGGACCGGGAGCTTTCGTTCCGGGCGCAGCATGATGCCCTGACCGGGCTGCCGAACCGGCAGTTGCTGGCGGATCGACTGGAGCAGTGCCTGAAGGCCTCCGAGCGGGAGCAGAAGCGGGCAGCGCTGCTGACGATCGACGTGGACCACTTCAAGCTGATCAACGACACGTATGGGCACCTGGTGGGAGATGAGTGTCTGAAGCAGGTGGCGGCACGGCTGAAGAGCAAGATTCGGAAGGTGGATACGATTGCGCGGACGGGGGGCGAGGAGTTTACGGCGATCGTCAGCGGGTTGAGTAAGGCGGCGGATGCGGAGAAGGTGGCGGCGAGCCTGCTGCGGGTGTTCGAGGAGCCGCTGGAGGTGGCAATCGGCGCTCTGGGGGTGACGGTGAGCATCGGGGTGGCGGTGTTTCCGGATGATGCGACGGATGCGCAGATGCTGAGGCAGCGGTCGGATGAGGCGATGTACCGGGCGAAGCGCGCGGGGAGGAATCGAGCGGGGTATGCGAATAACATGAATGTGAGCGGGGCGCTGGACGATGTCGAGCAGAGGTGAGGTGGCGAAGTGGGCGTATCAGATGAGGAACCTGCCGATAAAAATTCTGCTTCCAGTTATTGTGTTTGGCGATGATTGCGCGTCTGCTTGCGATAGGCAGGCTTCAGGAAGGTTTGGAGAACTGCGGCCGGGCGACAAGTAGAATTCCTGAATCCAAAATCAGGCCCAGGCAGGTTCCGGTCGCCAGGCAAGGAATGAGACCTTTGCATGGCTGCTCTGGTATAACCAAACACGAATGCGCTCGATGCTGAATTACGGCACTGATTTAGTTCGAACAAGACCGGACAGGCACTATCTTGGAGGGTGCTGCCTGCGTGTTTGTAGCCGACCGAAAAAGACGACCATGACGGAATGGATATCTCCGAAAACCAGCCGACCAGGCGATACGGATTCTGAAGGCAAGCTCTAATTATGGAAGCTATCGGGAAGTTTTTTGCCGTTGTCCCCAATCCCATGATCCTGGTGGATTCGCGGGGCATCATTGTGCTTGCGAATGACCGCGCCTGCAGCCTGTTTGGATACAAACCGAATGGGCTTACTGGAAAACCGCTAGCCTGCCTGCTGCCGGAGCGCTACCGCGATGCTCACACGAAGCACTTTGAAAGCTACTTTCGATCCCCGCATGTCAGGGAACTGGGGGTCGGGATGGAACTTACGGCATGCCGCGCCGATGGATCGGAGTTCCCGGTCGAAGTAAGTTTAAACCCCTATTGGGACAGGGACGCCGTATTTACGCTGGCGTCGATTCGCGTAGTCACCTTGCGCAAGGCAGCCGAAGTCAGGATCAAGCACCTGAATCGCATATTAGCCATGCAGGGCAGAATCAATGCGCTCATCGTGAGCATGCACGACCGTGACGAGTTGTTCCGGGAGGCATGCCGGATCGCGGTCGAGGCGGGTGCATTCAACATGGCGTGGATTGGCGTGCTCGACGCGGACACCTCGACGATCCGGGTCGCGGCCAGCTTTGGCGACCGCGCCGATGAGTATCTGGACGGTATCGAAGCCGAAACCCCGCTCTCGCAAGGTCCGGCGGGTACCGCCATCCGCGAGAACCGGCCAGTCTGGGTTCAGGATTACCACCATAACCCGCTCACCGCACCGTGGCATAAGCGCAGCGCGTGCTTCGACTTGAGCTCTTTGGCAACATTGCCGCTGCATCGGGCGGGTGTTCCGATTGGCGCGATCAACCTGTATGCCGACGAGATCGGCGCCTTTGACGACGAGGAGGCGCAGCTGCTTGTGGGATTGGCCAGCAACCTGTCCTTCGC
>PLHC01000036.1:0-7339 GCA_003138795.1 Granulicella sp. | reverse complement strand
GGCAGGAGACAAGCTCTTGCAGCAGGTCGCGAGGTTGCTGACGCGCGCGGTGGGGGACGCCAACCTGTTGGCGCGACTGGGTGCGGACCATTTTGCGGTCGTGATTCCGGAAGTACAGCAGGAAGGCGACGTGGCGCTGTTGGTCGAGCGATGGATGAAAGCTCTTCTGGACCATCCGTTCGGCGTGAATACGTCCACGTTCCGGATCAGCGCCAGGGTTGGGATATCGCTGTTTCCGGATGCAGGCAGCACCGCGGAAGCGTTGTTCAAGAATGCCGAGGCAGCGCTCAAACAGGCCAAGGCGAGCCGCAATGGATACCTGTTTTACACGCCGAAGATAGCCGAAATGACGGCCGGCAAGTTCGTCCTGGAAAATCAGTTGCGCGAGGCGGTCGACAAGCAAGAATTCATACTCTATTACCAGCCCAAGGTGAACCTGGCGAGCGGCAAGCTCACCAGCGCCGAGGCGCTGATCCGATGGAATGATCCGCGCTCGGGCCTGGTGCCACCAGACCGGTTCATTCCGATCCTGGAAGAAACCGGATTGATCTATGAAGTTGGGCGCTGGGCGCTGGGCAAAGCCATCGAAGACTACCTGCGCTGGCAGAGCGCGGGCCTGCCTGCCGTGCGCATCGCGGTGAACGTGTCGCCGCTGCAACTGCGCAATCGCGACTTCATCGCCGAGATTGAGCAGGCCATCGGTATTGACGCGCGTGCGGCGGCCGGACTGGAACTGGAGCTCACCGAAGGCCTGATCATGGAGGACGTCGAGCACAGTATCGCCACGCTGCGGGCGATTCGCGCCATGGGCGTAAGCATCGCCATCGACGACTTCGGCACCGGCTTCTCCTCGCTCAGTTACCTGTCGAAACTGCCGCTGGACACGCTGAAGATCGCTCGCTCGTTCGTGATCGACATGACGGCCACGCCGGAGGGACTGGCGCAGGTGTCCACCATCATCAACCTGGCGCATTCGCTGAAGCTCAAGGTGGTGGCGGAGGGCGTCGAAACCAAGGAGCAATCGCGCCTGCTGGGGATGCTGGGCTGCGACGAGATGCAGGGGTTCTTATTGGGCGAAGCGGTGCCGGACGAGATCTTCGAAACAAGATATCTGGAGCTGCTCCCACCCGGTGACGCATCGCGCGGCGTATGCGCGGGACCGCGGCGGTGGCGCAGGGCGGGACGATCTCGAGCGGTGAGGGCGTCGGAGAAGTAGGGGAGTCGACGCCGCCGGCGGCTGCGATGGGGCGTATCGGATGAGGAACCTGCCCGGAAAAATTCAGCTTCTATTGTTGTTGTGGTGATTGCGCGTTTGCTTGCGATAGGCATGCTTTAGGCAGGTTTGGAGATCTGCGGAGGAAGCCATGCTGCCACAAGCGAAGATTACGAGCAGGATCACAAGCAACTGGAAGCAGCCACTCGCGACCGAGGAGTTTACGACGGGCGTGTCGCTGCATAGCCATACCAGCGTGTCGGAGGAGACGCTGGGGTTCATCCACGCGATGTTCGTGGTGATGCCGGGATTGAAGCGCGTGTTCGAGTTCTATGCGGAGTGCAGCGCGCGGCATGGGGTGAAGCTGGACTTCGAGCGCGCGAACTGGCGGCCGCCGCTGCAGCCGAAGATGGCGTATGACCTGGAGTCGCAGCAGATTCAGCGGCTGGGGCTGAACTCGCTGGTGTCGATTACGGACCATGACACGATCGAGGCCGCGATGCTGCTGCGGACGGTTCCGTCGTCGCGGCATATTCCGGTGAGCGTGGAATGGTCGGCGCCGTATGGACAGACGATCTTTCATCTGGGCATTCACAATATTCCGAGCCGGGCTGGCATGGAGTGGATGCGGCGGTTTGAGGCGTTCACCGCTGCTCCGAGCGATGCGAAGTTGCTGGCAATGCTGCGGGAGTTGCATGAAAGCCCGCAGGTGCTGATCGTGTTCAACCATCCGCTGTGGGATCTGCACAAGATGGGGCCGGTGCATCTGGCGGAGGTGCGGCGGTTTTTGAAAGAGGCAGGGCGGTGCGTGCATGCGATCGAGCTGAATGGGCTGCGGCATGTGAAGGAGAATCGCGAGACGGCGCGGCTGGCGACGGAGACGGGCCACCTGGTGATCTCGGGTGGCGACCGGCATGGGCTGGAGCCGAACGCGAATATCAACCTGACGTGGGCGGCGAGCTTTACGGAGTTCGTGGAGGAGATTCGCGTGGACCGCGTGAGCCATGTGCACTTTATGGACCAGTATCAGGATCGCTGGGAGCAGAGGATTCTGCGCTCGACACTGAATGCGGTGACGGACTTTCCGGAGTTTATGCCGGGATGGCAGCGGTGGGATGAGCGGGCGTTTCATCCGGATAAGGATGGCGTGATGCGGTCGTTCGCCGAGCTGTGGCCGACGGGGAAGGCCCCACGGCTGCTGATGGGAGCGATCCACGTGGTGCGGCTGGGTGGCGTGCGGGGGCTGTCGGCACCGCTGAGCCTGGCGTTTCCGGGCGTGAATCGCGTGGAGCGGGAGCTGGGGGTTGGGATGGAGTGGGTGTAGCAGGGCAGGAAATAAGAAGTAGCGAAGGCGAGCGGGGCGCGGCGATGGCTGCGCCCTTCTTGCGTTTTGTGGGGTAGTGGGGATTCTGGCGATCGGGTGTGGGCGAAGGTTTGGCAATATAGGACTGGTGTGGTCTTATTTATATAAGACTTTTCAAGTCTTATATAAACCTGTTTGGGTCTTGTGGGGGCGGCCGAGCATAGGCGCTGCACCGAAATATTGCGCTGGCAGATTGCTGCGGAGAGGTTGTTCGGAGTCTTATGTACATCGTTTCAAAGGTTTTTGGATGTCTGTTCGTCTTAGGGTCGCTGGTTGGAGCTACAGCACAGGTGGTGGAAGTTCCGGGGAGCGCGGCGACGACCTCGATGCCGGTGTCGGGCGTGGTGGTGGACGCTTCGGGGGCTGGTATCGGGAAGGCGAGCATTGTGCTGGAGAGAAGCGGGGTGATCGTCGCGGAGACGAAGGCGACGGCCGCTGGCAGGTTTGTGGTGCGGGTGCAGGGCGCGACCGGACAGCCAGGGGCAGGAGCAGCGGACGAGTACACGCTGACGGTGGGCGCTCCGGGGTTCGAGAGCTATGCGGCACCGGTGACGTTGGGTGGCGCGGGTGGGCTGACGATCCGGATGGAGGTGGCCAGGCAGGTTGAGCAGGTCGATGTGCAGGGTGAGGTGAGTGATGGCGTGCAGCCGAGCGAGACGCAGTTGGGAGCGGTGCTCAATCAGCAGCAGGTGGCGAGTGTGCCCTTGAATGGGCGGAGCTTTACAGACCTGCTGGCGCTGACGCCGGGGGTGATTCCGGTGAGTTCGGCGCAGCCGAATGCGGTGGTGATGAGTGGGGTGGCGAGTACGCCGCCGTCGGGCGACCTGGATATTGGAGCGCTGAGTGTGAGCGGGCAGCGGGAGACGGCGAATGCGTTTCGGGTGAACGGCTCGAATGTGCAGGAGGACGTGAATATGGGCGCGGCGGTGGTGCCGACGCTGGACTCGATTGCGGACTTGGAGGTGCTGACGAGCAGCTTCGACGCGAAGCTCGGCAACCAGAGCGGCGGGCAGATTGCGGTGGAGACGCGAAGTGGCGGGGACAGGCTGCATGGCAGCGGGTACGAGTACTTCCGCAATACGGTGCTGGATGCGCGGAATTACTTTTCGCTGACGCGGGCGCCCTTCCATCAGAACCAGTTTGGTGGGACGCTTGGCGGGCCGGTGCCGCCGGTTGGAAAGACATTTTTCTTTGCGGATTATCAGGGAACGCGGCAGACGCAGGGGATCGATACAGGGTTGATTGCAGTGCCGACGGTGGCGGATCGCGCGGGGAATCTTTCGGACCAGGTTGGGAAGCTGACAGGGACGGTGAGCGGAGCGTACTTCGCGCAGATGCTGAGCGGAAAGCTGGGGTATGCGGTTGCGCAGGGTGAGCCGTATTACACGCCCAACTGCACGGTCACGAATGGGCAGTGCGTGTTTCCGGGTGGCGTGATTCCTCAGAGTGTCTTTTCGTCGCCGGCGCAGCATCTGCTGCAGTGCATTCCACAGCCGAATGCGGGCAGCGGTACATTTTCGACATCGACGTATGCGCAGAGAGTGCGGGATGATAAGGGCTCGCTGCGGCTGGATCGCCAGACGCCGTGGGGCGCGCTGAGCGGGTACTACTTCCTCGACGATTACACGCTGCTGAATCCGTATCCGACGGGGCAGGGCGGAGCGACGGTGCCGGGGTTCAATGCGCAGAATGATGGACGCTCGCAGCTGGTTGCGGTGAACCTGCAGACCACGATTGGCGCTACGGCGACCAACCTGGCGCACTTCAGCTACATGAGGAACGCGGCGGCGGCAGGGCAGCCACGCGGTGGCGTGGGCGTGTCGCTGGCGTCGCAGGGCTTTGTGACGGGAGTGAATACGGCGGGGATTGTGCCGCTGCTGCCGAATATCGAGGGCGTGGAGAATGTGACCTTCAACAGCTATACGATGGGCGTCGATGTGACCAGCCTGTTCCAGGCGGAGAACATCTTCGAGGTGTCGGATGATGTCAGCCGGACGGTGCGGAGCCACGTGCTTTCGTTCGGTGGGAACTTCCACGCGGACCAGATCAATACGCATCCGACGGTGTACGACAACGGAAGTTTTTCGTTTACCGGCAGCGAGACGGGTTCGGACTTCGCGGATTTTCTGCTGGGGATCGATTCGAGCTACACGCAGGGCGAGGGGCAGAATTTTTACAATCGCAACCAATACATCGGGTTGTATGCGCAGGACAGCTGGCGGGTGAACTCGCAGTTGACGCTGAACTACGGGCTGCGCTGGGATGTGCTTCCGCCGTGGTCGGAGAAGTTCAACCAGTTGCTGACGCTGGATCCGAAGGAGCAGTCGGTGGCGTATCCGAATGCGCCGCAGGGGATTCTGTTTCCGGGGGATCCGGGGGTTCCGAATACGCTGTCGCCGACGCGCTATGGCAATGTGGCTCCGCGAGCGGCGGCTTCGTGGGCTCCGAGGGCGAGCGGCGGCGTGATGTCGCGCGTGCTGGGCGCGCCGGGAGAGACGCTGGTGAAGGCGGGCTACGGCGTGTATTACAGCGCGTTCGAGGGGCTGTCGGCGGGGATCATGAGCGGCAATCCGCCGTATGGCTTTACCGACACGAGCTCCGCACCGACGCTGTTCGATGAGCCGTTTGTGACGGCGGCCACGGGGGTGAGCGTGGGGCAGCGGTTTCCGTTGCAGCCGGTGGTGTTTGGGGCTTCGGTGGCGCATCCGAATAGGAGCGTGAACTGGGCGAACTTTGAGCCGCTGACCGGAATTGCTGCGTTTGCGAAGGACAATGTGACGCCGTATGCAGAGAACTTCAGCGTTTCGGTGGAGCGGGAGGTGGGCGCGCATACGGTGTTGAGCGCTGGGTTTGTGGGGACGCAGGCGCATCACCTGCTGGTGATCCAGGAGGTGAATCCGGGCGATCCGGCGACGTGCCTGGCGCTGGGTACGACGGCGAGTGTGGCTGCCGGTTCGGCGACATGCGGGCCGTTTGGCGAGAGCAGCACCTATACGACGGCGGCGGGGCAGACGGTGCAGGGTACGCGGACGGCGTTTGGGCCAGCGTTTGGGAGTGTCAATCTGCAGCGGACGATTGCGAACTCGCACGACAATGCGCTGGAGGTGAGCGTGAAGCACTCGACGCAAACCCTGTTTGTGCAGCTTGGGTATACGTGGAGCAGGTCGATCGATCAGTCATCGAGTTTGGCGGAGGCGGTGTATCCGGATGTTGCGGGACTAAGCAATGCGGGTTTGAGCCGGTCGCTGTCAGCGTTCGATCTGACGCATAATTTCGTGGCGACGTATCGGTATACGCTGCCGCTGGGGAGCGTGTTGAAGGGCAAACCACGGCTGACGGACGGGTGGGATGTGTCGGGGTTGACGCGCTTCAGCACCGGGTTTCCGGTGACGCTGGTGAATAACAACGACACGTCGCTGCTGGGGACGCAGCCGAATGGCATCAACAACAATGGGGTGGATGAGCCGGAGTTCACGCCCGGAAATCTGGAGTTTAACCGGCGGCCGGGGCCGAACGGGTGCGCGTTCAACACGAGCTTATTTTCGCTGCCGGCGCTGGGGACGCTCGGGAATGCGCGGCGACGGTTCTTCTATGGGCCGGGAGCGGACAATACGGATCTGGCGCTGGCGAAGACGACGCGGCTGCATGAGGGGGTGTCGCTGGAGTTGCGCGCGGAGGCGTTCAATGTGTTCAACCACGGGCAGTTCTTTGGGCCGGCAGCGGTGAGCGGGAATATTTCGAGCACGAACTTTGGGCAGATTCAGAACTCGGCGCCGCCGCGGCTGCTGCAGTTGGCGGCGCGGATCAAGTTCTAACCTGGTTCGCTGCCGGGGTGAGGGTTAGGCTTCGGGCTGGGGGTCGGTGGTGATGGTTTCGCGGATGTCGACGTAGGTGTCGGTGTAGGGGCGCTTGAAGAAGGTCGTCCAGAGATAGTTGATGGAGTAGCGGGCGGCCATGGTGAACATGCCCTCGCTCTTGAGGCGGCGGGCGGAGGAGAACATCCTGAGCGCGAAAGTGAAGCGGACCTCGCCGACATCGTTGAGGCGGCGGGCGATGTCGGTGTCTTCGCCGTAGAAGCTGATGGCGAGGTTGAAGCCGCCGATGGCTTCGAGCGCTGCCCGGCTGGTGACGAAGTTGCCGCCCTGCACCATGGAGCCGACGCGCAGGATGTAGCGGTTGATCGCGTAAGTGGTCCAGGCAGTGAGATAGAAGACGTGTATGAGGACGCGCTGGCGGGGCGTGAGGTCGTAGTAGAGGAGGGGGCCGGAGAGCGCGGCGAGGGGCAGTTTGGAGGGCGGTGTGGGCGCGGTTTTGGATTTACCCGCGGCGTTGGCTTCGGCGTTGGCTTCGGCTTCGGCGAAGGTGGAGAGGACCTGTGCAACCCATCCGGGGGTGAGGCGGGAGTCGGCGTCAACGTTGGCGATGAGCGAGCCGGAGCTGGCGGCGAAGCCGGCCTGGCGGGCAAAGGTGAGGCCCTTGCGGGGCTCGTCGACAACGCTGACGCCGGGGTAACTGAGGGCGACGTCGCGGGTGCGGTCGGTGCTGGCGTTGTTGACCACGATGATCTCGCAGGCGCCGGCGGGAAGGCCGCTGGTCTGGGGGTCTATCTGGCTCAGGATGGATTCGAGGCAGGCTGGGAGGTAGGCCTCTTCGTTGTACGCGGGAACGACGAAGCTTAAGCGCATGGATCGACGGTACGGAGGCAATGTTGCAGGAAGAGAAATTTTGCGGGGAAAAGTTGTCGAGGAGACAGGTGGTGGAGC
>PLHC01000093.1 GCA_003138795.1 Granulicella sp. | reverse complement strand
TCGGCTTCCTCGACCGCACCCCCCGCGGCCGCGTCGCCACCCGCCTCGCCTACGAGCACCTCGGCATCGAAATGCCCCGCAAGCACACCCTCTTCGGTTAGTGTGGATCGCACATTAGAATAGCGAGAGGAGCCATTCATGATCTTCCACGTAACGCTCGAACATGCAGAGGATAATTGGGTAGTTGCCGAGTGCCCAG
Organism: Granulicella sp.; assembly: GCA_003138795.1. GTDB lineage: Bacteria > Acidobacteriota > Terriglobia > Terriglobales > Acidobacteriaceae > Granulicella. Next base: position 71,199 of record PLHC01000093.1, on the reverse strand, counting down.
CGCTTCCAGGCTGCGTCTCGCAAGGCCGTGACGAAAAGGAAGCTCTTGAAAACATCAAGGAAGCGATCACAGCCTGGATGTGGGCCGAGGATCAGAAGGCTCTCAAGCAGATGCCCAAGGATCGCTTACAGATGGTGGTAGCAGTCTAGGTGGGTACCCTCGCGAACATCTCTGGCAAAGAAGCTGTCAAGGCTTTCGGGCGAGCCGGATGGAGCGCCGTTGGTCAGGTAGGAAGCCATCTCATGATGACCAAGGCAGGTGCTCGTACGAATCTCTCCGTTCCGCAGCATAGGGAGCTGTCAGTTGGTACGCTCCGCGCCCTGATTCGGGCGGCTGGATTGACCGTCGATCAGTTCTTGGAGCTTCTCTAGCTGAGTGTTCTTGCGAGGACGCCCCGAGCCGCCGCCAGCCGCTCCTCCGCCGCGTCGCGCCCCAGCGAAAGCCTCCCCATCACAATCGCCACCTTCACACTCCCAGCATCCTCCAGCAAATTCGCCGCCGCCCCCAGATCGCACCCCACAGCCTCGGCGATGATCCTCTGCGCGCGGTCCACCAGCTTCGCATTCGTCGGCCGCACATTGACCATCAGATTCCCGAACGTCGCGCCGGTCCGCACCATCACCCCGGTCGAGAGCATATTCAGCACCAGCTTGGTCGCCGTTCCCGCCTTCATCCGAGTACTCCCGGTCAGCACCTCCGCCCCGGTCGCAGGCATAATGGCAATCTCCGCGGCCTGTGCCAGCGCCGACCCCGGCACGCAGCTCAACCCCACCGTCAGCGCGCCCAATCCCTTCGCATACTCCACCGCTCCAAGTACATACGGCGTCCGCCCACTGGCCGCAATCCCCACCAGCGTGTCGGGCTTTGCTGTTCCATCCTCACCGGCCGCAGCAAACCCCGCCGCCTTCAAATCCCGTGCCCCCTCCTCGCGCGAATCCTCCGAGTGCTCACTCGACAACCGCAGCGCCGAATCCCCACCCGCAATCAACCCCTGCACCAACTCGGCGCTCACAGAAAACGTTGGCGGGCACTCGCTCGCATCCAGCACCCCGAGCCGCCCGCTGGTCCCCGCGCCGATATAAAACAGCCGGCCACCGCGCTCGAACCGCTCCGCAATCGCATCGACAGCCTGCGCAATGGAAGCCAACTCCGCGTGGACCGCTCCGGCAACCTTCGCGTCCTCGGCGTTGATCAGCGTCAGCATCTCCAGCGTTGAAAGCTCATCCAGATGCTCGCTAGCGGGATTGCGGGCCTCGGTCATCAGCAGGCCAAGCATGTCTCGATCAGGTGCACTCATGCTGCCCATGATAGCGATTTCCGAACCGCAGAAGATTTTCGTTGTATGTGGACTCGCGCTGTGGTGTACTTCGCCCAACCGATTATGTCGATGTGGGATCAACAGCTTACGAGATGGGTGTCGGCCGGATTGGTCGATGCGGCGACGGCAGAGCGCATTCGAGCCTTCGAGCAAGCAGAGGAGAAGCCTGCAGGGCAGCGCTGGCAGGTGCTGGTTGCGCTCATCCTTGGCGGCATCTTGCTGGGTGCGGGTGTACTGCTGTTTGTGGCCGCGCATTGGGACGAGGTCTCTCCGATCGAGCGGCTAGTATTGGTCGTCGGAATGCTCGCCGTGCTTCATCTCGGCGCTGTGTTTGCGGGCGAACGATTTCACGCCATGGCGACCGCCCTGCACGGCGTGGGAACGATTGCTGCTGGAGCCGCAATCGCGATGGTGGGCCAGATCTTCAACATGCAGGAGCACTGGCCAGCGGCAATTCTGCTCTGGGCACTCTGCGCCGCTGCTGGCTGGTGGTGGTTGCGCGACCAGTTTCAGCAGGTCTGCCTGATGGTGCTCGCTCCAGCGTGGCTCATCTCTGAGTGGACCTACCGCGCCAGCGTCTACCATGGCCAAGAGGTGTATCTCGCGCGCATGATCGCGGTACTGGCGGTGGTGTATCTCACGGCATTTGTCCACACGCGCAAGCAAGTCGTATTCGGTGTGCTCTTCGGCGTGTCGGCCATCGCGCTGGTGGTGACGACGAATGTATTGACCGATGGCTGGGACCGCTGGTCGTGGTCGCCACATCCCGCGCTTCCACTCGGATTGCGCATCGGATCCATCGTGCTGATGCTGCTCATGCTTGCGGCAGGCTGGTGGTGGGAGAGGCGCAGTCTGCTCCCCGGGCTGGTGGTGCTGGGCATGGTGTTCGCGCTGCCGTGGCTGCAAACCATCGTTCACGATCAAAACGAGTTCTCCCATCAGACATCGACGCACACCGAGCCGAGCCTATTCGCCTACGCGCTGGTGGCAGTCGTATCGATGGTGCTCGCCTGGTGGGGCGTACGTGAGCGTTCGCGCGCCGTTGTGAACTACGGCATTGCCGTCTTTGCGCTCACCGTCGGCTGGTTCTACTTCTCCAGCCTGATGGACAAGCTCGGCAGGTCCCTCGGCCTGATTGGCCTGGGCATCGTCTTCCTGCTCGGCGGCTGGCTGCTGGAGCGCGTCCGCCGCAACCTGATTTCCCAGATGCAGGACCAGCCGCAACAGGAGCCGGCATGACCCAGAAGACAAAAGGATTGTTGGTGCTCGCGGTGCAGATGGCGCTCGTCCTGAGCGTCGCCGCGAAGTATGCGTGGGAGCGGCATACCTGCCCACGTGTGTGGACGCGCGCCGTGCAGTTTGATCCAGCGCAACCCCTGCGCGGACGGTATCTCGCGCTGAATCTCAGGGCCGATGCCTGTGGTCTGCCGCAGAACTCGTTCAAGCAGGACTTCGGATGGAATGCCGTGCACAAGTGGGCCAATATTCGTGTGCAGAGTTGGAGCGTAGTTCCCATCGCAAAAAACGGCAAGCTTTCCGCTGTGCTCGCCGATCCGCAGAATCCTGCCGAGGCGTCGACCTTGACGCTACCCAAAGGGCTACCCTGCGAGGCGGCGCTGCTCTCCGGGCAGACCGAATTCTTTATCGCGGAACATGCCACGACACCCTTTCCTTTGCTCCAGGGACAAGAGCTGTGGGCAGAGGTAACAGTGCCACCTTCAGGCCCACCGCGCCCCGTGCAACTGGCGGTCTCGGATGGCAAGGAGTTTCATGTCCTCAATCTGCATTAGAGCTTTTGAGCATCGCCAGCCCCCGCCTGTGTCAGCATAGTAGGACATGAGCGACGCCGACCAGCAGTCAACCAGTGCCACCATCGCGTGGCAGTCGCGCGACTTTCGCTTCTACTCGACAGCCCGGCTGGTGGGCATCATGGGTGCGGAGGCGCAGTCCGTCGGCGTCGCCTGGCAGGTCTACCAGATCACCCACTCGGCTCTCGCGCTGGGCTACACTGGCCTCGCGCTCTTCCTCCCCGGGCTCTTCTTTGTTCTTCCCGCAGGCCACGTTGCGGACCTCTACGACCGCCGCACCATCATCCTCGCCTGCTACTCGGTGCAGGCGATCGCGACCGCTGTGCTGCTGTGGCTCGCGCTGCACGGCGCGCATAACATCTGGGTCATCTACGCCATTCTGTTTGTCATCGGCACCGGACGCTGCTTCAGCGGCCCAGCGGCGAGCGCGCTCGTGCCCACGCTCGTGCCGAAGGAGCACTTCGTCAACGCCGTCACCTGGGGCGCGACCATCTTCCAGATCGCCAACGCCACCGGCCCGATGATCGGCGGCCTGCTCTTCACCGTCTCCCTCACTCACGTATTCAGCGGCCGGTTCGCGAGCTTCAACGGTGCGCCTCTGGTGTACGCCTTCACGCTCCTGGGTCTCTTGCTCTTCCTCTCCTTCTTGAGCGTCGTCAAGCCCCGCGGCGCCGCCGCCGAGAAGAAAGGCTTCACGGTCGAGACCATGCTCGCCGGTCTGCGCTACGTCATCGGAACGCGCCTTCTGCTTGGCTCCATCTCTCTGGACCTCTTCGCCGTCTTGCTGGGCGGCGCCGCCTCGCTGATGCCCATCTTCGCCGTCGACGTCCTGCACTCCGGCGCCAACGGCCTCGGTCTGCTGCGCGCGATGCCCTCGCTCGGAGCCTTGGCCGTCTCGCTCGCACTGCTCGCCGTTCCCATCAAGCGCCGCGCCGGCAAGACCATGCTCGTCTGCGTCGGCATCTTCGGAGCCGCAACCATCGTCTTCGGCCTCAGCCGCAACCTGCTGCTCAGCTGTGTGGCGCTGGTCATCATCGGTGCCAGCGACATGATCTCAGTGGTCGTCCGCGCCAGCATCCTGCAACTCGCCACACCGCCCGAGATGCGCGGTCGCGTCTCCAGCATCAACTGGCTCTTTCTCGGCGCCTCCAACGAGTTCGGCGAGTACGAAAGCGGCCTCACCGCCCACTGGTGGGGAGCCGTTCGCGCCGTCGTCATCGGCGGCATCGCCAGCCTGGCCGTCACCGGCGTCTGGAGCGTCTTCTTCCCCGCGCTCCGCCACGCGGATACGCTCACGGCAGACAGTCTGATCGCCGTGGAAAAGCAGTTCAGCAGCATGGAACCAATAGGCTGACGCAGGCAACAAACGAACCAACGGCGCTTCGTCATCGTGGGGCTGCGCATCTATTTCAGTTGGAGGAGTGCGGATGGAAAAGGGACCGAAGATTGCAATCGGTGTGACGGTGTTGTTCGTGGTGGCGATCGGTGTGCGCGTGGGACTCATCTACAAGGCGAACCACGAGGAGATGCAGGTCCCCAAAAATCCCTACGCCGAGGTGAAGCTCGACCCCGACGACCTGGTCTTCCTCAAGAAGGAGCGCCCCGACTCGCTCGCCGATGAGCGCACTCTCATCGGGACAACTCTCTGGGTCAGCGCGGGCGGCCAGATGGACTACTACCTCGACACGGGCAAGCACGTCGACTACGCGCATCCCGTCGGCATCCTTCTCGGCGCCACGCCGCTCGTCGTCAAGGATGTCTTTGAGCAGAAGGCCCCCGCCTCCGGCCGCGCCGTCGCGCGCATTCCCGCAGGGGAAAAGCATGTTCTCCTCGCTTTCACCCTGCCTGCATCGAGCGCCCCGACGACCGTCTACGCAACCCCCGTCGGCGACTTTGACAACGGACTCTACACGCTGCTGAACGACGAGATCTTCTTCTACGATGATCCCCACCAGCTCTACAAGCACTGGGGCCCGGCCACCTGGGCGCACATCGACAAGCACGAAGTCGTCCTCGGCATGAGCGAGAATCAGGGCATGATGGCGCTTGGTCAGGTCATGAAGCCCGACTCCGACAACACCGGTGACCGCGATGTCACCTACGACAACGACGGCCACCCCATCACCATCCAGTTCGTCCACAACAAGGCCGTGAGGATTACGCCAGGAAGCTAGAGCATTTCTCCTGTTACCGTGAACTGGACGAGGCCTGAGAGTGCTGTTTTCCTTGGGGAAAACAGCGTTGAGAGCTGTGGCTTCGCTGTACACCGGCAGAGAAATGCTCTAGCCGGTTTCAGCCTGTATTTCTCAACCCCGCGCTGATCCCATTGATCGTCGCCGTAATCGCGCGGTCCAGCCCCTCGCCGGACTCCCCCGCACGCTTGCGCCGCAGCAGTTCCAGCTGCAGCAGGCTCATCGGGTCCACATACGGATTACGCAGCCGGATCGAGCGCGCCAGCACCGGATTTTTTTCCAGCAGCTCCGCCTGTTCCGCCACCGCGAGCACCATGCTCCGCGTCCTGGTGAACTCCGTCTCCAGCATCGTAAACACGCGATTGCGCAGCATAACATCTTCCACTAGCGAGGAATACTGCCGTGCGATGCCAAAGTCCGCCTTCGCCATCGCGATCTCCACATTCTGAATGATGTCGAGGAACAGCGGAAATCCCCGCGCCATCTCCTGCAACAGCTCCAGTCCACCCGGATGCGTACTCGCAAACTGCTCCAGCGCATAGCCCACGCCGAAGTACGCTGGAACCACATGCCGCGACTGCATCCACCCAAACACCCACGGAATCGCGCGCAGATCGGCCATTTTGCGCCTCTCGGAAGCTTCCCCGGACGCACTTCCGTCGTCGCGCTTGGCGGGCCGCGATCCGATGCGCGCATGCTCCAGCTCCGCAACCGGTGTAGCCTGCTCGAAGTATGTGAACACCTCAGGATCATCCATGAGATACCGCGTGTAAAACGCAAACGATGTCGCCGAGAGTTCATCCATCGCTGCCTCCCACTCCGGCAGAATCTCACCCGTGAGGAGCGGCTTCACGCCCGGCTGCACATTGGGCCGCGCCAACGCATCCAGCGCCGCCGCAATCATCAGCTCCAGGTTCCGCTCCGCCAGCACCACGTCAGAATACTTCCAGTTCAGCACCTCACCCTGCTCGGTGATCCGCAACTCACCCGTAAAACTATTCATCGGCTGCGCGAAGATCGCGCCATGCGTTGGTCCGCCTCCGCGGCCCACCGTGCCACCGCGCCCATGGAACAGCCGGAGCGTCACTCCGCACTCCCGCGCCACCACATGCAGCGCGCGGTGCGCCTTCCATATCTCCCACGTGCTCGCGATCATGCCGCCATCCTTATTCGAGTCCGAGTAGCCCAGCATCATCTCCTGGTGCCCACCCCACGCCCTCAGCAGTGGCCTGTACGCATCGCAACTCCACAGCTCGCGGCAGACCATGGGCGCGTTGCGCAGGTCTTCAATGGACTCGAACAGCAGCACCGGCTGCAGCCCCGGATCATGTTCGCCGCTCGCGCTCGTTCCTCCTTCGACGGCAACACCTCCCAGCCGCGCAAGTTCCACCACGTTCAGCGCATCGTCCACCGAGTTCGCGCCCGAAACCACATACTGCGTAATCGTCGCTGGCAGGCTCTGCTTCAGCTCGGCAATGGCGCGAAACGTATCGAACACCTCTTGCGTCTGCGGCGAGGTCTTCTTCGCCGTGAGTTCTTCCAGCGCCGCCGCATCCACGCGCGCATGCTGGCGAATATCCAGCGTCTGCAGGTGCAGCCCAAACGTCCGCACGGCAATCAGCAGGGGATCGATGAACCGCTCCGCCAGCCGCTTGCCGCGGTTGCCTGCAAGCGACTCGCGCAGCAGTGTCAGGTCCTCCAGCAGAGCCGCTGCCGTCTCGTAGTACGGCAGTGTCGCCGCCGGCGTCAGCGCAAGGTTCCGATGCATCGTACCTGCCGGCACTCCACCCAGCCGCAGCGTGATGCATGCGATCTGCATCCGCACCGCCTCCGTCGGAAATCGATCTGCGAACGACGTCTCGAGTCCTGCGGAGCGCAGCTGCGCGAGATACCCAGCTACCCGCTGCCGCAGCGCCGTCGAGATCGGCGCCTGGCGCGTCGAAGACGCCAGCTGATCAAACAGGTCCGTCAGTTGCGCAACGTAGTAGTCATGCAGCAACTCGCGCGACAACGCAAGCGCCTCCGCCGTAGTTGCCGCCGTGACAAATGGATTGCCGTCGCGATCGCCGCCAATCCACGAACCGAACTTCACCACCACCGGAAGCGCCGCCAGCTGCGTCGGTTCGGAGCCCGCGAATTCAGCATCCAGCGCGCTCGCAATCTCCGCATACAGCACCGGAATCGTCCCGAACAGCGACGCCTCATAGTAATCCAGCGCCATCTGCACCTCATCGCGAACGGTGGGCCGCTCATGGCGCACGTCATCGGTCTGCCATAGCGCTGTAATCTCGGCCAGCAGCGCCGATTCAAGAGCATCCAGCTCCGTCGCCGGCAGCGGAATATTATCCAGCCGCTCCAGCAGGTCGGAGATGCTGCGCCGCTTGAACATCACGCTGCGCCGCGCTACCTCTGTCGGATGCGCAGTAAACACCGGCGTAATACAGATCTGCGCCAGCAGCTCCAGTGTCTGCTCGCGCGAGAATCCTGCCGCATGCATTCGCCGAAACGTCCCGCGCAGGCTTCCGCGCTGCGGTTCAGCCGTAGCATCCAGCAGCGCCGATCGCCGCCTTCGCTTGCGATGATTTGTCTCGGCTAAATTGATCAGCTCGAAGTAGAACGCAAACGCCCGCGCCAAAAAAAACGCAGTCCTCGCATCCGCCGCAACCTCGTGGGTCAACGCCTCGGCCTGTGCCAGGTGGCCGCGCCCGGCAGCGACATCCCCCCTGCCATCGGCCTCGCGTCGCGCAATCGCCGTGCGCCGCAAACTCTCCACTGCATCGAATAGTGCATTACCGGGCTGCTCGCGCAACACCCGTCCAAGCAGAGTTCCCAGCGATCGTACATCGCGGCGCAACGGCGCGTCCTTCGTTCCGCCGGAGCGGGCTTCAAGTTCTGCAAGTCGATCAGGCCAACTGGTCGGCGTCCAAAGAGAGGGCATATATGATTATGCATCGCGCGCGTTCCGCCCGCTCGCCAGGCGATGCAGTTACAATCCCTGATCCTGCGCTTAGCTCTTGCGCGACGCCGACGCAGTTTTGAGCGCCGCGGAATACACGCTCAACTGCGCAAAAGCCGCCTTCACCAGCGGCGCCTCCACTCCATGTCCGCGTCCCCGCGCCAGCAGGTCGCCCAGAATATGGCCTGCCTCCACCGGCGCCCCCTTTTGCAGGTCGCGATACATCGAAGCGGTCAGTGTCGATCCAGCCTCGGTTAGCCGCTGCGTCACAACCGCGTGATACTCCGCCTCCATCGGATACCCATTCGCCGTGGTGATCGCGACGCATTCGGCGATGATCGCTCGCGCCGTCTCAAGTCCACCCGGAGCCGCGACAACCGCTCCGATGGCACCGCGCAGCAGACACGTAATCGCGCCCAGCGCCGCCAGCAGCGTCCACTTCTGCCACAGAACGGTCAGAATATCCGGCTTCAGATTCGCCTCGAACCCTGCCCCGCGCAGCGTCTCATCGATGGCCTTGATCCGCGCCGTGACCGTCTTATCGCGTTCGCCAAAGTTCAGATCATGCAGTTGTGTCATCGAATGCACGCGTCCCTCGGCGTCCAGGTCAGCAACGATCTGCGTCGATCCGCCCACCACGTGCTCTTCGCCAAACCGCGCGTCCAGCGCATCCAGGTGGCGCATCCCATTCAGCAGTGGAAGGATGACCGTCTCACTCCCAACAGCGGGCGCAAAGTCCTCGATCGCCGCGTCCAGCGAGTACGCCTTGGTGCTCAGCACAATCAGATCGAACGCCTTGGGGTTCGCCTTCAGATCTTCTGCGAGCAGCAGCTTGGGCTGCACGCGAACGTCGCCATACGGGTCGAAAATCTGCAGCCCTGTCCGCTGCAACTGCGCCGCGCGCGCGGGCCGTACAAGAAACGTAACGTCGCGGCCGGCAGCGGCCAACCGTCCGCCGAAATACCCTCCGACAGCCCCAGCTCCGATGACGAGAATGCGCATACTCTCTCCCTTTCGCAACCTACGCGATGCTCTGTTCCTCGAGCTGCATCGCCAGCTCTTCCCACTCCGCCGTGCGCGCCGCATGTTGCTCGCGCAGGCCATCCAGCTCTGCCGCGAGCGCCTGCGCCGCCTCTGCCGTCGTGAAGAACGCCTGCTGCTGTTCCGCAACAAGAATACGCGCCTCCAGGTCTGGCAACTCATCCTCGAGCGCCGTCACGCGCTCTTCCAGTTGTTTCAGCTTGATCGGATTCAGCCGCCTCACGCTGGGCTTCGGCGCCGCCGTCACATCCGCCAGTTCGCCGTCGATCTCATATTCGCTCGCCGTCACCACCGGCTGCTTTACCGGCTTGAACATCCCGGTTGCCGCATCCACCTTGGCGTTCGTCGCGGCATCATGCGTCAGCATCTTCGCAGCCTCGGCCGTATTGGTCGGAATCCCACCCTGCTTGCGGAACAGGTAGTCCTCATAGTTGCCCGGGTAGATATGCACGCGGCGGTCCTCCACCTCGAAGACGCGCGTCGCCAGCCCGTCGATGAAGTAGCGATCGTGCGACACGAACAGCACCGTTCCGCTAAAGTTCCGGATCGCATCCAGCAGCACATCCTTGGCCCGCATATCCAGATGGTTCGTCGGCTCGTCGAGCAGCAGGAAGTTCGCCGGCGACACCAGCATCTTGGCCATCGCATAGCGATTCCGTTCGCCGCCCGAAAGCACGCCCAGCGTCTTGAACACATCGTCGCCGCTAAACATAAAGCATCCCAGCAGCGACCGCAGCGTCACCACATCCACCTTCGGATTGCTCCCCGTAATGTCATCCAGCATCTGCGCCGAGCCGTCCAGCACCTTGTACTGGTCCTGCGCAAAATAATCCGCCAGCACGTTGTGTCCCAGCCGAATCTTGCCCGACGTCGGTTTCTCCAGTCCGCTCAGCATGCGGATCATCGTCGACTTGCCCGCGCCGTTCGCTCCCACCAGCGCAATCCGGTCGCCGCGCTCAATCGTGAAGCTCACATCATCGAGCACCCGCTTCTCGCCCCCGTTCGGCGACGGATAGACCTTCGTCAGGTTCGACACCTCAATCACCGTGCGCCCACTCGCCGGCGGCTGCGGGAAGCTGAAGTGGATCGTCGACTCTTCCTCCGGGATCTCGATGCGTTCGATCTTCTCCAGCTCCTTGATGCGCGACTGAACCTGCTTGGCCTTGGTCGCCTGCGCGCGGAACCGATTGATAAATGACTCCAGCGCTTCGATGCGGTCGCGCTGGTTCTTATGAGCGCTCATCAGCTGCGTGAGCCGCTCTTCCTTCAGCACCTGGTACTTCGCATAGTTGCCGTGATACACATGCAGCCGCTTGTTCCACACCTCGACCGTCTTGTTCACCGTCACATCGAGAAAGTAGCGATCGTGCGAGATCAGAACGAACGCATTCTCGTAGTTGTGCAGATAGTCTTCGAGCCAGTTGCGCGACTCCAGGTCAAGATGGTTCGTCGGCTCATCTAAAAGGAGCAGAGAGGGCTTCTGCAGCAGCAGCTTGGCGAGCGCAATCCTCATCTGCCATCCGCCGGAAAACTCTTCCGTCCGCCGCTCCCAGTCGTCTTTGCTGAAACCCAGCCCGCCCAGCACCGCGCCCACCTGCGAGTCCAGCGTGTAAATATCATGATGATGCAATAGCTCGGCGATCTCCGAGTAGCGATTCGCAGCCGCCGCATACTCCCGCGACTTCGGGTCCTCATCGCTCAACGTGTGCGTCAGCGCCTCCTGCTCCGTCTCCATAGCGCGCAGCTCATCGAACACCGACAGGCACTCTTCGAACACCGTGCGCCCCGACAGCGCGAGCCCGTCCTGCGGCAGGTATCCCAGCGTCATGCCCTTGATGTGGGTGCGCTGGCCATAGTCCAGCCCCTCCATCCCCGCAAGGATCTTGAGCAGCGTAGACTTGCCCGTACCATTGCCGCCCACCAGCCCAGTGCGTTCATTGGGCGTGACCAGCCAGTTGACATCTTCGAAGAGGAGTTTGTGGCCGTATCGTTTGCCGGCGCCAGCGAGTTGAAGCATCACTCCCATTTTCTCATTGCTTGCCGCGCAGCGTGTGATGTTTACCAGCGCAGCGTGTGACGTCTCCCGCATTCATCGCATCGAAACAGGAGTGGAGCAGGAAAATTGGCTCAAACAAGTCACAGCAGCCCGGCAAACGAGGCAGGACAGCCGCACCGGCGGCCGCACCAGGGGCGGAACCGCTGGCTCCTGGCGATCGCTGTTGTCGTAAGCGTCTTCGTGCTGGCGCTCGCGATCACTGCGGAGTATCTCGCGCGTCACGCCGGCCCCATCCTGCGCAGCAGTGTCGTTGCGACCCTCACCGCTCGCTTCCACTCGCCGGTAGAACTCGACTCTCTCGACGTCTCCGTGGCGCGCGGCCTCCAGGTGCGCGGTCGCGGCCTTCGCATCCTCTATCTCGCTGGCCCCACGCAACCGGGCATGGCACAAAAGCAGGGCCTTCCCGCCCCGCCCATGGTCAGCGTCGACGACTTCACCTTCCGCACCACCCTGCACGATCTCCTCCATCTGCGCGCCAACCTCGCTCGCGTCGACATCGACGGCATGGAGCTGCACATTCCGCCGCACTCCGGCGGCCACATTCTGCACCTCCCGCCTCCGAAGACACGCATCACGCTGACGGCGGCCAAAATCTACTGCAAGAACGTGACGCTGGTGATCGACACCACCAAGCCGGGCAAGATCCCGCTGCAATTCGACATCCAGAACCTCGAACTCACCGACGTTGGTGTCAGCCAGCCGATGTTGTATGTGGCCGACGTAATCAACCCGAAGCCGCTGGGCGACGTGCATGCCTCCGGACACTTCGGCCCGTGGCGGGGCGATGATCCGCGGGCCACGCCGCTCGATGGCCAGTACACCTTCGAGCACGTGGACCTGAGCTCGATCAAAGGCCTCGGTGGAACTCTCTCCTCGACCGGACAGTTTGAAGGCCACCTCGGGCATATCAACATCGACGGCACAACCAGCACGCCCAACTTCTCGCTCGATGTCAGCGGCCACCCCGTTCCGCTCGAGACCAAGTTTCACGCCTTCGTCGATGGCACCACCGGCGACACGACACTCGCCCCGGTCGAGGCCACGCTCCTGCGCTCGCAGTTCACCGCGCAGGGCATCATCACGAACCTGCGTGACCACGACCACGACATCGCGCTCACCGTCGACATGCCGCATGGCCGCATCGAGGACCTGCTGAAGCTCGGCATGAAGACCGATCCCCCCGTCATGCGCGGAGCCGTGGCGCTGCACGCGAAACTCCACATCCCTCCCGGCAGCGTGCACGTCACGCAGAAGATGCAGCTCTCCGGCAACTTTCGCATTCAGAACGTCGAGTTCACCAGCGCCAGGCTGCAGGATCAGGTCGACTCTCTCAGCCTGCGCGCGCAGGGCAAGCCCGAAGAGGCTAAGACCGCCGCCAGCGACCACCAGCCCCGGGTCGCATCGGAGATGACCGTGACGTTCTCGCTGGCCAACGCAACGATGCTCATCCCCTCTCTCGCCTATCAGATTCCCGGAGCCAAAGTGAACCTCGACGGCGTCTACTCGCTCGACGGCAGCGCCTTCGAATTCCGCGGCCAGGTCCGCACCGCTGCCACAGCCTCGCAGATGGTCACCGGCTGGAAGTCGGTGCTGCTCACTCCCTTCGATGCGCTCTTTAAAAAGAACGGAGCCGGTCTGCAGCTGCCAATCTCGATCAGCGGAACCAACGGCGACGTAAAGTTTGGCCTCGCAATGCACGGCGTCGAGGAAACCCCCGAGCAGATCGAGTCCGACATCAAGGCGCAGCGCCAGGCGCAGACTGCATCGCCCCGGTGAGGCCCCGGTGAGGCCCAGGTGAGGCCCAGGTGAGGCCCAGGTGACGCCGCAGCCAGTGCCGTCCGGACGTCTCTCACCCAGCCGTCCCGAGACACGCAGCATCCCGCCCTGCTAACGTTAGGAGACGATGGCCGCGCCGCAACAACTCATCCTGATGGAAGCGCAAACCCCTCGCGGCAAACCCGCGCATGACGCCCCTGCGCCCGCACCCGTCTGGCTGCAGCGCATGAGCCTCATCGTCCTCGTCCTCTTCTGCTTCTACATTGGGGGCCTGCTGGCCGTGCTTCCCTGGTCCCCCCGCTATTGGAACCAGAACGGCTGGCTGCTCGCCCATCCCACTCTCCAGATGATCCTTGGCAAAGGCTGGGTGCGCGGCCTGGTCAGCGGCATTGGCCTGCTGGACATATGGGTCGGCGTCAGCGAGATCCTCCACTACAGGGACTTCCGGGGCTGACGCGCATGTCTGAGAGCAATGGATCGAAGTCCTCACCGAACCCGTTGGCTATAGCGTCCCTCGCCTACGAGAACCCCGACTTCCTCAACTCCCCCGACGGCCGCATGCTCCGCATCATGGCCGAGTACACCGAGCCCATGGCCCGCTTCCGCCGCGAGCGCATCCAGGACACCGTCGTCTTCTTCGGCTCTGCCCGCTTTCACGCCCTCGACGTCGCGTGCCAGAAACTCGAGCTCCTCGACAACACCGGCTCCGTCCAGCCCGCGCCCGAAGCCGAGCAGCCCGCCCGCGACAGCAGCCCCGAGACCTCCGAGCTCCGCCGCAAGCGCGCCGAAGCCGCCGTCGAGATGGCCCGCTACTACGAAGACGCCCGCACCCTCGCCCGCCGCTTGACCGAGTGGACCATGACCCTTCCCGGCCGCCGTCATCGTTTCGTCATCACCTCCGGCGGCGGTCCCGGCATCATGGAAGCCGCCAACCGCGGGGCTTGGGAAGCGGGAGGCAAGACCATCGGCCTCAACATCATGCTCCCCTTTGAGCAGATCCCCAACCCCTACATCACGCCCGCGCTCAACTTCAACTTCCACTACTTCTTCATGCGCAAGTACTGGTTCGCCTACCTTGCCAAGGCGCTCGTCGTCTTCCCCGGCGGCTTCGGCACACTCGACGAGATGTTCGAGCTCCTCACCCTCGACCAGACCCACAAGCTCGCCAAGCCGATCACCATCGTCGTCTACGGTTCGAGCTACTGGAAGAGCGTCATCAATATGGATCTCCTCGCCGAAAAGGGCGCCATCGCACTGAAGGATCTCTACCTCTTCAAATTCGCCGACACGCCCGAGGATGCCTTCGCCATCCTCAAAGAGGGCCTCACCCGCAACCACCTCGAAATCATGCCCGAGCCGCCGCGCCTCGACACCTGGGGCCCCGGCGCCCCCATCCCCGACGAGCCCGCACCCGACGCCCAGGAGCTCCTCGGCCCCGACATCGCCCAGACCCGCTCCAGGAAAGACAACGGGCAGTAGCGGCAGAGGCAGCCTTCAGGGAGCAGAGGCCAGTGAGCAGAGAGCGAGAAACACTCCTGCCTCGTCCACTCTCGCCGTTGCCTTTCTTTCGGTCATTCCCGCAGCCGGAGCGGATCGGGAATCTGCTGTTTCCTTGCCCTGCGATACCGCCGGGCCAAATCCTCACCGCACCTGCCCCACGAACACCGCATACGGCGCCACCGTCAGCAAATCCCCCTTCGGCTCCGGACTCAACAACGACCGCAAGCCGCGCACGTTCACCGCCCCCAAATCCCCAACCACCACCGGCTTATCCGACAAATTGCACGCTGCCACCACGTTCGCCGAGGTCCGCGAGCTAGCCGGCGCGCGGCGCACCCAAACCAGCGCATCCTCCGCATCGCGGTCGAGCACCGTCTCCGCCCCATTCCGCACCGTGGCATTCTCGTGGTGCAGTTGGATCAACTGCCGGTAGAGATTCAGCAACGACCTCGGATCGTACTGCTCCATCGCAACATTCGCCGTCGCACCATTCGCAGCCGCGAGCGCAGCATCGAATGTTCCCGCCGTAAACCCCGGCAGCGAGTTCGGATCGATCACCACCGCCACCGGCTCATCCGACTCCACCACCACCGGCATGGGCGGCGGCGGAAACAGGTTCTTCGGCAGTGGCGGAACAAACGGATGAAACCCCGCATATCTCGAGCCCGGCTCCTCCGGCTTCGGCGCTGGCGGCGCCAGCTTCGGTGCGCGCGTCAGATTGCTCGGAGTCCACTGCATCAGCGGCTCGCTCTTTGCCGCCGCGTCCAGCCCCAGCTCCTGCCCATACTCCAGCATCACCGCCGACCGCGAGGCCAGCAGCATCACGGCCAGCGCTCGCTCCAGCCCCGCCTTTGCCGCCCCGTCCTTTGCCGACACGTCCGTCGCCGCCGGAACCCGCACCGCCAGCAGCAGCGGATTGTTCTCGCCGCCCGCTGCCCGCTGTCCATATCCGGCAGCAACCGCCTGCGTGCTCGCCGCTGTATTCCCCAGCGCCGCCGTCCCCAGCGCCGCCGTCAACTGCGCCCGCAGGCTCGCCGCCGTCGGCATCTGGCTGTCGGGCTTCGCGCTGCTGGATGTTGCCGCGCTGCCGATCGCCGCGCTCGCGGTCAGTTGCGTCTCTTTGGCCAGTGCCTTCAGTAAATCCTGATCCGGCCTCGCTGGCGCATCGGCCAGCAGCACCCGCTCACCCGGAAAGCTGTTGGTCAGCGCGCGCAGCTGGTGCAGCAGCTGCGCGATGTGCCCTGTGCCATCCACCGCTTCCAGCTCGCGCGTCGGAACATACAGACCAGCCGCGCCCTGGTTCAACCATCCCCGAGCCGCCGCAACGTAATGCGCATCGTCGCCCTGCGACGCCGGCGCACCCAGCTCCACCAGCACGCGCAGATGGCTGCCCACCGCGGCGCGCGCCAGATCGTCGAACCCTTCAGCCGAGAGTGTCGATCTTGCCGGATGTGCCTTGGACCCTGAAGTTGAGTCCAAAATCAGCGCATCCACGCCCAGCGACTGCAGATAATCCAGCCGCTGCGTAACGCCCGCCAGATCGCCCTTCCCCTTGCCATCCGAGTCCTGGAACTTGTCCGGATCGATCCGGTAGAACACTGCGCGCCGCCACCACGGCTCGACCGTCACGCCCGATCCCACCCAGTTGCGTTGCGCAAGCGTCTGCGCGCGGGCCGGCAGAAAGCCAGTCAGGCAGAGTAGAACTGCGCAAAGGCAGAGCCGAACTGCGCTAAGAATGGGTCGCGTTTGGGGCCGGTGTAAGGTCTGCATAAACAAAACTGTCGCGTTCGACGATCTCGCCGGCCGACACTTCGATGCTACGCGAGAACATCGGGCCGGCGCTCACGAACGTGTGGAACTCCCCGCGCTCGCCGCACGGATCCACCGTCGCCGGCAGCTCCGCAAGCAACTGCTCATCGAGCACCCGCCCGGCAAAGCTGCGGTCGAGCTTCCGTGGATCGACGCACACCAGGTGCGCGCGAATCCCCGCCGCAATCATCTCTCTCGCCAGCTCGTCCGTCGGAATCAGCCAGCACGGAAAGATCGGTTCCAGCCCCGTCGGCGCCAGTTTCGTCACGCGATACTCGCGGATGTCCTCGAGGAACAGATCGCCAAACGCGATCCCGTGCAACCCCTCCGCGACAGCCCTCGCGCACACCTCGGCCATCAGCCCCTCATAGACATCATTCGAGCACGGCCACGGCAGCGGCACCTTCCACAGCGGCAGCGCCGCAGCCTCGCCCTGCAGGTCGAGCAGCGACTCGCGGAACCCGTGCATCGCCACCCGGCCGAAGTGCTGGTTCACCGTCGTCAGCAGACCGGCGACCTCGTACTCCGCCTCGTACTCCGGCTTGCTGCGGAGAAGGTGAAGTGCCCACGCGCTGTCTTTGCCGCCGGACCAACTCAGGAGGATACGTTTTCTAGCCACACCCCATCGTACCCGTTCGCGCGCAGCACGAAACGTAGCTATAACTACCTGTTTGCAACCCGAAACAGGGCTGTATACGCACGAAAAACACGGTTATTGGCCCAAATATGAGCGGTAGCGCGTATCGACGACGCCCGTATTGCGCGCGAGCTGCAGTTTTGCAACGTTGTACTGATACAGCGACTGCACCAGCTCCGCCTGCGCATCTGCAACCGACGCCTCCGCATCCACAACCGGCAGATTGTCATCTACGCCGGATGTAAACCGGTCACGCTCGTCCGCCAACTCCTGTTGCGCAAGCTCCACATTGCTCTGCGCAACCTTCACTAACTCGTTTGCTGCGTTCACATCCAGCATGGACGAGCGAATCTGCGAGTCGATGGTCACGCGCAGATCGGCCTCACGCTGATGCAGCGCTGTAAGCTGTGCGTCCACCACATCCTGCTCGCCACGCTGTGCGGCCTCGCGGAAGATCGGCACGTTCAGCGTGCCCGCGGCGCTGAAGTTGCCATGGTACGGCCCCGTCGTAAGTCCAACGACGCCGTAGTAGCCGTTGAATGCAAGTGTAGGCAAACGCTGGTACTTAACCGCCTTCTGCTCACGTACCGTCAGCGCAATCTGCTGCTTGAGGCTCAGCAAGTCCTTGCGGTGCTTATACGCAGCGATCTTCGCAGCCTCGAGATCCATCTCCGCGAGTTGCGCAAAGGGTGCAGTATCAGTGAGTTCCAGCCTCTGCCCAGCAGGAAGACCGAGGATGCGCGCCATCTGGATGCTGTCTTTATCGAGCTTGGATTGAGCGGCAACAACACCCTGCTCTCGCTGCTGATATTCCACCTGCCCACGCAACTCATCGAGCTTGGTCCCCACCCCCGCGTTGTGCTTCGCTGTGGCCTGATCGAACAGCGTCTTAGATGAGCGCTGTTGTGCCTGGGCGTTCGTCAGACTGGCCTGATCGGCCAGTACCTGCAAGTAGGCCATTCCAACGGTCAGAACGAGGTCACCACGGTCCGTAAGTGTTGTGAGCTCAACGACCGCCGTCTCATTTCCGGTGCCGCGATAGAGCTCGTAATCGGGCAGATTGAACAGCACTTGATTCGCGCCGATCGACGCCTGCGTGGTGTTGATTTTGACGATCTGTGCGAACGAATAGCCCGCTGGCAGCAGGCCTGCGCTGGCAAAGCTGGCGATCAACGACGGCTTAAAGCCCATCGCTGCGAGATTGAGCTCCTGCGCACTGGTCTGGGCATTGAAGTTCAGGTTGGGAATCAGTGCGCTGAGCACCCCCAGGGTATCGCCCTTGACCGCGCGTTGATTGGCACGATCGTACTTCAGGCGGACATTGCGCGCGAGCCCAATGGCGATGGCGTCGTCGAGCGAGAGTGGGAGCGCAGCATCGTTGACCAGATCAATCGCGAGGCCGCTAGGCCCCGGCTGCGTGCCAGGCGCGGTGAAGACAAAGCCTGAGCCGGCAGGCTGTGTGAGGGACTCATTCTGAGCGGCAAGTACGGAACTGGGAGCGGAGGGGAGCGGCTGCTGCGCCTGCGCGCAGATCGGCAGCGCGGCGAACGCCGTAAGCGCGAACAGCAGCGCTTTAGCGGCGCGGTCGAGTGGTCTGAGGTTGAGGGAAAGCATTGTCACTGCACTCTTAGATTGCCATGCGGGGTATGGAGATGCGAAATCCTTGCCAGTGGATCCGAGGGCTGAGCTTCGAGGGTGTGGGCTGCTTCTTCGAGTGTGTTGTCGAGGGAGGGCTCCCAGTCTGTCTTCACCTCGTCCTCTTGTTGGCCGATGCTCTTGAAGAGCAGGGCATGGCCGCTGATGTGAACATGGGTTTCGGTGATCTGCCAGTGGCCACCACCCACCTGCCGGCGCTCGACATCGAAGGTTCCTCCTTTATAGAGTTTGGCGAGGATCCCGAATCCGATCAGAATATTTTTGGTCAGTTGGCCGTGTAGGGTGCGGATGCGGTTGCCGTCGCGCGAGATCACCATCTGCCCGCTCATCGTGCCCATTACACGTGCCTGCATGTCGGGTGGCTCGAAGCCGGGATTAGGCTTGAAGTCGAGGGTAAGCAGCTCGGGAGTCTCGCTGGTGATAGACCAGAGAAAGGCGGCGGGAAGCAGCTTGAGCATCTCGGTTGCGCGAGCATCGTCGCGTTCTCCATCCTTGCGTGCCCGGGCCTGCGCGGCGGGGTCGTGCACGTAGTCGTCAATCCGCTGTGTCTCGGCCTGTGCTTCACTCGGTGAGAGCGGTTGGCCATTGAGTTCGATCATGTGGCGTAACGTTCCCTGCCGGGTCTCGATCGTAATGTACGCTGCGTCCTTTCCGGGAACGATCTCGTGGTCCTGGTAGGTCCAGATACTTGTGTCCGTAAGATTTGCCTGCATCTCGGAGTCGACAGCAGCGCGGACAGCCTGCAGGGCCTCGGGTTCGGAGCTTTGCGCGGCGAGTGGGAGGGTGCTGAGACTCAATAGAAGGGTGGCCAGGACAGTGGCGGAAAATTGTCGTACGGAGGGCATAAAGGACCTGGATGCGCTGAACTGCAAGGGGTTTGCGTTGAGGGCCCGTGTTCGTGGTCGTAAAAGAAGGCATCTGTTCTGGTGCATTTGGCGAACCCGGCGTAGACGATAACGCCCTATTCTGGAATGATTTTGACGAAGACGCCATCGGGCAGAGATGCGCCGCCGAGCAGGTGTATGGCACCGTCGCGGGTGAAGCCGCGGAGCATTTGATTGATGGGCTTTGCTGGTGCGACTAGTCCTGGGTTTTCGCGAACACCGCCGAAGCTGGCAGGTGACGGCGGTGCGGACGACTTGGTCGGGTAGGGCGTGGCGCGCAGTGGTTGTTGGGGCTCGCCAGCTGGTCGTGGGCGCTTTGTTCCGCGGTCCATGGCCTCGTTTGCGAGCTGGTCGGCGGCCTTGTTCTTGTGGCGCAGGGCGTGGGTGA
Organism: Granulicella sp.; assembly: GCA_003138795.1. Taxonomy (GTDB): domain Bacteria; phylum Acidobacteriota; class Terriglobia; order Terriglobales; family Acidobacteriaceae; genus Granulicella. The sequence goes on along the minus strand of PLHC01000093.1, from coordinate 51,178 downwards.
TCTCGAAGCGTTCAAGCTGTGCGATGCGGCGGCGCGCCTCCTCCCAAAGAGGGCGCAAATCTGGCGAATTGACCTTGTACTTGCCTTGGATCTGCTTGACCATGAGTTCGGAGTCGGAGACGACGCGAAGGCGGCGCTGGCCGTGATCGAGCGCCCATTGGAGGCAGCCGAGCAGTCCGGAATATTCGGCGTAGTTGTTGGTGCGGATGCCGAGAAACTCGGATAGCTCCGCCAGCACGAGTCCAGTCTCATCTTGCAGGAGCGCGCCGTAGCCGGCAGGTCCGGGATTGCCGCGGGCTCCGCCGTCACAGTGGGCGGTGACCCAGCCAGTGTGGGTGCCGGGGCTCGATTCGTCGGGGAAAAGATTAGCGGAGGAACGGGGCATCGTGACAAGTTTACTGCGAGCAAGGAAACTTTCGCGCGGAGGTGCTTACGTTTGCGAGTAGGTATTCGTCTATTGAGGTGTAGTTACCCTGACTCCGGAGTCAGAAACAGCATGAGCAGCAGCAACGCGATCGTTCTCGCCGGCGCAGGCCGCCGGCGTCCTAGCCCCTTTTCCATCGGTCTGCGCGAAACCGTGGCCATCGGTGCGGCGGTAAAATCAACGGTAGTGATGCCCAACGCTGCCGCCCAACCCGGAACTCGTTCAAAGCTCACCGCAGAGCAGATGGAGGCCCGCCAGCAGCAGCGCGCCGAAGATGACGAGCTGATTCGTGCGGCGCAGAAGGGTGATCGACAGGCGTTCGACGCCTTGGTGCGACGTTACGACCGCAGTGTGCTGCGACTTGCACTGCACATGCTCGGCAACGAGCAGGATGCGCAGGATGTGCATCAGGAGGCGTTTTTGAAGGCATATCGCCATCTGTCGAACTTCCGCTTTGAGTGCTCGTTCTACACGTGGTTGTACCGGATTGTGACGAACCTGTGCCTGGATCAGCTGCGCAGACGCAAGAGCCGACGCGAGGATCCGTCGACGGCGCTGGACGGGGCAGGGGAAGAGATGGATCTGCTGGCGAATTTGACCGACGGCCGCGCAAGTGCGAACCCGGCCCGGGAGCTGGAGCGAAAGACCATGAACACGGCGATCCAGAACGCTTTGAATGAATTGACGCCGCGCGAACGCACGGTTTTCGAGCTCAAGCACTATCAGGGGCTGAAGTTGAGGACGATCGGCGAAATGCTTTCAACAACCGAAGAGACAGCCAAGAACACCCTGTTTCGCGCGACAAGGAAGTTGCGGGTGAGGCTCGCAGATGCAAGGTAGGAGATACGAGTAGTGATTCGGGCCATGAGTGGGCAAGTGAGGCTATAGACCCGCATAAGGCAGTAAGAACAGCAAGACTTTTAGAGGCCGTAGAGGTACGCAATATGAAATGTGAAAACGCACAACAGAACATCATCCTGGCACAGTACGGTGAGCTGCCCGATGAGTTGCAGTTTCCGCTGGAGCAGCATCTTGGTCTCTGTGAGGACTGTCGCCGCGAGTGGAATGCGCTGATGGCACTGAACGAGGAGCTGGCGTTGACGCCGATGGTAGAGCCCTCGCCGAATTTGCTGGCGGCCTCACGGATGCGACTGGATGAAGCACTCGATACCATGCCGTCAAGGTCAATCTCCCAGCGCTTCTTTGGCAATGCGTTTCGCTGGCTGGGATTCTTGCAGGGTGCTCCAGCGTTAGCGACGTTGCTGCTGGGTGTGGGATTTTTGAGCGGAGATTTTATTGCGCGCTACGAAGCAGCACACGTTCCGCAGCTGCCGCGGCCAGTGATTCTTTCGAATACGGCGAACGGCGCCATTGCGAGTGTCTCGGGTATTGTGCAGACACCGAACTCTGAATTGGTGCAGGTGAACTACAACCGCCTGGTGCCGGAGACTGTGCAGGGCTCGCTCGATGATCCTCAGATTCGCCAATTGCTGTTGCTGGGCACAAAGCTTGCGACAAACAATGATGTTCATGCCGACTCGGTGGCGTTGCTGGCGAGTGAATGCCGCGCCGGACACAACTGCGACGGCAGCGGTGATGGAACCAATGAGATTCGTTCAACCCTGGTGTCATCACTGCGCTATGACAAGAGCCCCGAGGTGCGGTTGAAGGCGCTCAATGGGTTGCAGCCCTATGTGGCACAGGACGAACATGTGCGTGACGCCGTGCTGGATGCGCTGATGCATGACAAGAGTGCGGATGTGCGGACACAGGCGATCTCGATGTTGACACCCGTACAGGCAGACTCCAGCGTGCGGCAGGTGTTGCGAACCGTTTCGTCACAGGATGCAAACCCGTCAATCCGTAATGCGTCTTTCCAGGTGCTGCAGGGATCGGCCGATATCCAGTAGATGCCTATCCTGCGAGTGGCCATGAGGGACAAGATCGAATCCGGTGGGTCTGCTTGGCAGGGGGCTGGTGCATACGCGTTTGGGTTGGCGCTGGCGGCTGTGCTGGTGCTGGCGGGGTGGACTGCCCAGGCCGAGCGCCTCGCGCGGAATACAGCGCGGCAGAGTGGAAGCGTCTCGGGCGCTGGATCGCATGCAGCCTCGCCGAGAGGAATTCCGCAGCATGCGCCGGGATATCTCGGAATCCTGTTTCAGGATCTGAATGATGAACAGGTCTCGGCGCTGCACTTGAAGGGTGGCCGCGGCGTAGAGGTCGTGATGGTGGATCACGACGGACCAGCAGGCAAGGCGGGTCTGCGGCCGCATGATGTGATCGTGAGTCTAAACGGACAGCTGATTGCCAGTGCTGAGGCGCTGCGGCGGATGATTCATGATGCAGGCGTTGGCACAGGCGTTGCGCTGTCGGTGGTGCGTGGTGGGCGGCAAGTCACTGTAAATGCGCAACTTGCGTATCGCGGCGAGGTGGAGCGGGAGGCGATGGCGAGGATGGTTGCGCCGGGTCCGGCGGGGGGAGAGGATCCGGTGGTAAACGGTTTTGCGGAGGGTTATGCGGCCGAAGCTCCGGAGACGTCTGGACACAGCCCTGGTTTTTTGTCGCAAATACTACATAACACGCCATTTACCGGGCTCGTGGTGGAGGCGATGGAGCCTCAGTTGGCAGGGTTCTTTGGAGCACCGGCGGGTGGGGGTCTGCTGGTGGAGGCGGTGGCACCGAACAGCCCTGCGGCAGGGGCTGGATTGCGCGCCGGCGATGTGATCTTACGCACTGATTCTAATGAAGTTAGGTCCACGAGTGAATGGGCAAGGCGGTTGCATGCGAGCAGGGGACGGGCGATCGTGCTGACCGTGCTGCGGGACAAGCGTGAGCAGACGATGACGTTGATTCCAGAGCTTAAACGGCACTCGAAGGCGGAGTGGCCAACGGTCCTGGGCGATGAGCCAGCGCTGGCCTGATATGCGGGTGAAAATAGTGCGTATTCAACCCTGTTTCGGGTTGCGCGATGCACGGTATAGCCTATTTTCGGGATGCGCGATTTCGCGACCAGCTATTTGTGACTTGTTTTGACTTGGCGAGCGGCTATTTCCCGAGTTGGCTAACGGCTATTTCCCGATCTGGCTAACGGCTACGTTTTGACAGCTGCGGGCTTGCCTTCCTGAACGTAGTTCTTGTTCCAGGAGGGGACCTCGGCGACATAAGCGCCGGGCTTTTCGATGACACACTGACAGCCGAGGCGCGAGTTGAGTTGCAGGCCGGGCGAAAGTTCGAGGCGGTCGAGCTCGAGGTCTTCGGGCGCGGAGACGCCGGAGGCGCCTTCCTTGAGGAAGATGTGGCAGGTGGTGCAGGCGGCGACGCCGCCGCAGGCGTGGTCGAGGAAGATTCCGTAGTTCTCGGCGACGTCGAGAAAGCTCATGGGCTGGCCGTGGCCGTCATAGTGCAGACTGCCGAAGGGGAACTCGACGGTCTTGTTTTCGGGCTCAAAGGTGACGCGGACGATGTTCTCCGCGGGTGGCTTGGAGAGGTCGATGTCGGGGAGAGGCTTGCTTTCGTGATCGGACATAGTTCCTAGTTCCTACCTGATTTTTTAGTTTTTTAGTCTTCGGTTGATTCGCCGGGGGTCTCGGGATCATGTTCGGCGATTTCGATTTCGTTCTCTGGGGATGATTCGCTGACTTCGGCCTTGGCGAAGGCGTGGGGTGCGGTGGGGGCTGCGCCCATGTCTTTGGAGAGCGCTTCGCCGGCGGCGGCCATGGTCTTGCCGCTGAGGGCGCCGGTGACGGCGGCGTCCATCATGAGCTCGGCGAAACGGCGCGTGGCTTTGTCGAGCTGCTCGATGCCGTGGCGGATGAGCTTGTAGTCGCCGCCGCGGATGGACTGCTTGAGTTCGGTTGCGGCGGCTTCGATGGCGGCGTGCTCGTCGGAGGTGAGTTGCTGCCAGGCGGGGGATTTCCCGCCCTTTTCTACGGCGGTCAGGATCGTCTCGGCTTCGTTCCTGGCCTCGATGACCTGGCGGGCTGTGATGTCCTGTTCGGCGTTGTCAAAGGATTCAAGGATCATGGTCTCCACCTGTTCGTCGGTGAGGCCGTAGGTGGGTTTGACTTCGACCTCGGCCTCTTGCCCGCTGCGCTGCTCGCGGGCGCTGACGTGTAGGATGCCGTTGGCATCGATGAGGAACTTGACCTCGATGCGGGGAAGTCCGGCGACCATGGGCGGGATTCCCTTGAGATCGAAGCGGGCCAACGAGCGACAGTCTTTGGCGAGTTCGCGCTCGCCCTGCAGGACGTGAATCGCCACATTCGTTTGGCCGTCGACGCCGGTGGTGAAGTGCTCGGTGGCGGAGGCGGGGATGGTGGAGTTGCGCTGAATTATTTTTGCGACCACGCCGCCGAGCGCTTCGATGCCGAGCGAGAGCGGTGTGACGTCGAGCAGAAGGAGGTCGTTGGTTGCGGCGTTCGCGGTGCCGGAGAGAATCTGCGCCTGGACGGCTGCGCCAAGGGCGACGACCTCGTCCGGGTTGAGTTCGGTGTGGAGCTTGCGGCCGCGGGCTTCGAGGTCGAAGATCTGGGTGACGAGCGCGCGCACGGCGGGGATGCGGGTGGAGCCGCCGACCATGACGACCTCGTCGATCTGCGGAGGAGCGAGACCAGCGTCCTTGAGGGCTTGCTTGACGGGTGCGGCGGTGCGCTGGATGACGGGAGCGGTGAGCTGCTCGTACTGCGCGCGGGTGATCTCGCGGAGATAGTGCTGGGCTGGCTTTCCCTCGACAGCGGGGAGTGTGAGTTGGAGGCGCGTGCTGTCCGCGGCGGAGAGTGCGATCTTGGCTGCGATGACCGCCTTGCGGAGGGACTGGATGGCTTCGGGGTCTTTGGTGATGTCGATACCGAGGTCACCGCGAATGTCGTCGAGCGCGACGGCGAGCAGGAGGTTGTCGATGTCGTCGCCGCCCAGGTGCGTGTCCCCGTTGGTCGACTGCACCTCGAAGATGCCGTNNCCGCCGAAGTCGTAGACGGCGATGATGCGGTCGACGCCGTTGGGGCTCTCGGCAGTTTGCTTGTCGAGGCCGTAGGCGAGGGCGGCGGCGGTGGGCTCGTTGACCAGGCGCAGAACTTCGAGGCCGGCGATGCGGCCGGCGTCCTTGGTGGCCTGACGCTGCGCGTCGTTGAAGTAGGCGGGGACGGTGATGACGGCCTTGGTTACTTCCGTGCCGAAGAAGCGTTCGGCGTTCTTCTTGAGTTGCAGGAGAATGTAGGCGGAGATTTCGGGCGGTGTGAGGGTGAGGCCGCCGACGTTGAGCTTGAGGACTTCGCCGGGCTTAAGATCAGGCGCCAAATGAAAGGGGAAGTGCTTGAGCTCGGGCTGGACGTCGGTGAGGTCGCGGCCCATGAGGCGCTTGACGGAGTAGACGGCGTTGGCGGAGTTGGTGAGCAGCACGCTGCGCGCGGCGTTTCCGACCGAGAAGCCATTCGCCGTGTCCTGATCGAAGGCGACGACCGAGGGGACGATGGTCGTGCCGTCTTCGCCGGGGATGACGACCGGGGTGTCGCCCTGCATGAATGCAATGAGCGAGTTGGTGGTGCCGAGATCGATCCCCACAACGGGGGCGACGGTGCGGTGCTGTGCTGGATGCTGTTCTGGCACTGCTTCCTCTGCTTTCGTGGGCGCGTACGCTACAGGATCAAAAGGACGCGCCAAGGTCTATTGTCCTATATCCGACGGAATTTGTCCGAGATATGGGCGGAGATCGACCGATGGGTTTGAATTGTGGGTTCGGTCAGAGCTGGAAGACGAGGCGAACGGCTGGTTCGGGCGCGTCCCAGCGGGCTTCGACGTCGCGCAACGGTGCGGTCTTGATGCCGAAATGGACAGGCTCTTTGGCGGTGAGTGCGAAGAACTCGGCGATGGCCTGACGAATCTGATCGAGCGAGGCGCTGCCAAAGCCGCTGCCGATGAGTTCCAGACCGGAGCTGCGCAGGATGGCCGCAGGCAGCGAGATGGTTGCGCCCGCGCTGTTGCCGATCTGAACGAAGCGGACGCGGGAGGCGGCATGATGGAGCCCTTTTTGCGAGAGAGCGCCGAGCACGGCTTCGGCGGGGCTGCCCCAGAGATAGTCGAGCACGATATCCACGCCTGCTTCGAACTCGCGGCGGAAGGCGGCGACGAGGGAATCGCGGTCCTGGTCGAGGGAGATGACGGCGTCGGCGCCGAGGCTCGTTAGCTGAGCGAGGGCCTGCGGGTTGCGGCCGACGGCAACGACGCGTCGCGCGCCGCGGCGTTTGGCGATCTGCACGGCGAGCTGTCCGGCGACGCCGGTTGCGCCCAGAATGAGAACGCTCTCGCCCGCGACGAACTTCGCTCGAGCACTGAGAGCTACCCACGAGGACATGGCGGGATTTGCGATGCCGGCGGCAGTTGCGTCGTCGAGCCCGCCGGGCAACGGCACGATCATGCGATTCGTGGCCAGCGCTCGTTCGGCGAAGCTGCCGAAGGGAGGGCGCGCGCTGCCGAAGTAGACGTGGCTGCCGTCGGCGAGACGACCGACGCCGTCGACTCCGGGGATGAAGGGAAGCTCGCCGGTGCTGCCGTAGTGCGTGCCGTTGGCAAGGGCCTTCACGATCGGATGCAGCGCCGCGGCCGTCACGTTCACCAGCGTCTCGCCGTCTGCGGCTAGGGGATCGGCGAAGGTGGCGTAACGCGGCGGCACATCGAAGGCGTGGACGACGGCGGCGTTCATTGGCGGCTCCAGGGGACGATTGATCCTTCGGAGCCTAGTGCGAGGAGGGCGTCGCGGGCGGCTGCTGCAGTACGAACTGAGCTTCGCCGCGTCCGAAGGACCAGTCGGCGGCGTCGTTCTCGGCGAGGACGATCATGGTGTTGTCCGGAGCGATGGCTGCGCGCTCTGCGAGAAGACTCGCTATCTCGGCAAAGAGCGCCTGCTTCGCCTCAACGGTGCGGCCGCGGCGCAGGGTGATGTGGATGAGTGCGAAGTCGGCGGTGCGCTTCATGTCCTTGAAGTTGGGATCGACGAATAACTCGTCCTGCGAGTGCGCGGACAGGATGATGAAGCGATCGCCTTCGGGAATGCCGATGGTGGCGCGCATGGCGTCGTAGACTGCGTCTGCTACCAGGCGGCGTTTGGTGATGGGCATGGCGTCGCGAACCGAGATACGTACAAGTGGCATGGGTGTTTCCTCCGGGAAGTTAGATGTTGAGCGCCTGAGAGACGTCGCAGGCGGGGATGCGTTTGTGGGGATGCGCTATTCGAGCGCGGCATTGACGTCGCGGACCAGGTTGCGGATGTAGCTGCGGCGGTTGAGAAGTGCGACCATGGCGAGCTTGGCGGCGTCTTTGGCGGGGGCGTCGTTGGCGTCGACGGCGGTGTCCCACTGCGACCAGAGGGCTTCGAGCTGCTGCTGGATTTCGGCCAGCATGGCGGTGAACTTTTCGCGCGCGGCTTCGATGTCGGCGCGCGTGTTGGGGTCCGGGTGCTGGGCGCTTTGTGCGGCGCGCATCTCTTCGAGGGCCATGTTGAGCTCGAAGGCCTCTTCGAGGAGGTCGGGGGGAGCGACCTGCTTTTTGGCTGTTCCGGAGGCCTTGGCTGCGTCGGTGGCGGCGCGGGATTGCTCTTCGAGCTGGATGCCCTGGAGCGAGAGCAGGTACTCGGTGCGGGCGATGGGGTCGCGGAGGGTGCGGTAGGCGTCGTTGAGCTGCGAACTGGCGGCAAGCGCGGCCTGCTGCTCGGCTGCGGGCTGGGCGGCGAAGCGGTCGGGGTGCAGCTTGCGCGATTGCGCGTAGAAGGTCTTCTCGAGCGCGGCGAGGTCGAGGTGCAGGTGCTGCGGGAGTCCGAAGAGAGTGAAGTAGTCGGTAGCGCTCATGCTGTTGTTAGATTACCTGTCGCGGGTTTTGGGTGCGGACGTACACTGGGGAAATGTTGAAGCCTGCCGTGTTGGTGCCGCTTGTGCTGTCTGTGTCGATGTTTGTGTGGGGTCCGGTTGCGGGTGGGGCGCAGCCGCCGATGGTTGCGAGGACGGCGGCGAGTGACTCGGATTGGAAGAGTGCGCCGTGGGCAATCGATATGCAGAGGCGTCATGCGCAGTTGATTGAGCGCAATGGGCCGGGCACAGATGCGGCGTTGCGCGCTACGTTGCTCGCGATGGGCGATAAGGATCAGGACGCGCGCGGGATTGTGCATGGCCAGCCGAAGAACAGCGGCAAGCTGGAGATGGCGAGGAATCTCGCGGAGATCGATGCGGGGCTGACGGCGCGGTTGAAGGAGATCGTCGCGAAGGAGGGTTGGCCGACGATTGCGCTGGTGGGAATCGATGCGTCGAATGCGGCGATGACGATCCTGACGCATACGCGGGATCATGCGTGGCAGTTGGCTTTGCTGCCGCAGCTGGAGGAGCTGGCGGATACGGGGAAGATCGACGGGTCGGCGCTGGCGCTGGTGGTCGATAAAGAGCTGGTGAGCGAGAGCAGGCTGCAGCGCTATGGCACGCAGTTCAAGTATGTGGATGGTGCGATGGCGATGTTTGGAGTCGAGGATGCGGCGGGGCTCGATGTACGCAGGGCGACGCTGTTTCTGCCGCCGATGGATGCGTATAAACAGCTGCTGATGCAGATGTATCACCTGCCGGTGAGTAATACGATTGTGAGCTCGAAGTAGCTAGGCGGCTACGGCGATGCGCTCGGCTGTAGTGATGGGCTCGGGGATGGGCAGGCCGCCTTCTGCGAGCTCTTCAAGGTAGATCTTGATACCGTCGCGGATCAGCGTGGCAACTTCCTCGCGAGTTTCAGCAGCCACACCGAGGCCGGGGAGATCAGGAGCGTAGGCGCCCCATCCACCGTCTTTGCCGCGTTCGAAAATGACCAGATATTCACGCATTTACTGCCTTATGGTTGCTTGAGTGTTTTCTTAGTAATTTCTACTGTGCGCTCTTTACCTTGGTCGTCAATGAAGTGCATCTTGCGACCGTCCACGTAGTACTTGATTGGCCCATTCACAGTTAGGTTTGCAGCTTTAGACCAACGAAAGTGCAGGCGCTCCTCCAATAGATAAACGATGTCTCCGCCGTCGATTACATAATTCGCATAGACACGATAGACGGCTATGTTCGATCCGCTCGTCGTGCCTTGATAGCTTCCACTATTGCCGTTCGCGTAGACAGAACCAGATTCGCTTGAGTTGTTTATCGTTCCCGCGAAGTATCTGTTGCGCTCTGTGTCCAGGACCTTGCCATTGAGCCACACAGGATTCTTAGCTGCATAAGCAATGTTTGCAGCGACTGCCGCAAACATAAGCAGAACCACCCATCGCCACATTTTGAACATGGTCGAATTCTACGTGAGAATGTATTTGCGAAGTTTCTTAAGCGGAGAAGCTGGAGCCGCAGCCGCAGCTCTTGGTGGAGTTGGGGTTGATGAAGTTGAAGCCCTGGCGCATGAGGGTCTCTTCGAAGTCGAGGACCATGCCGGCGAGGTAGAGGAAGCTCTTGGGGTCGACGAAGATGCGGACCGGCCTGGCGCCCGAGGGGTCGTTGGGTGTCTCGACGCCGGCGCCGAAGACGAAGGTGCGGTCGCGCTCGCGGGGCTGGGTGTCGAAGCGGATGCTGTAGCTGAGACCGCTGCAGCCGCCGCCCTGAATGCCGACGCGCAGACCGCCCTGGTCGGGGGAGACGCCCTCTTTGGCCATCGCAACGCGGATGCGTTTGAGGGCGTTCTTCGTGATCTCGATGGCGGCCTTGGCGCGGGGCTGCTGGCCCTCGGCGGTGAGCAGGGTCATGCCCGCGAGAGGGTCCTTGTTGGTCTCGGGCGCGGGCGCGCTCATGGACTGGCTGGTGGTGGGCGAGATGGAGATGGTCGGCATAAGCGTTGTGCTGGTACGAACGAGAAGCAGATTTCCTATGGGAATGACAGCGAGAAAAGCAAGAACAAAGGCAACCCAATCCTGCCGCGATGAAGCCGCTTCGAGCCTGGGTTACGCGGAGTGTTGCGCCCCACCCATGACGATGGAGCTGTCATGGGTGGGGCCCCCTGGGAGAAAGGGTGGCTTAGTGAGCGGCGACGGCGGCAGGTGCTTCTTCGGCGACGCCGTTCTTGTGCTTCCAGTCGCCAATCGCTGCACGAATCGCGTCTTCTGCGAGAACGCTGCAGTGGATCTTAACCGGAGGAAGCGCGAGCTCCTTGACGATGTCGGTGTTGGAGATGGTGAGGGCCTCGGCGACCGTCTTGCCCTTGACCCACTCGGTGGCGAGGGAGCTGGAGGCGATGGCCGAGCCACAGCCGAAGGTCTTGAACTTGGCGTCTTCGATGATCTGGGTCTCGGGATTGACCTTGATCTGGAGGCGCATGACGTCGCCGCACTCAGGTGCGCCGACAAGGCCGGTGCCAACTTCGGAGCTGCTCTTGTCGAGCGTGCCGACGTTGCGGGGATGCTCGTAGTGATCGACTACCTTTTCGCTGTATGCCATGGTTGTGTCCCTCGTTGCATTCGTTGGATGTTGCGCCGGTGCGGTGGGATGCGCCGGGTTGAAGATTCCGGGGCTAAAGCCCCCTTGCCTATTGGCGGAATTCAGGGGCCTGAAGGCCCCCCGCTCCCTCCGAGAAGCTTAGTGCGCGGCCCACTCGATCTTGCTGAGATCGATTCCTTCTTTGACCATCTCGTAGAGCGGGGAGAGCTCGCGGAGATGTTGGACGACGTCGATGATCTTGTCGGCGACGTAGTCGACTTCGGCCCTGGTGTTGAAGCGGCCGAGACCGAAGCGGATGGAACTGTGAGCGACGTCGTCGCCGAGGCCGAGGGCCTTGAGGACGTAGCTGGGCTCAAGCGTGGCCGAGGTGCAGGCCGAGCCGGACGAGACCGCGATGTCGTTGATGCCCATCAGCAGCGACTCGCCTTCAACATAGATGAAGCTCATGTTGAGGTTGCCGGGCAGGTGGTGCTCCATGTTGCCGTTGACCTGGGTGTAGTCGAGCGCGTTCTCGAGCTTGGCGCGGAGGTAGTCGCGGAGTTCCTGCTCGCGGACGGCTTCGGCGGCCATCTCGTTCTGGCAGATCTCGCAGGCGGCGCCGAGACCGACGATGCCGGGGACGTTCAGCGTACCCGAGCGCATGCCGCGCTCGTGGCCGCCGCCGTTGATCTGCTCGGCGAGCTGGACGCGCGGGTTGCGTCTGCGCACATACAACGCTCCAACACCTTTAGGCCCGTAGAGCTTGTGGCCGGAGATGGACATCAGGTCGATGTTGTCGGTGAGGACGTTGACCGGGATCTTGCCGACGGCCTGAACGGCGTCGCAATGGAAGATGATGCCCTTCTCGTGACAGAGCTTGCCGATCTCCTGGATGGGCTGGATGACACCAATCTCGTTGTTCGCGTACATGATGGAGACGAGGATGGTCTTGTCCGGGCCCTCGGTCACGATGGCGCGCTTGAGGTCTTCAAGATCGATGAGGCCGTCGGCCTGGACGGGGAGATAGGTGACACGGAAGCCGGACTTTTCGAGGCGCTTGCAGGTGTCGAGCGTGGCCTTGTGCTCGGTGACCTGGGTGATGATGTGGTTGCCGCGCTCCTTGTACATCTCGGCGACTCCCTTGAGGGCGAGGTTGGTGCTCTCGGTGGCGCCGGAGGTGAAGATGATCTCCTTGGAGGTCGCGCCGATGAGGCGGGCGATCTGCTCGCGGGCCTTTTCGACGCCCTGCTCGGCCTCCCAGCCAAAGGAGTGGTTGCGGCTGGCGGCGTTGCCGAAGATGCCCGTGAGGTAGGGCATCATGGCCGCGAGGACGCGGGGATCCAGCGGCGTGGTCGCGTGGTTGTCCATGTAGATGGGAAGCTTGACGCCCGCGGGGAGGGTGTGGTGCGACTGGGTGATATTCAATCCGGGTGTTTCAGTCATGGTGTTTGCTCCTAAGATGTGGCGCTGTGCGCCGGTGTTCGTGTTGCCGTAAAAACCCGTTGTTCGTGTTTCCGTCAAAACTCAGCGTTCGATGGAGATCAGGCCACCGGCCATCGGCGCGGGGAGTTGGTCCGCGGGCTCGATGAGATCGGCGACGCTGATGCCCGAGAGCAGGTCGGTGATGCTGTCGTTGACCTTGCGCAGCGGCTCTTTGATGGTGCAATGGCCGGCGAGGTCGCAGGTTCCGTGAATCGTAATGCAGCTGGTGATGAACAGCGGGCCGTCGATGGCACGGATGACTTCGAAGGCGGAGATATCGGCTGCAGCGCGGGCCAGGGCGTAGCCGCCGTTGGTGCCGGCGTGCGAGAGGAGCAGACCGGCGCGGGCGAGGGTCTGGAGGATCTTGGCAAGAAGCTGCGGCGGGATATGGTAGGCCTCGGCGATGTCCTTGGCGGAGCGGGCGCCGGAGTTGCGGGCGTCGCTGCCGGCCTGCTCGGCAAGATAGGCCTGCTCGGCAAGATATTTGAGGGCCATGAGGCCGTAGTCCGCTTTTTTTGTGAGCCGTAGCATAGGAGTGTGTGGGCGGAGGTTGCGGCGCATGGGAGATTGCAGTGCAGACTTCCGCCAAATTCAGTGTACGGAATAGAAGGATTGGAAGCAAGACCAAAGTGGTCGGAGATTGATTTGGAGTGTGACCGACGTAAAAATCGGCTAACATGATGTATCTTCCGGACGTGATGTCCGATGGTTTTTTGAGCGTTTGTGACTGACCTACGACAATTTCGAGCCGCGCCTAACCTGCTGACAATGCTGCGGTTGTTTGTGCTGCCGTTTCTGGTAATAACGATCCTGAACGGGCACTGGGGGCTGGCGTTTGCGCTGCTGTGGATAGCAGGGGTGAGCGACGGACTGGACGGGCTGCTGGCGCGCGTGCTGGAACAGCGCACGAAGCTGGGGCAGTATCTGGATCCGATCGCGGACAAGTTGCTGCTGAGCACGCTGTTTGTGGTGCTGACGCATGTGGGAGCGATTCCGCGGTATGTGACGGTGCTGGTGCTGAGCCGCGACCTGGGGATTCTGCTGATTGCGACGCTGTTGTTTGCGACGAGTACGCTGCGCGACTTCCAGCCGAGCCAGCTGGGGAAGCTGAATACGCTGGTGCAGATCCTGGGCGTGCTGACGGTGATGACCTACGAGGTGATTCCGCGGTCGGGACTGGAGGCGCTGCGGAATGTGCTGCTGTGGACGATTGCGGCGCTGGCGCCGGTGTCGGCGGCGGAGTATGCGTGGATCGTGATTCGGAGAGTGTCGGAGCCGGTGCGGGTGATCGCGCCGCCACAGGGGTAGAGCGGGCTGCGGGGCGAAAGCCCATTCTTGCGCGGAACGAATTCCGCGGGCTGAAGCCAACGGTTCCCTGCGAAAGAGCCAGCTGGGCCATCGGTTTCTGATCGCCGAAGGTTGCGGTCAGGGCGGGAGTCCGGTTACACTGAAACGACGCACCAGAGGCGCGTAGCTCAGTTGGTTAGAGCGCTACCTTGACACGGTAGAGGTCAGCGGTTCGAATCCGCTCGTGCCTACCACTCACCTCACCCCCGCGGGAAGTCTCGACTTCAAAGCCGTCTGGGATCTCAGGACCGGAACAAAGGTCTGTGATGCGCGTGGAGTTCTCTGGAAGTATGCGAAACAAGTTTTGATTTTTGGAGTGATGTCATGGCACAGGTATGTGAGCTTTGCGGCAAGGGGCCGCAGTTCGGTAATAACGTCTCGCACGCGCACAACGTTACACGTCGGCGCTGGAACCCGAATCTGCAGTCGGTTAAGTCGGTGACGAACGGCAACTCGAAGCGGGTGAAGGTCTGCACGAGCTGCATCAAGACCGGCAAGATCGTCAAGGGTTAGTGAATCGCGAGTAGGGAGTAAGGAGTAGAGCGGCCGAGGTTGGCTGCTGGACTTCAAGCCTTCGCGCACACATTTTTAAATTCTTAATAAGATCAGTAGAGACGCCCCAGCCTGCATGATGATGCAGGCTGGGGCGTTTTCATGTTGGATCTACTGCTAGCTCACTGTCCTTCGAACTTGAGTGAGGCGGAGTTGATGCAGTAGCGCTGGCCGGTGGGGTTGGGGCCGTCGGGGAAGACGTGGCCGAGGTGACCGCCGCAGGCTGCGCAGGTGACCTCGATGCGACGCATCCCCAGCGTGCTGTCCTCGTGGAGCTCGACGGCGTCGCTGGTAATGGGGTCGAAGAAGCTGGGCCAGCCGCAGCCGGAGTCGAATTTGGTGTCGGACTTGAAGAGTGAGGCGTCACAGGCGGCGCAGTGATAGAAGCCGTCGGCGTGGTTGTCGACCAGAGCCCCGGTGAAGGGGCGCTCGGTGCCCTTCTCGCGGAGGACATGGTATTGCTCGGGGGTGAGCTGCTGGCGCCACTCGGCGTCGGTCTTTGTTCCCTTCGCGGGCGCCTGGTGCGTGATCTCCTTGTGCGTGATCTCTTCGATGGCGGCGTCGCTGAGCGGGCCAGCAGGGGGGATGGTCGGCATGGTGGTTCTCCTCGCTTGATTGGATGCAGTGCGGGCGGGGCGGACTCGCGGTCATGCGGAGGCTGGCTAGAAGGCTGAGGGCCCCTTGGCGATGCACTCGATCTCAACGAGGGAGTCTTTGGGCAGGGCGGCGACCTGCACGGTGGAACGCGCGGGTGCGACTACGCCCTCCGGGGCGAAGTACTTTGCGTAGATGGCGTTCATCGCGGCGAAGTCGGCCAGGTCTTTGAGAAAGACGGTGGTCTTGACGACGTGGGCGAGATCGAGGCCGGCGGCGGTGAGAACGGCCTTGAGGTTGTCGAGGACGCGGGTGGTCTGCTCGGCGATGCCGCCGGGGACGAGATTGCCGGTGGCGGGATCGATGGGGATCTGGCCGGAGGTGTAGAGCGTGTCGCCGACGCGAACGGCCTGCGAGTAGGGGCCGATGGCGGCGGGTGCGTCGGTGGTGGAGATGGAGGTCTTGCTGAGATTGTCGAGAGGCATAGGGAGGATTGTGCACTCAGAGAGCGTTGCGGTGCAAGATGCCGACATGGAACGAGAAGTTAAATATCAAGGGCGGGAAATGATCCCCGCCCTTGGTATTGGTGTGTGAGCTTACGGTTTAGCGACCGCGGGTGCCGCCGCCGGTGCGACGACCGGCGGGGCGGCCAGAGTTGCCACCCTGCGGGCGTCCACCGCTGGAGCGTCCACCGGAGCTCGAACGGCCGAAGCCACCACCCGAGCCGCTGCGCGAACGCTGCGGTGCGGAGTAGGGGGCGGGCTCGCTGGAGGTTCCGTCGGCGTTCTTCCAGCTGCGGGTCTCCATCTGGAGCAGGTCGTTGGACGGCTTGCTGAGGTCGATCGGCTTATTGCGCTCTTCCTTGGCAAGATTCTTGTCGGCCTCGTGCCACTCGAACTTGATTTTCAGCTCGCGCTCCAGCTTGCGGGCGTCGCCCTTCTCGAGCGGCGTGACGAAGGTGCTGGCAATGCCGCTGGCGCCGGCACGGCCGGTGCGGCCGATGCGGTGAACGAAATCGTCCGAGCCATTGGGCAGATCGTAGTTGACGACGTGCGCGATGTTTGAGATGTCGATGCCGCGCGCCGCAACATCTGTAGCCACCAGGACGCGGCTGCGGCCCGTGGCGAAGCTCTTGAGGGCGGCGCTGCGCTGCGATTGTGAGCGGTCGCCGTGGATGATCTCGATCTCATGGCCGAGCTTCTCGAGCTTGCGACCGATGCGGTCGGCGCCGTGCTTGGTGCGCGAGAAGACGAGGTAGGTGCCCTCTTCTTCGTTGAGCATCTTGTCGAGTTGGGAGAGCTTCTGATCCTGCATGACGGTGTAGACGCGAAGCTCTACGCTGTCGACGGGATGCGATGTCAGGCCGATCTCGACACGGACTGGCGATTGAACATAGTCCTTGACGATCTCGCGGATGTTGGCGTCCAGCGTGGCCGAGTAGCACATGGTCTGGCGGTCCTTGGGGAGCGCTGCGACGATGCGCTTGATCGACGGGAGGAAGCCCATGTCCAGCATGCGATCGACTTCGTCGAGGACGAGCATGTCGACGTCCTTGAGGTTGATGGCCTTGCGCCGGAGGAAGTCTTCAAGACGTCCAGGGGTGGCGACGATCAGGCGCGGACCGCGACCGATCTGCTCGATCTGGGTGTTCTCGGAGAGGCCACCGCAGACCAGCACGGCGTCAGTTTTGAGCGTCGGGCAGATCTTGTGGAAGGCTTCGAGAACCTGCATGGCGAGCTCGCGGGTGGGCAGAAGGATGAGCGAGAGGACAGGTGTCTTCTTGCCGCGCGTCGAGGGAACGGAGATCTCTTCGAGGCGCTCGATCATGGGGATGAGGAAACTGAGGGTCTTGCCGGTGCCGGTGGAGGCGGTGGCGAGAATGTCGTCGCCTTCGAGTGCGGGCGGGATCGCTCCGGCCTGCACGGGCGTGGGTGTGACAAAGCCGGCGGCAGCGAGGCGCGCCTTGAGGGAGTCGGAGATCTGGAAGTCGGCAAACGTAATGGCCGAGGCTTCTTCGGTGGTCGCCGAAATGTGACGCGAGACCTGCAGTGGTTCAGGGTTCAAAATGGAATCGAGGGTAAGGGTAGACAAGGTTTTCCTTTGTAATGGGTAAACGAGCGAGCGAATGAATGCAGAGACGCGGATCGCAGGCAAGCGCACGAAAGGCGGCTTGCGAGCTTATGCGTGGATTCCAGTTTCAGCATTGCTTGAGTGTTGCGATGTAAGCACTGCTGCTGCACGGCGAGGCCCGTTCCTGTGAACGGCCTGCTAGCCAGAGCAACCAACGCTTAGATAACGGGCGGTGGGTGGGGTATGTGGCGCTCGCGGTCTCTGGCCAGACTCGAATCCATTGGGAGTCATCTGCCCGCGGTGCCCTGCGTAAGTATTTCCAACGCAAGACCAGTGTAACACAGTGGTCAAGGGGGAGTTCCGTTGGTCTGGTTGTTCCCGCATTGACCACTGCGGGAGATGCATTGTGGACGTAGAAAAGCCCTGCGGGGATGGGTTAGATCCTGCGCAGGGCTGTTAGGAGTGGGTTAGGGTTTAACTGTTAGCGACGTTCGCGCTCGTGTCCCTGGCCATCACGCTCGTGCGTGGCGTGGAAGCTCTGGAAGTGATCGTCCGGCTCGCGATACGCGCCGTGGCCGGGCAAAGCGCCGTGGTAGCCAAAGTGCGGGTCGTAGGCGTGATTCACGTTGCCGTAGAAATCGCGGGGACCATGGAACCAGGGGCCGGCACCGAGGAAGACGCTGCCGTTGAACCACTCGGGACCGTAGTAGCCATAGGGAGCGCAATCATAGGGCGAGTAGTCAAAGTAGCCATAGGGGCACATCGGAGCCGGGCCACTAATTTCTACGCCAAGAGAGACCTGGGCGTTTGCCTTGGGGACTGGCATGAGAAAGAGTGCGAGCGCAACTGCTGTTGTAACGAGAAGAGTCTTAATTGCACGCATAAAAAGAACCTCCGTTCGATAAGAAACCGAATCATAACGAAAAGTTGCAAAGAGTGCGGATGAAAAAACCCCCTATGCAGTTGACTACATAGGGGGTTGGTTGGTAGATCGGTGGAGAAATTACCTCTTATCTCCACCCCCGGCGTGACCGCGACCGTCGCGAGACTCATTGCCCCTGAAGTCCTGGGCGGCACCTTGGTGAGACGCAGCCTCGCCGCGTCCAGGCATGTTCCCCTTGTAGCCGTGCTGGGGATCATAGTTGTTGTTCACGTTGCCGCGGAAGTTGGAAGGGCCATGGAACCAGTGACCCGTACCGATGAAGACACCGCCGTTAAACCATTCCGGCCCGTAGTAACCATCGGGCACGCAGTTGTAGGGGGCGTAGTCGTAATAGCCGTAAGGGCAGCTTGGCTCAGCGCCGAAGGTCACAGAAACCTGGGCGTGCGAAGGAGTTGCGGGGATCAGCAGGAAAACAGCCGCAGTGGCTGCGGCAATGAGACCGTACTTGATGCTGTGCATGAAAGAGTACCTCTCGCGGTAAGACGGTGAGTTGCGGGAGATACGTTGCCATGCGAGGAGATGAATTAACCGGTGGCGCGCTATTCGGCTTCGATTATTCGATGGGTTAGGAGGACCGCTTGCGAGCTGGGCCGCCAAAGCTACGCGATTTGCCACGCTTTGGGGGAACGGGCTTCTTGAGCTGTGCAGCCTCGGGAAGGACCTTCTTGCGCTCGACTTTTTTGCCGGCAGCGGCGCGGTTGAGGGCCTGGACTTCGCCGGGGAGGAGTTCGCGGAAGCCGCCGGGAGGTACGTCGAGGGTGAGCGCGCCGTAACCGATGCGGCGGATCTTCTCGACGTGGTTGCCGATCTCTTCGAACATCTTGCGCAGCTGGCGGTTGCGGCCTTCGGTGAGCGTGACCTCGAACCAGGGGTTTTCGCCCCGGCGGACCTGCTCGATCTTGGCGGGCTGGGTGAGGACGCGGTCGCGGCGGCCGGTGCTGCGGGTGTCGGCGAGGCGGCCGCGGTCGATCATGATGCCGCGGCGGAGTTGGTCGATGGCGGCGTCGGTGGGCGCGCCGGAGACCTTGACGAGGTAGGTCTTGAGCACGCCGGTGGCGGCCTTGGAGAGCTTGTTGGCGAGGTCGCCGTCGTTGGTCATCAGCAGCAGGCCCTCGGAGAGGTAGTCGAGGCGGCCGACGGGATAGAGGCGCGGGAGCTTCAAGTGCTCGCCGGTGGTCTTCTTCTGCGAGTCCTGGCCGAGGAGCTGCATGACGGTGGGGCGGTGCTCGGGGTCGTCGAGCGTGGTGACGTAACCGCGCGGCTTGTTGACCATGAAGTACTTGGTGGGTTCGGGGCCGTGGAGAAGCTTGCCGTCGACGCGGATGTGGTCGCGGGTAATGTCGGCGCGGGTGCCGAGCTCGGTGACGATCTGGCCGTTGAGGACGACGCGGCCTTCGAGGATGATGGCCTCGGCGGCGCGGCGGCTGGCGATGCCGGCCTGGGCGAGGATCTTCTGGAGACGGTCGCCGCGGGGGGCTGCGGATTCCTGTGGCTTGGGAGTGGGGGACTTGCTCATGGTGTTGGGCTTTCTGACTGCGGAGAGGCTCATCGCGGTCGGGACGATCTGGTGCCGTGGTTTGCAGGCACAGTTTGATTATCTACTGTTTTGCACAGTCTCAGTATCTCCTGTTTGGAGATAAGCGGTTCTCTACGAGCGGAGACGGGTTAGTCGCGGCGGCCGGAGAAAATCTGGGTGAGGGCGAGGAAGATGTTGATGCCGTCGAGGTAGATGCTCAGGGCGAGCTCGACGGCGGTGGCACCGTCGCCACCCTGGCGGATGCGCATGAAGTCCACTACGACGAGCACGCTGAAGATGGCCAGCGTCGCGTAGGAATAGACGTTGGGCGAGACGAAGTGGAAGAACATGCTGAGGACGCCGACCAGCACCAGGACCAGAAGCGCGGCGTAGGCGTAGTTGGCGACGCGGCGGTAGTCGAAGTTGAAGATCTGCGCGCCGATGCCCAGGCAGCCCATGCCGACGGCGGTGGTCAGCGCGGCGTTGAAGACCGCGTTGCTGTGGCCGGTGTGCAGCAGCATGTTGATCCAGGGGCTGATCTCAAAGCCCATCGCCAGCGCCAGTAGAAGGAAGAGGCCGAAGGAGAGAACGGGGGTTTTGCGCGTGGCGCGGATGGCGAAGATCAGCGCGAAGGTGGCGATGACGCAGACCCAGAACATGCCGCCGGCGAAGGCGGGTGGCGCGAGGTAGACGCCTACCGCCGAGGTGAAGAAACCCAGCGAGGCGATGACCAGCACCTGGCTGAGCAGCGCGGGAACGGCGCGGGTCTGGGGAACAGCGCCGAAGCTGTTGCGGCTGTCGTTGCGCCCGTCGATGATGATGGGATTATTGCGGTTGTCCATAATGCCTCTTGCACAAAATCGTATGCTTATAAGACGCACAAACAACCCAAAAGTCGCAGGTCCTGCGCGGACGGCGAGGGTAAAGTCCTGCGCGGACGGCGAGGGTCGAAGCGGGGTGTTATTCGTCGTCTTCGGGAGTTCCGTCGGCCTGAGACGAATGAACGTCCGCCATCGGTTCGACCTGGGAGGGGTACTGATGCTCACGGTTGTGACCCCCGAGAGCAGTGGACTTGTCGCTGAGGAGGTCTTCGGGCGTGTCGTGCTCGATGTGCGTGGGAGCGGGAGCGGCGTTGAGTTCGTCCAGAGGAGGACTGCCGCCGGTGCTGTCAGCGGATGTTTCGTCGGGAGACACGTCGTTCGCCTGTCTGTGTTCTTCCATCTGGATCTCCTCCTGAACGGCTTCGTTGAGCTCGCCGGCCATCTTCTCAAACTCTTCGATGCTGGGAAGCTCGTTGATGTCTTTGAGGCCGAAGCGGAGGAGGAAGTCCTTGGTGGTCTTGTAGAGGATGGGGCGGCCGATGACCTGCTTGCGGCCGGCGGTGGTGACGAGCTTGCGCGCCAGGAGCGAGCCGAGCACGCCGGCGGAGTCGACGCCACGAATCTCGGAGACCTCGGGGGCGGTGACGGGCTGCTTGTAGGCGACGACGGCGAGCGTCTCGAGGGCCTGCAGGGTGAGCTTCAGCGGGGGCTTGAGGCTCTTGACGAAGCCGCGGACGGCATCGTGGTACTCGGCCTTGGTGCCCAGGCGGAAGCCGCCGGCGACCTCGCGGATCTCGAGGCCGCGGTCGCCATTGGCGTAGTCGGCGATGAGCTCTTCGAGGATGGAGCGGAAGTAGTCGCGGAGCTTGCGCTCGCGGGATTTGGCCTCGCTGGCGGCGTCGCGCGCGAGCTTCTTCTCGTCGTCGGCGGAGGGTTCAGGCTGCTCGGCGGCCGGTGTCTCGGCGATTGGGGTCTCGGCGGCTGGGGACTCGGCCTCAGAGGCCGGACTCTCAGAGTCTTCGGTCTCGGCGGCAGGAGACTCGGCTTCGAGGACCGCGACGGGGTTGATGGTTTCCGCGTTGAGGGCTTCGGCGTCGTCGATCGTCTCCGGCTGGTCGGAGTCCGTTGCCGATTCGTCTTCGAGAGCGAGAGACTGCTGCTGGGCGGCGAGGGTTTCGAGCTCGGCCTGGCCTTCTTCGCCGAGCAGGCCGGTGAGTTGGGCGAGCGTGACGGGCTCTTCTGACGCGTAGATGACGGCTTCGATCTTGGCTTTAAGGCTCATGGGTGTGCAGGGTAGAGTGTATCAACCCGGCACCCATCTTGTTGTGAGCCGGAAGGTGGGCTAGCCGGCGATCTTGTTGAAGAGCCAGAAGAGGGAGCCGGAGAGCAGCGCAGCGATGGGGAGGGTGAATACCCAGGCCATGGCGATGTTGCGGATGGTGGACCACTGCAGGCCGCTGCCGTTGGCGGTCATGGTGCCGGCGATTCCGGAATTAAGCACGTGGGTGGTGCTGACGGGAAGACCGTAGGTGTCGGCCACCAGGATGGTGCACATGGCGACGAGTTGCGCGGAGGCTCCCTGGGCGTAGGTGAGGTGGGTTTTGCCGATCTTTTCGCCGACGGTGATGACGATGCGCTTCCATCCGACCATGGTGCCGAGACCGAGTGCGAGCGCGACGGCAACCTTCACCCAAAGGGGGATGAAGCGAGTGGATCGATCGAGGAAGCCCTTGTAGGCTGACATGATCCTGGCGTCGGCAGGGGCGATCTTCGGTGCTCCAACAGCTTTGGGGAGCAGGCGCAGGGTTTCGCTGGTCAGGTACATCTGGCTGCGGACGCTGGCCTGCATGTTGGCGGGAACGCCACCGATGGAACCATAGAAGGTGGCCTCGTTGCGGATGGTTGTGACCTGCTGCTGGAGGGCGAGCATGACGCTGGGCTCGTACTTCCTGGTGGCGACGAAGTGCTCGAGTTCGGGCTGGGCTGCTGCTGCCGTTGCTGCGGGATCGACGTAATGGCTGATGGCGCCGGCGACCTGGGTGGAGGCGGCGGCGAAGCCCTGAATCTCCCCGGGGCTGGCGTTATGGTTGATCGCGTAGGCGGTGGGGACAGTGCCGACGAGGATGAGCATGATGAGGCCCATGCCCTTCTGTCCATCGTTGGAGCCATGCGCGTAGGAGACGCCGCCGCAGGTGAGGATCAGCAGCGCGCGAATGTAGAACGGCGGAGGGGCTGTACCTTCGGGCGCTTTGAACAGGCGCGGGTCGCGGGCGACCAGCTTGAAGATCAACAGAACCAGGCCGGCGAAGACGAAGCCAACCAGCGGCGAGATCAGCAGGGCTTCGAAGACCTTCTTGACCTGCCCCCAGTCGAGGCCGTCGGCGTGGCCGCTGCCCTGCATGAGCTGGTTGGCGATGCCGACGCCGAGGATCGAGCCAATCATGGTGTGGGAACTGGAGACCGGGAGACCCTTCCACCAGGTGGCGAGGTTCCAGACGATCGCCGCGAGCAGCAGCGCGAAGACCATGGAGAAGTCGGAGCCCTTGCTGACCTTGAGGAAGAGCTCAATGGGTAGAAGGCTGATGATCGCGAAGGCCACGGCACCGGAGCTGAGAAGCACGCCGATGAAGTTCAGGATGCCGGAGTAGACCACGGCGACGTGGGGCTCGAGTGAGTGGGTGTAGATGACGGTGGCGACGGCGTTGGCGGTGTCAAGGAAGCCGTTAACGAACTCGAAGCCGAGCGCGATGATGAGCGCGATGCCCAGCAGAATGAAGGGGAAGACCGAGGGGGAATGAACGCTCGCGAGGTCGGCCGAAAGACTGTTCCCGATGTAGAGGACGCCACCCACGAGCAGGATGCCGAAGAGGATGGACCCCCACTTGCCGGAAGAGGAGTTTAAAAGCTTGTCGTGGAGGAGGGAGGGTGAACAGGCGGCTTCAGGCGTGATTACGGGTGTGGCCATCGTAGTTTTGTCTTGGCTCACTCGGGAGTGAGCGCGGAACGCATCAAGCTTCGTGGGGTGAATGGTTCATTTCAGGTGAACAGGCGAACTTGCGAACTTGCGGGCTACTAAGAGTCTAGTCCCCGGACTGCAGGAGAGGCTAGAGCATGCTCCCGTTATTGTGCGCTGGACGAGGCATGAGATGCCGTTTTTCTTCTTTGGGGAAAACAGCGTTAAGGGCTGTGGTTTCGCTGTACACCCAGAGGAGAAATGCTCTAGTCGCCGGGGATGTGGGCGTAGGTGGTGTCCCAGTGGACGAGGATGTTGTGCAGCACGGTGCTACCGCAGAGGTAGGCGGACTCGAGGGCGATGTGCATGCCGATGAAGGGTGCGGTGACGGACTCGACGGCCGTGTGGCCGGGGCGCTGCTCGGTGTAGTTGCTGCCGGTGCGCAGGACCATTACGCGATCGATGTCGACGCGATGCATGGCATGCAGGCGCTCGAGAGCGTTCATGAAGCCGGCGTCTTCCATCTCGGAGGTCGCGAAGACGCCCTTGCCCTGGGTGTAGAGACGGACCCAGTCGCGCGCGTACCGGGTCATGATCCTGCCGTGCCAGTAGTAGTCGCTGGCAAAGGTGGCGCCGATGAGGACGAAGGGCGGGCGGCGGGCGGCGGGGTAGTTGGTGAAGCCGGCGCGGAGGTCGGCGACCCTGGGATCGTCGCCGAGATCCAGGTCTTTGGTCTGGGCGAAGGCCCAGGCGGTGAGCTTCGGGTTGAGGGTGTAGAGGTTCGAGCGGGTCCAGGTTGTGGCGGGAAGGCTGGGCGGATCAGGACGCTGCGCGCCGCTGGGGAAGAGGCCGTAGGGCCAGTCGGCGGGCGCTTCGCGGGGGTCGATCTCGCGGGCGACGTCGTTGACGACGAAGTTGGCCCACGCCGCCGAGCCGATGGATGCGATCTGCGGGTCGACGCCTCCGATGCCGTTGATGAGGATGTAGGCGTGGGTGAGGTCAAAGCGTGGATCGAGGCCGAGCGCCATCATGGATGCGGTCGCGTTGACCAGCGTGGTTCCGCTGACGATGCCAAGGAGGGTGTGCCCGGGGTTGGTGCGGATGGGGTGGGGGCCGCTTGATCCTCCGGGCCCGCTTGATCCGCCCGGCCCGCCGGGGAAGTCGAGGACTTCGGTGAGGTGCTCGCGCTCAACCCAGAACTGGAACTCTCCGGGGATGTCGCCGGTGTCGTTGCCGATCTCGAAGGTGGTGACGATGACGGCGCGGATCGGCCAGGGCTTCGGTGGCGCTTGGGTGCGGGCGGTCGCGGGTATCAGCAGCAGCGTGCAGAAGGTGCCGAGGATCGAAACACGAAGGCGGGGTGCGCGCATGGCGGCGACTCCAGAGCAGTTTTGGTTCAGAGTCTCTAGGTTATCGCATGTTGTCAGGGTCTTCTTACGAGAGGACGCAGCGCAAACCGCGGAGATGATTGTGCTGAAATAGACGCAGCCATGAGCGAAGACACTGCACGGAGCGAAGATACTGCACGGATTACAGTTCGCGAGTTTGAAGCGGGCGATGAAGATGCGTTTCGGCGATTGAATGAGGAGTGGATCACTCGTTACTTCAAGCTGGAGCCGAAGGACGAGTATGCGTTTGCGAATCCGCGCGAGACGATTCTCGGTGCCGGAGGAAGAGTCTTCTTCGCTGTGCGTGATGGGGAACCGGTGGGATGTTGTGCGTTGGTGGCGATGGGGCCGGGTGAGTTCGAGGTGGCGAAGATGGCGGTGACGTCGTCGGCGCAGGGATTGGGTGTTGGACGACTGGTGCTGCAGCGTGCGGTGGATGCGGCGAGAGATGCTGGGGCAACGCGGCTGTATCTGGAGACCAACCACGTACTGACGCCCGCAATTCATCTGTACGAGGCGGTCGGGTTTCGGAATCTTCCGCAGGAGCGTGTGACGCCGTCGCCGTATGCGCGGGCAGATGTGTTTATGGAGATGGTGTTGGAGCCTTAGCTCCAGTCGTCGCGGACCTGTGCCTGATCGGCGAAGACTTGCTCGAAGTGATCGGTCTTCTTGATGAGAATGTCGCCGAGCTGCTCGGATTGGCGGAGCAGGATCGCCTGCAGGCGGACGAGCTCGAGCATGGCGAGGAAGGTGCAGATGACGGCGCGCTCGGACCGGGTGTTGTGCAGCAGGCGGCGCAGGCTCATCGGCTTGTCTTCCATCAGCAGGCGGCGCTTTACGAAGTCGATCATCTGCGCGACGGTGACGGATTCTTCCTCGATGGAGTGGATGGGGCGCTCACGGAGGCGCGTGAGGATGTCCTGAAAGACGCGGACGAGGTCGACGGCGTCGGCATCGATCTCGCGGTCTGCTTCAGTCGAATCGATGCCCTCGTCGCGCAGGAAGCCTTTCAGGCCGGAGTGGGTCCAGGTGGCCTCTTCGAGCATCTGCTTTTGCTGCAGCATCTGCGCGGCAGCCTTGAAGCGTTCGTGTTCGAGGAGGCGCTCGACGAGCTCGCGGCGGGGGTCTTCGGCATCTGCGCCGGTGACATCCGACGGGTCGCGTGGCAGCAGCGTTTTGGACTTGATGTGGATGAGCAGCGAGGCGACGTAGATGAACTCGCCGGCGGCGTCGATGTCATGCTGCTTGAGGTTGTGGGTGTACTCGAGAAACTGTGCGGTGATGCGGCCGATGGGGATGTCGTAGATGTCGATGTTCTGCTTGCGGATGAGGTCGAGGAGAAGGTCGAGCGGGCCGTCGTAGACCTGGCCGACGGTGATGCTGAAGGGCGATTGCGAGGCTTCTTCCCGGGTGGCCTTGTCGCGGGCTTTGTCACGGTCGGTGGCGCGCTTTGGCTCGGGAGCCGGAGCCGGCGTCGGGGGATGTTCGAGTGCAAAGGGTTCCGTGGTTGAAATGACCGGGACGGTGGGGGCGGTGTCGGCGGTGTCCTTCGACTCCGCCGATGCGCGATGAGACGGCGCCTCGGCTTCGCTCAGGAGGACAGTGTTTTCGCCTGCACCTTCGGTCTCCGGTCGAGAGGACGGCTCTGTGGAGCTGCCATCGGGAGCCCTGCCATCGGGGGCGCTGCCGAGATTTTGTTCGTCGCTCATGATCAGGCGAGTCCCATTGCGAGTTGCACCTCTTCCAGTGTCTGCTGCGCGCGCTTGGCGGCGCGCGTGCTGCCATTGGCGAGTACGTCCTTGATTACCTGCGGGCGGTGCTCGAGGTCACGGCGATGCGCCTGGATGGGGGCAATCCGTTCGACGATCGCGTCGGCGACCCAGCTCTTACATTCGATGCAGCCGATCTTCGCGGAGCGGCAACCTGCCGCGGCCTCTGCCTGCACGGTCTCTGAAGAGAAGACCTTGTGGAGGTCGAAGACCGGGCAGAGGTCGGGGTTGCCGGGGTCGTCGCGGCGGATGCGCGCGGGGTCGGTGACCATGGTCTTGAGCTTGGCGCGAAGGTCGGCCTCGGGCTCGGCGAGCAGGATCGTGTTGCCGTAGCTCTTGGACATCTTGCGGCCGTCGAGGCCGGGCAGTTTGGGCGACGGCGTGAGCAGCACTTTGGGCTCGGGGAGAATCTCCTTGCGTCCAAAGGGCGAGATCTTTTTGGTTTGCGAGGCAGCCTCGAAGAGTTGGCGGTGGCTGAAGTCGGTGCGGGTAGAGTTTTTGGGCTCACCGGCGAGCTTGCGTGCTTTCTCGAGGATGGCGGCCATCTCCCACGGGGCGGCCTCGGGCGAAGTGTAGAAGTCGCCGGGGTAGAGCGAGTTGAAGCGGCGCGCGACCTCGCGGGTGAGCTCGACGTGAGCGACCTGGTCGGCGCCGACGGGAACGAAGTCCGGCTTGTAGAGCAGGATGTCCGCGGCCTGCAGCAGCGGGTAGCCGAGGAAGCCGTAGGTGCTGAGGTCTTTGGTCGAGAGCTGTTGCTGCTGGTCCTTGTAGCTGGGCACGCGCTCCAGCCAGCCGAGCGGCGTGAACATCCCGAAGAGCGTGTTGAGGCGGTCGTGCTGCAGGACGTCGGACTGGCGGAAGATGACGCAGCGGCCGGGATCGAGGCCGGCGGAGAGGAAGTCCAGCGCGATCTGGAAGGTGTTCTCCTGCACGCGGCTGGGATCGGCGTAGTCGGTGGTGAGGGCGTGCAGATCGGCGATGAAGAAATAGCAGTCGTAGTCCTGCTGCAGGTGCACCCAGTTGTAGAGCGCGCCCATGTAGTTGCCGAGGTGCAGTCTGCCGGTGGGGCGCATGCCCGAGAGGACGCGGGGGCGGGGTGTGGTGCGGGATGGAGTGGGGCTCATGTGTGGAACTTCAAGGATACATCGGTAGGGCGGGGTTAGAGGCTGAAGAGCAGGGCCTGGAAGATTCCCATGATCGGGAGGAAGAAGATCTGGATGACGTAAAAGCCCAGAAAGAAAAAGCCGAACATGAAGTAGAGGCTCATGCTTTGGTACGTCTTCGCGGCGTTGAAGGGGAGGTAGTGCATCAGGATCTTGCCGCCGTCGAGGAAGGGCAGCGGGAGCAGGTTGAAGACGAAGAGCAGCAGGTTCACCAGGATGCAGAAGTAGAGAAACAGGATCAGCGGGAAGATCGAGGGCAGAGCTTCCGTGGATACGCCGAGATTGCGCATCGCCAACGCGGAGGCGGTGAGGATCGAGAGGCCCGTTCCGGGATTTGCATGGTGCACGATGATGAGCGCGATCAATGCAACAACGGCGGCGAGCAACTGCGCAGCGGGGCCGGCGAGGGTGGCGACCATCTCGTCTCGTGAGGGGTTGCGGAAGTTGCGCGGGGTGAAGGTGATGGGCTTGCCCCAGCCCAGTACGAGGGGGCTGCGGAAGATGAAGAGCACTGGCCAGACCAGCGTGCCGAGCAGGTCGAAGTGCCGCGCGGGATTGATGGTCATGCGGCCCATCATGCGAGCGGTGGGGTCGCCGAGGCGGTTGGCCGTCCACGCTTGCGCACAGTCGTGCAGGGAGATGGACAGCACCATCACGACCAGCTCAAAGATGATTAATGCGTAGTTCAACGGCATGAAGATAGTTTACGGGACTATTTTTTTTGTAGTTCCCTCTTCTGGTTTTATGGAATAGACTACGTTGCATAAAGATCACCGCCAGCTGCCTGGGCAGTACGTTGCGCAGTCTGACGTCCACCCAATGCAGGCGGCTGCGGAGATCAAAAAAGAAAGCGGAGACAGCCTGGCTGTCTCCGCTTTTCTTATAGAGGGGACGCCGCAGTTTGCAGCGCGGTTACTTGTCCAGGCTTTGCGCGTCCAGCAGGTCGGCGAGGGTTTCCTTGTGCTTGGGCCTGGCGGCGGCCTTGTCTTTGATGGTCGGGAGTGGATGAGATGGCGGTGGTGTGCCGAGGCGCTCGCGGGCGTTTGCTTTCACAGCTTTGGTCACCGAGAAGACCTGCTTCTTCGCCTTGGACCTGGTCATGGGATGCAGACCTCCTATGGGAAGTAAGCGTACCTTGCGTGGCCTTCCGGCTGAAGGTCTGCGCCTTTGAATCAGAGTAGCGGGATGTGAATTGGGTTGCGTTGCAAAGGCGTATTCTGGGTTTAAGTGGAACGCGCGAGTCTTAAATTGAATGCGCAGGGGATACCGATGGAAGAGCGCGACTTCTTCGAAGAACTGACAGAACAGAAGATCCACACTATGATCTGCCCGCACTGCGGTCAGCCGGGCGAGTATGAGCTGAACTGGCTGGTGCGGCGCAAGCGATCCCAGGTGCCGCGCGGAGCCGATGAGACCGACCGCGCGCGCTTTGCCAAGGCGCGCAGCTACATGGTCCGCCGCGACGACCTGGTTGGTTGCAAGAATATTCGGTGCCGCAAGCGGTTTGAAGTGGTGGGAATTCAGTCGGTCGCGGACTTGCAGGAGGTGGCTGTGGGAACTCCAGAGAATCGCGCCGAACGGATACGGGCTGCCTTCGGGCGCCGCACGCTGGGGTGAGGCGCCGCACGCTGGGGTGAACTGAGCGTCATTTGGTTCACGCGTGGCTGGGTATGCGAGCAATTTGGCGCGCCAATGGCGGATTGTGATTTAATGCAGTGCTAAGCGCAGGTGCCGTAAGCGGACGCAGAGTTTCCAGCAGGAGATAAGCGCAATGGCCAACATGTTGATCCCCATCGAAGAGCGCAACCTGACCCCGGAGCAGGTCGAACAGCTGGATCGCCGCCGCCGTCGCGGCCAGGCGCTGCTTGTCATTGGCTTCCAGACGTTGATCGTCGGCGTGGTTGTAACGCTGTGGAGCGGTCAGGATCTGACCTACTCGCCGGGCTGGGCCCACCCGATGGCGTATTGGGACGGCTTTCTCTTTCTGGCGGCGTTGATCTGTCTGGCGAGCGGGATTCAACTGCGCCGCGGGTTGAATGAGTTCTTTAGCTACTAACTCGGCTATGTTTCTGAAAACGGTTTCTGAAAACGGCGGGCTAGGGCTCGCCGTTTTCATTGCGTCATAGCAAGGACGAGGCGCGTCTGCTATCGTGGCGTTCGCCGGGAAGTGCGGAGGCAGGCGTGATCGCTGGTGCGGTTGGAATGCTGAGGGTGGGGATTGAGCTGGCGGAGCCGCTGAGCTTCTCCGTGACAGAGAGGCTGCTGCTGATGGCGCTGATTGCCGCGTCGTTGGGGGTGTTTGCCTGGCGGTCGTGGCCGATTGCAAGCAACATTCTGCACTCGAAGAAGGATGCGGACTTCTCGCTGCGGCCGGTTGGCCGGCGCGCCTGGAAATTCTTCTGGGAGGTGCTCTGCCAGTCGAAGGTGATCCGTCAGCGGCCGCTGCCGGGGCTTGCGCATGCGTTTGTTTTCTGGGGATTTCTGGCGTTTGCGCTGGTCACACTGAATCACCTGGCGGTCGGTTTCGGACACGGATTTCTGCAATACTCCGGGTCGTTTGGGCCGTTCTACGTCGGCTTTGCGGGCATTTGGGCGGTGCTGGTCGCGGTGTCCATCAGCGGACTGTTTGTGCGCCGTTTTGTGGTCAGACCGAAGTGGTTGGGCAAGAGGGTCTCGGTGGAGTCGGGGGTGATTGCGGGACTCATCTTTGTGCTGATGGTGAGCTATCTGGCGGCGCTGTTTGTTGGCGATAAAGGCTTTGCTGCGAGGGGTTTATGGTGGGTTCATACACTGTCGTTGCTGGTGTTTCTGCCGCTGATTCCGCGCACCAAGCATCTGCACCTGTTGCTCAGTCCGCTGACGGTTTTTCTGAAGAGACCGCAGTTTTCGCAGATTCCGAAGCTGGAGGGGGATGAGGATTTTGGGCTGTTCGCGGGGCGGGATGTCACGCAAATCATTGCCCTGCAGGCCTATAGCTGCGTGGAGTGTGGGCGGTGTGCGGAGCACTGCCCGGCGACTACGACGGGCAAGGTGCTGAATCCAAAGAAAATTGTGCTCGAGATGAGGTCGTATCTGAATACGGCGGGGCCGGGGAGCGAGGAGCCGCTGCTGGACCGGCCGGGGTCTGCCATGTCGATGGAAGCGGCTTTTGAATGCACGACTTGCGGGGCATGCGAGTTCCAGTGCCCGGTGGGGGTGCAGCATCTGTCGATCCTGATCGGGCTGCGCAGAGGCGCGGTGAACACCGGAGCGTGGGAGGATCGCTACGGGACGAAGCTGTTTCTGGCGCTGGAGAAGCAGGGAAACGCCCTTGGAATGAGTTCGATCGAGCGGGATAAGTTCATTGCGAAGCAGGAGTTTCCGATCTTCGATGGCAGCCAGGAGTACTGCCTCTGGCTGGGCTGCATGGGCAGTTATGACCCTAAGGGGCGTGAGATTGTGTCGGATTTTGCGCGTGTTATGCAGGCTTTGGGGGTGCAATTCGGCGTGTTGAAGAAGGAAAAATGTACTGGAGATCCGGCCCGGCGGCTGGGGAATGACCTGCTCTTCGGCGATCTCGCCGCGCAGGGGCTGAAGACGTTCGCGGCGGCCAAGGTGACGAAGATTGTGACGATCTGCCCGCACTGCGTACGGACGATTGCGACCGACTGGCTGGAGTATGGAGTAGCGCCGGAGATTGAACATCATTCGGATTTCATGGCGCGCCATGCGCACCTGCTGCCGAAGCAGGATGGCGGGAGCATTGTGTACCACGACCCGTGCTACCTGGGGCGATACCGGGACGTGTACGACGAGCCGCGCGCGGTGGTTGCGGCGGCGGGCGAGCTGGTCGAGGCGGAGCGGCATCACGAGCGGTCGTTCTGCTGTGGGGCTGGTGGTGGGCAGGCGTTTCTCGGCGAGGAGAGCGGCGAGCGCGTGAGCCACGTGCGTGCGAAGGAGCTGATTGCGACGGGCGCGCAGACGATTGGGACGGCTTGCCCGTTCTGCAACTCGATGTTCCGGGATGCGCTGGGGGCGGTGGGTGGGGAGAATCCGCCGCAGTTGCTGGATATCGCGCAGCTTGTTGCCAGAGGCCTGGCGCCGCGGGCGCTATCCAGCGACGCCGAAGAGAAGAGCGGTTAGTTAGTAGCTATCGATTCGTAGCTCTGGAGCGTGACGGTTGGGGTCATTGCGATCGCGTGGTCGGCGATCTTTGGCAACGGTGGCGTCGCGAGACGTCGAAGCCTTGAGTGCGATAGGCTTGGCAGTCGTTGGTGATCTGCGGGTGATGTGGAGTTTGGAATGAAGATTGTTGTGGCGGTGAAGCAGGTTCCGGAGCGCGATGCGGTGGTGCGCGTGGCTGCGGATGGGCGTGGCGTCGATGAGAGTGACGTTGCGTGGACGATGAATGAGCCGGATGCGTATGCGCTCGAAGAGGCGTTGCAGTTGAAGGAGCGCGCGGGTGAGGGCGAGGTCGTCGTATTGTGTGCGGGGCCGGAGCGGGTGCAGAGTACGCTGCGCGAGGCGCTGGCCAAGGGTGCGGACCGGGCGGTGCATGTGGTGACGCCGGAGGCGGGGGAGGGGTCGCTGGGAGAGCGGGACTCGCTGGATGTGGCGCGGTTGCTGGCCGAGGCAGTGAGGGCGGAGGCTGCGGACCTGGTGCTGACGGGGTTGCAGTCGGATGACCTGGGTGCAGGGCAGACGGGGGTGGTGATGGCGGAGCTGCTGGGGGTTCCGCATGCGACGCTGGTGCTGCATGTGGAGTTGCTGGACGGTGGAGACGGGCGCCGGATCAAGGTGAAGCGCGAGCTGGAAGACGGGTGGATGCAGCATGTGGAGATGGCGCTGCCGGCGCTGCTGACGATCCAGTCGGGCGGCAACAGGCTGCGCTATGCGACGCTGATGGGCATCAAGCGAGCGCGGCAGAAGGAGATGCGCGAGGTGCAGGCGGCGGCGGCGGGCAAGCGCGTGGATGAGGTGGTGAAGGTGTCGCCACCGACGAGGGTGAAGCGGACGGAGATGCTGACGGGGTCGGCGGATGAGGTCGCGGCGAAGCTGGTGGAGCGGCTGCGGTTTGAGGTGAAGGTGCTATGAGGTGCTGCGCGCACGGCGGACTGGCTTTAGAAGTGGAGTGGATATGAACAGCAATGTGTTGGTGGTGACGGAGACGAAGGGCGCGGGTTGGCACCGGATGAGTTTTGAGGCGCTGGCTGCAGGGCAGAAGCTGGCGGCGGAGCTGGGTGTTGGCTGTTCGGCTGCGGTGATGGGCGAGGGTGCTGCGATTGCGCCGCTGGCTGCGGAGTTGGCGGCGAAGCGGCTGGATGCGGTGTGGGCTGTGGGCGATGCGCTGCTCGCGCAGTACACGGCAGATGGTTGGGTTGCGGCTCTGGAGCAGTTGATTGCGGAGGCGAAGCCGAGGTATGTGGTGTTTCCGCATACATACCAGGTGAGGGATTATGCGCCGGCGCTGGCGACGCGGCTGGGCGAGGTGCTGATTGGCGATGTGACGACGATACGGGTCGCGGATGCGCAGAGTGGGCCGGTGGCTGGTCCCATTTTTGGGCGGCAGTGGCTGCAGGGGAAGTTGAACGCGGAGTATCGGCATGGAAATGAGAGCGGCGTGTGCTTTGTGTCGGTGCAGGCGGGAAGCTTTCGCGCCGATGCGGTCGCGGCAGGCGCGAGCGAGGTGAAGGCGTTTGCTCCGAAGATGGAGGCCGGGAAGATTCGGACGAAACCGGGTGAGGCGTTCCGTGAGGCGGCGCAGACGGTGGATCTTTCGACGGCAGCAGTGATTGTGAGCGTGGGACGAGGGATTGGGGAGCAGGAGAATTTGAAGCTGGTGGAGGAGTTGGCGGCGGCGCTGGGAGCGGAGCTGGCGGCGTCGCGGCCGATCTGCGATGCGGGCTGGCTGCCGATGGAGCGGCAGGTGGGGAGCTCGGGGCAGACGGTTGCGCCGAAGCTGTATCTGGCGGTCGGGATCTCGGGGGCGATCCAGCATTTGGTGGGAATGAAGGGAGCGAAGACGGTGATTGCGATCAACAAGGATGCGGATGCGCCGATCTTCGAGGTCGCGGATATTGGCGTGGTGGGCGATCTGTTTGAGGTCGTGCCGGCGCTGACGAAGGCAATTCGGGGGTAGGAGTTTCGGCATGGAGTCTTCCGCGGCTGAATTTACGTCATACTAGGACAGGTTGGTCTTTCATCTAACCTTCAACCCTTGACTAAGCGAATCAAACGCGGAGCTGTCGAGCCTATGCATTCTCGCTGGATGCGTGTGCTGGCGTTTGTGTGTGTGTTGTTCGTCGGGTTTGCGGGCTCGGTAGAGGTTGTACACATTCACGGCCAGTGGCTTCCTCATCAGGACGTGCAGGTCGGCGCGCCGGCGGATGCGTCTCAGCTTCCAGGTGGTGAAGAGCATTGCCCACTGTGCGCGGCGATGCACTCGACTCTGCCGGTGGCCATCCGTCTGGAGCCGGTGCGGCTGGTGTTGGTGGAGTGCAAGCTGGTGCAGGTCGTCGATCGTACACCTGAGACGGTATGGCACTTTGCGATGTTCAGCAGGCCTCCGCCTGTAGAGACCCTCTAAATACTGTCGTGGAAGACCGCCGTGCTTCGATCAAGCACGCAACTGGGGATTTTAAGCCCGAGTGGTCCTTCTCTTCTACAGAATCCAGCAGTTGCGCCGAAGCGGCGCTGACGCTGGATCGGCCGGTAGCCGCAGCAGGGCTTCGGCGTCTCTGGTCACAACAGACAGGAGTTTTCATTATGCAAAGATCATTTCTTTTGCGACTTCGATGGCTGATGCTCAGCCTCATGGTCGTGTCGTATGCCGGGGTTGGCTTCGGCCAGAGTAGCTCGGGCAGTGTGAGTGGAACGGTGACCGATCCGTCCGGTGCGATGATTCCCGGAGCGAAGGTGGTGATCTCCAATGCGGTCAGTGGATTCTCGCAAACCGTTACAGCGGATTCGGATGGCCAGTTTCATCTCTCCAACCTCCCGTTCAATCCGTATAACGTGACGGTGACGGAGGCGGGGTTCCAGGCGTTCAGCAAAAACCTGCGGGTGAGCTCGGCGATTCCTGTGTCGCTGACGGCCGTGCTGCAGGTTGCGGCGGCGAACCAGACGGTGACGGTGACGGCTCCGGCTGATTTGGTGAACAACGACTCGACGGCGCATACGGATATCGATCGCTCCATGATCGACCACCTGCCGCTGGAGAGCNNNNGATGGCCAACCGATTACGGACCAGCAGAGCAAGGTGTTTTCGAACCAGGTGCCGGCGGCGGCAGTGCAGTCGCTGGAGGTTATCGATGGCGCACCACCGGCGGAGTATGGCGACAAGACGAGCCTGGTGATCAAGGCGACGACGCGCTCGGGCCAGGGCGTTACCACGCCGACCGGAAGCGTAACGCTCAGCTATGGCAGCTTCGGCACGAGCAATCTTGCCTTCGATATGGCGTATGGCGGCAAGAACTGGGGCAACTTCATCGCGGCGAATGGGCTGCAGTCGGGGCGGTTTCTCGATACACCGGAGTTCGCGGTGTATCACGCCAAGGGCAACGAGGAGAACTTCTTCGATCGCGTCGACTACCAGTTGAACCAGAAGAGTTCGTTGCATACGAACGTGCAGTACACGCGGTCGTGGTTTCAGACGCCGAATAGCTACGACACGGAGTATGGCTATTCTTCTGTTGCGAATCATTTGACTTCGGGATCAACGGACCAGCGTTCGCAGATCCAGACGATCGATGTTGCGCCGAGTTATGCGCGCACGATTGGCACGACGATGGCCTTCAACTTTGGGCCATACGTGCGGCGCGATTCGTACGACTACTATCCGAGCAACAATGCGCTGGATGACTTTGGGCCGATCCAGCAGGAGAGCGTGGCGCAGCAGCGCTCGCTTACGAATGCGGGCGTGCATAGCGATATCTCGTATTCCAAGGGCATCAACAATTTGAAGCTCGGCGGGATGTATCAGCAGACGTTTCTGCGGGAGAACTTCCAGATTGGCCTCGTCGATCCGAATCTGAACGCGCCATTGAGCGCAACGTACAATCCGGTGCTCGCGCCATACGATCTCACGCGTGGCGGCAACGACTATGCGTATCACGGCCAGACCGACATCAAGCAACTGGCGCTGTATGGCGAGGACCAGATTACGGCCGGTAACTGGCTGTTCAATCTGGGGATTCGCGGTGATTTCTATAACGGGCTCGCGATTCAGCGCCAGGCTGAGCCGCGGGTTGGAACCTCATACAGCGTGAAGAAGACGGGCACGGTGTTGCGTGCGTCGTATGCACGAACGCAGGAGACTCCGTTCAATGAGAACCTGGTGCTCTCGAGCGAAGGCTGCCTGAATCCGGTGCTGTATGCGATCTTCTCGACGCTTGGGCCGTGTAATCCCGCGCCGTTCAACCCGGGCTTCCGCAATGAGTTTCACGCGGGCTTTGAGCAGGGAATTTCGAAGCACTTCGTGCTGAACGCCGAGTACATCTGGAAGTACACCCACAATGGTTACGACTTCAGCGTGCTGGGCGCGACGCCGATCACGTTCCCGATCGAGTGGCACAACTCGAAGATCTCGGGCTACGCGATCAGCGGAACGCTTACGCCGGTCAAAGGACTTTCGGCGCGCGTGACGATGTCGTCGGTCGCGGCGCGGTTCTTCAATCCGCAGATCGGTGGTGTGGGAGCGACGCCGGGAATAGCGGGGGGATATCCATTCCGCATCGACCACGATGAGAAGTTCAACCAGACGACGCATCTGGAGTATGCGCTGCCGTTCTACAAGAAGGTCTACTACTCGTTCAACTGGAAGTACGACAGCGGACTCGTTGCCGGGGCGGTGCCGTGCTATGGCATCACAGATCCGAACAGCGCGTGCATTCCTTATTCCGAGACGGTCAACGGAGTACCAACGATCAACCTGAGCAGTCTGACGGCGGATGAGGAGTTCCAGTCCGGGCTTGCGTGCGATGGTGTGAAGGCTACGCAGACCTCGGGCTTTACGACCTGTGATGCGGCTGGTCTGACGTCGAAGCTGGTGAAGATTCCAGCGCCGGGTACCGACGATAACGACCACAATCCGCAGCGGATTCAGCCGCGCAATCTGTTCGACATGGCGGTGGGCGATGACGATGTCTTCCACTTCCACGAAGGACATTACCGGTTCGGCGCGCGGGTGACGGCGATCAACGTGACGGACAAATATGCGCTGTATAACTTTCTTTCAACGTTCTCGGGCACACACTATGTGTCGCCGCGCGCGGTGACGGCGGAGTTGTCGTTTCATTTCTAGGTGAAGGTGCTTACAGAAACACAACGTCCGCCTCGAATGAGGCGGACGCTGCTGTTTGCGCGGGACACTCCCGTAGCATGGAAGAAGATGTTTTCTCGACTGCCGAAATCTACGCTTGTGCTGCTGGCTTTTGGCAGCGTGTATCTGTTCTGGGGATCGACGTATGGCGCGATCCATATTGCGGGCGAGCATTTGCCGGTGCCGGTGGTGTCGGCGACACGGTCGCTGATCTCGGCGACGCTGATTGTGTTGATCTGCCAGCTGCGCGGCAAGAGCCTGCGCGTTCCGAAGGGCGAGTGGTGGAAGCTGGTGGTGGTGGGGCTGCTGTTCATGTCCTGCAACAATATGCTGCTGACCTGGGGCGAGAAGTTGGTGGCGTCGGGCTTCGCATCGCTGGTGGTGTCGACGATGCCGATCATGATTGCTCTGATCGAGATGGTGCTGCCCGACGGCGATGCGCTGAACAAGCGTGGATGGGCAGGAACGATTCTGGGCACGCTGGGAATTGGCGTGCTGGTGTGGCCGTCGTTACACGCGGGGGCAGCGCGTGGCGGAGCGAGTGTGGCGGCCTCGCGGACTCTGCTGGGTGTGTTTGTGCTGCTGGGCGCGGCGATTTCGTTCGCGATCGGCTCAGTGCTGTCGAGGCGATTTCACTTCACGGCAGACACGTTCGTTGCCACGGGATGGCAGATCGGCGCGGCGGGGATCTGCAACGCGATGGTCGCGATCGGCAGCGGTGGACTGCATCGCGCGGTGTGGACGTGGACGGGTTTTGGCGCGATTGTGTATCTGTCGATCTTCGGATCGCTGTTCGGGCTCGTGGCCTTCACGTACTTGCTACAGAATGTCGCGGTGACGAAGGTGTCGACGTACGCGTTTGTGAATCCGGTGATCGCGGTGCTGCTGGGTGTGCTGCTTCTGCATGAGCGGCTGGTGAAGACGGAGATCGCGGGCATGGCCGTGATCGTGTGCGCGGTGGCGATGGTGGTGTACAGCCGCATGGATCGCGGCAAGCGCGAGATCGTGGGCATGGCGGGTGAGGCGGTGGAGTAGGTGCGATGGATCTAGTCCTGCACTGCGCCTACTTGCGCTTCCAGCGGACGCCGTCCTTGGAGTCTTCGAGGAGGATGCCCTTTTCGAGGAGTTCGTTGCGGATGGCGTCGGCGCGGGCGAAGTTGCGCTGAGTCTTGGCCAGCGTGCGCTCGGCGACCAGGGCGTCGATGTCGGCGTCGGAGAAGCTGAGTGTTGTGAGCAGCGAGGGATCGGCCTCGTCGAGGCGGCCTTCGGATTCGGCCCAGGCGAGTGCGGTGCGGGTTAGCTCGGCGTCACGGTCCTCGAGCACGGCGAAGATGGAGTCGAACTTGTTGAGCAGCGCGAGGGTCTCTTCGGCGTCGAAGCGGGTGAGGCGGGAGTGATCGGCGGCGGTGTTGACGGCGCGCAGTACGTCGAAGATGGCGGCGCGGGCTTCGGCGGTGTTGAGGTCGTTGGAGAGCGCGGCGGTGAAGTCGGTATCGCCCTTGCGGATGAGGTTGGTAAGCGTAGCGTCGGCGGGTGCGGCGTCAGGCCAGTTGCCGGTGCGAATGCGGTCGTTGAAGGTGCGCAGACGGTCGACCGCGTTGGTGGATTCGGTGAGACCGTCGAAGGTGAAGTTGAGCTGGTGGCGGTAGGGCACGCTGAGCAGAAGAAAGCGGATGGCCGAGGCGCGGTAGCCCTTGAGCAGAAGGTCGCGGAGGGTGAAGAAGTTGCCCTCGGACTTTGACATCTTTTTGCCTTCGACGAGCAGGAAGCGGACGTGAAACCAGTGGCGCGCGAAGGGTTTATGCGAGGCTGCTTCGCTCTGCGCAATCTCGTTCTCGTGGTGCGGGAACATGAGGTCTTCGCCGCCGGCGTGCAGGTCGAACGATTCGCCGAGGTACTTCATGGCCATGGCGGAGCACTCGATGTGCCAGCCGGGGCGGCCGGGGCCGAGCGGCGTCTCCCAGGATGCCTCGCCGGGCTTGGCGGCCTTCCAAAGAGCGAAATCACGGGCGGCGTCCTTCTCGTACTCGTCGAGGTCGACGCGGGCGCCGTCTTCCATGCCGTGCAGGTCTTTCTTCGAGAGCTTGCCGTAGCCGGGGAAGCGAGCGATGCGGAAGTACCAGCTACCGTCCTCGGCTTTGTAGGCGATGTCCTGGGCGGCGAGGCGCTCGATGAGCGAGACCATGCCGTCGATGTTTTCTGTAGCGCGTGCGATTTGTTCGGGGCGTTCGATGCCAAGAGCGTCCATGTCTTCAAAGAAGGCGCGCTCGTACTTGGCGCAGTACTCGCCGATGGGCTGGCCGGCAGCGGCTGCGTTGCGAATGATCTTGTCGTCGACGTCGGTGATGTTCATGACGTGATGCAGGCCGAGGCCATTGAGACGGGCGGTTCGGCGCAGGGCGTCGACGTGCAGAAAGGTGCGGAAGTTGCCGATGTGGCCGTAGTCATAGACCGTGGGGCCGCAGCAGTAGAAGCGCAGGGCGCGGCCGTCGGAGGCAAAGAGCGGTTCGATTTTTCCGGAGAGGGTGTTGAAGAGTTCGAGGGCCACGCGTCGTTCAATGCCGCTGGGCGAGACGCTTCGCGCCGCACCGCAGGCTACTTTCTGCTGTTGTCTGTACCCTCTGATTCTAGCCGAGATAGAGCTCTCAGCCGAGTCTTAGTTGGGGCATTGGTTCGAGCGTGTCGGGGGCGAAGTTGCGGGCCAGAAGCTTGGGCCAGGCGGCGGCGGCGATCATGGCGGCGTTGTCGGTGGAGAGCGCGATGGACGGGAAGGCGACGGAGAGATTGCGGCGGGCGGCTTCGGCAGTAATGCGGCGGCGGAGTTCGCTGTTGGCAGCGACGCCTCCGCTGACGAGCAGGCCGCGCGCGCCGAAGTGCTCGGCTGCGGCGAAGGTGGTGCGGGTGAGGTAGTGGGTGACCGAGGCCTGGAAGCTGGCGATGAGGTCGAGGGTCGGTTGGTCGAAGTGGGTGAGGGCTTTTGCGAGGATCGCTGGGTCGCCGGGCCTGGCGGTGCTCAGGCCGGCGGCGCGGAGGGCTTCGGCGCGGGTGGCGATGGCCGGTTGCATGGCGTGGAGTTCGACGTAGCGGCGGACAGCGGTCTTGATGCCGCTGAAGGAGAGGTCGAAGCGAGTGGGGTCCTCGTTGGCGGCGAGGACGGCTTCGCGGGAGAGCTTGGGGGCAATGTTGCCGGTGGCCTTGGTCTTAATCTGGGCGAAGGTGAAGGGGACGGCTTTGGGGTCGCCGTGCGGTGCGAGGGCGTCCATCCACGGGCCGCCGGGGTAGGGAAGGCCGAGCAGCTTGGCGACCTTGTCGAAGGCCTCGCCGGCGGCGTCGTCGAGGGTCTTGCCGACGTTGCGATAGTGCCAGGTGTTCTGTGGCGTCCGGCTGGCGAGATAGAGATGGGTGTGACCTCCACTGACGACCAGCGCAAGCAGCGGGGAGGCGTCGGCGAAGGTGGTAGCCGTGTCCATCAGGACGGCGTGGATATGGCCCTCGAGGTGGTTGACGGCGATCAGCGGAAGGTCCGCGCCGAAGGCCAGCGCCTTGGCGAAGGTGATCCCGACGAGCAGCGCACCGGCGAGACCGGGGCCTTCGGTGACGGCTACGGCGTCCAGTTGCGAGTAGATGAGACCCGCACGCTGCATGGCCTCGCGCACGACCGGGACGATGGCGCGCAGGTGCTCGCGCGAGGCGAGCTCCGGGACGACGCCGCCGTAGCTGGAGTGGATGAGCTGCGAGGCGACGACGTTCGAGAGCACCTCGCGGCCGTCGCGGACGACGGCTGCGGAGGTCTCGTCGCAGGAGCTTTCGATACCGAGGATGAGGCCGTTGGGCACGAGGTCTATCGTACTAGGAAGGGGCAAAAGGTAGCATCGAAGCGTCTATGGCTAGATCGAACAGAGCGAACTACATGGCTGCGCTGCGGATCGTGAGGCGGATGCGTGCGCTGGGTCATGCGGCGTTCTTTGCCGGTGGATGCGTGCGCGATCTGCTGCTGGGCGTGGAGCCGAAGGACTTTGATGTGGCGACGTCAGCGACGCCGGACCTGGTGCAGGCGGCGTTTCCACGCACCGAGTCTGTGGGGGCGCATTTTGGGGTGGTGCTGGTCATCGAAAGAAATTCCAGCAGCTCTAACGAAACGGAAGCCGAGGAGCGCGTGGCGACGGAGGTTGCGACATTCCGGCATGATGGCGCGTACAGCGATGGCCGCAGGCCGGATGCGGTGCAGTTCTCGCTCGATCCGCGCGAGGATGTGCTGCGGCGCGACTTCACGATCAACGGGTTGTTGCTCGATGCGATTGCGTACGAGGCGGGTGATCGGATAGAAGACTGCGTGCTGGATTTTGTGGGTGGGCGCGGCGATCTGAATGCCCGGCTGGTGCGGGCAATCGGCGAGCCGCAGCTACGCTTCGCCGAAGATAAGCTGCGGATGCTGCGCGCGGTGCGGTTTGCGGCGCGGCTGGAGTTTGCGATTGAGCGGCGAACGATGGATGCGATCTGGCAGCAGGCAGAGACCGTCAACGTGGTTTCGGCGGAGCGCGTGCGCGAGGAGTTGACGAAGATCCTCACCGGTGGCGGCGCCCAGCGCGGATTTGAGCTGCTGGATGAGAGCCGTCTGCTGGCCGAGGTGCTGCCCGAGGTCAAGCGCATGCAGGGCGTCGAGCAACCGCCGCAGTATCACCCGGAGGGCGATGTGTGGACGCATACGCTGATGCTGCTGGACCAACTGCCAGCCGGAGCAAGTCCAACCCTGGCGTGGGGGATGTTGCTGCACGATGTCGGCAAGCCGGCGACGTTTACGCCGCCTGATCCTGCGAAGCCGGGGGATCGGATTCGGTTCAATGGGCATGTCGATGTGGGCGTCGCGGTGGCGCGGACGATCCTGACGCGACTGCGGTTCAGCGGCGACGATGCAGATCAGATATTGGCACTCATAAAGCACCACATGCAGTTCGGTGATGTGATGCAGATGAAGCAGTCGACGCTGAAGCGGTTTCTGCGGCTGCCGAAGTTTGAGGAGCACCTGGCGCTGCATCGGGCGGATTGTCTGAGCTCGCACGGCAATCTGGACATGTATGCGTTCGCCAAGCAGCGCTATGAAGATCTGGGCGAGGAGCAGATTCGACCGCGTCTCCTGCTGACGGGGGAAGACCTGATTGCCGCGGGATACAAGCCGGGGCCGCAGTTTCGCGTGATGCTGGAGGCGGCTGAGGATGCGCAGCTCGAGGGGACGATTGCGACGAAGAAAGAGGCGCTGCGGCTGGTGCGGGAGCGGTTTCGCGGCTAACCCCCTCCGGTACTGTACCCCCCCTAATTTTGTAAAGTCTCTGGAATCAGCAGCTGCGGATTTTTTGTCTGTAAAGTATTCCATCCAGAGACTTTATCGGCAAAGTATTCCAAACATTGGGGTTAAGTGCTGTTTCTG
This sequence comes from Granulicella sp., assembly GCA_003138795.1. GTDB lineage: Bacteria > Acidobacteriota > Terriglobia > Terriglobales > Acidobacteriaceae > Granulicella. The sequence continues at coordinate 9,021 of PLHC01000093.1, read as the reverse complement.
GGGGCCTCCCTGGTGGCGATGCCTGGTTTACTCCAGTCCTGTTTCTATTTTAGAGAGTCGGGAGGGGGAACTATGCCAACTGTTTTGGAGAGAAATCGCCAGTGGTGGCGCGGGGTTTTTGGATCTTCTGGTGGTTTGGGGGCTTGACATGCAATTTATGGCGGTTTTTTGAGGGATTTATTTGGGGTGGGTTTCGCGCAGGCTCTGCGCAGGGTACACTGCCGTCAATCTCAGGCAGTGCACTTCAAGGAGCTTCAATATGGAAGACGTTCTGGTGGCTGGAGTGCACCCTCCCGAGAGCCAGGGGCTCTCGCAGATCGAGCGCGTCGTGGATACGTTTGTTGCGCCGAGCGAGACGTTCACGGACATTTTGCGCAGCACCAGCTGGTGGCTGCCGTTTCTGCTGATCTTGATTGTCTCCGCTGCCTCGGCCTTTGCGATCGATAAGAAGATTGGCTTCGACCGCGTCGCGGAGCAGGCGGTGCAACAGAATTCCAGGGCTGCGGACCAGATGGCGCAGCTCACGCCCGATCAGCGCGTGACGCAGATGAATATAGCGACAGTCTTCACGAAATACTTCACCTATGGCGCGGGTGTCTTGTTTCTGATCATGGCAGCCGTTGTGGCGCTGGTGAACTGGATGAGCTTGAACCTTGGGCTCGGTGCGAAGACGACCTTCGCTCAGAACTTTGCGGTGTTTCTCTACGCCTATCTGCCGCATTTTTTCATCGGCGTGCTGAATATCATCATGGTCTACGCGGGGGTCAACACGGAGAACTTTGACATCAACAATCCCGTGGGAACAAACCTCGGCTACTACCTGACCGACTCCGCACAATGGGTGAAGACGGCGCTGAGTTTCTTCGACATCTTCGGCCTGTGGACCCTCGCGCTGCTGGTGATCGGCGCGGCGATCATCTCGCGCAAGAGCAAAGGCCAGGCCGCGATCATCGTTGTCGGCTGGTGGCTGGTCGCCCTGCTGGTTACGGCGGGTGTGACGGCGGCGAGAGGCTAGAGCAGTTCTCCCGGTGGAGAAATGCCCTGACACGATGCGGAAGAACAGAAGGCCCGGCAGCGCGCCGGGCCTTCTGTTTTGAACTGCTGCAAGCTACTCCAGAAAAGCCAGCAGCGCTTTATTGACCTCGGTGGCATGGGTCCAGTTGAGGCCGTGGGGGCCACCCTGGACGATGTGGAGTTGTGCGCCGGGGATCAGCGCAGCGGTTCGCTTGCCGGTGGCTTCGATGGGCAGGATATGGTCGCTGTCGCCGTGGATGACCAGCGTCGGCACATGGATCTGCGCGATGTCGCCGCGGAAGTCTTCGAGCCAGGCGTCGACACAATTGAGCATCGCCAGGTAGTTTGAAGCGGCGGCGACGTTGAAGCTGGCGTGAATGGCAGCGTCCGATATGTGGGTGTTGAAGAGCAGCTTGTAGTTGTAGAAGTTCTTGAGGAAGGTTTCGAGAAAGACGAAGCGATCCGCCTCGATGTGCTGCTTGATGCCCTCGAAGACTTTGGGGTCGATACCCTCGGGATTGTCGCCGGAGTGGCGCAGCGCGGGAGCGATCGACGACATGAAGACGGCCTTGGTGACGCGGCCGGACTCCGCATATTTGCCGAAGTAGCGTGCGACCTCGCCGCCGCCCATGCTGAAGCCGACGAGGGTGGCGTCGTGGAGGTCAAGGGCCTCGATGAGCTTTGAGGTGTCGCCGGCGAGAGTGTCGTAGTTGTAGCCGTTGCCGGGCGCTGAGGAGCGGCCAAAGCCGCGGCGATCATAGGTAATTACCCGATAGCCTGCCGCAAGCAGGGCGGCTGCCTGACGCTCCCAGGAGGCCCCGTTCAGCGGCCAGCCGTGGATTAAGACCACCGGCTTTCCGGTGCCGCGGTCTTCGTAGTAGATCTCGATGTCGGTGTTGTTTTCCTTGCCAACCTTTAGACGTGCCATGGTTTCGTTCTCCTCGTTCCGTTGGATGCAGGCTGAAGACAAAAAAGCCCGGCGGAGTGCCGGGCTTTTCGGATTTCACAAAACATTGAGCTATTCCGCGCCCCAGCGCTTGAAGACCAGCGAGCCGTTGGTTCCGCCAAAGCCGAAGCTGTTGGAGAGCGCATAGTCGATCTTCGCTGCCTGCGGCTTGTTGGGCACGTAGTTGAGGCGGCAGGCAGGATCGACGTTGTCGAGGTTCATGGTCGGCGGGACGATCTGGTGCTGCATGGCCATGATGGTGATGCCGGCCTCGAGGCCGCCAGCGCCGCCGAGCAGATGCCCGGTCATCGACTTGGTGGAGCTGACCAGCAACTCGTGGTTGCGGGCGCGCTCACCGAAGACGTTCTCGATGGCTTGCGATTCGAGCGCGTCGCCGAGCGGTGTCGAGGTGGCGTGCGCGTTGACGTAGTCGATCTTGTCCGGCGAGATGCCCGCGACCCGGAGGGCAGCGTTCATTGCGCGACGGCAGCCATCGCCTTCAGGGGCCATGCCGGTCATGTGGTACGCGTCGCCACTCATGCCGTAGCCGAGGACTTCGGCGAGGATGTTGGCGCCGCGGGCCTTGGCGAACTCGAGCTCCTCGAGGATGAGGATGCCGGCGCCTTCACCACAGACGAAGCCGTTGCGGTCCTTGTCGAACGGGCGGCAGGCGTGGGTGGGGTCGTCGTTGCGGGTGGAGAGCGCCTTCATGGCAGCGAAGCCGCCGATAGAGAGCGGCGTGATCGCAGCCTCGGCACCGCCGGCGATCATGGCGTCGGCGTCGCCGCGCTGGATGATGCGGAAGGCGTCGCCGATGGCGTGCGCAGAGCTGGTGCAGGCGGTTGCGGTGGCCTCGTTCGGGCCCTTGGCGCCGTACTTGATGGAGACGTGGCCGGCGGCCAGGTTGATGATGGTGGCCGGAATGAAGAAGGGCGAGATCTTGCGCGGGCCGCCGTTGAGCATCGCGGTGTGCTCGCGCTCAATGACGTCGAAGCCGCCGATGCCCGAACCGATATGGACACCGATGGACTCGGAGTTTTCCGGCGTGACCTGGAGGCCGGAGTGCTGCATGGCCTCCTGAGAGGCAGCCATGGCGAAGTGGATAAAGCGGCCCATCTTGCGGGCCTCCTTCTTGTCCACGAAGAGATGTGGGTCGAAGTTTTTCACTTCGGCAGCAATACGGACAGAGTGACCGGTGAGATCGAATGCAGTGATCTCAGCCACGCCACTCTTGCCGGCGAGCAGACTGTCCCAAATCTGCGGGGCGGTGTTGCCGACCCCGCAGAGCAGGCCCATACCCGTTACAACGACACGACGATCCTGCATTGTTACTTGCCCTTCTGGTGCTTCTCGATGTACTCGGTCGCGTCCTTGACGGTCTTGATCTTTTCCGCATCCTCGTCGGGGATCTGGATGTCGAAGGCCTCTTCGAACTGCATCACGAGCTCGACGACGTCGAGCGAGTCGGCACCAAGATCTTCCTGGAAGCTCGCGCCTGGTGTCACTTCGGCTTCATCCACCTGAAGTTGCTCGACAATAATCTGCTTAACCTTCTCATCAACTGCTGCCATCTTACGATCTCCTATGAAGTCCTGGGTTGGGCGCGGGGCACGGGCCTCTTCAGCGAGCTACCCGATTGACTGCCCCAAGGTGAAAGCATACCGACGCGTTCGGGCGGTGTAAAGAAGCAGGGCCGGTGAGGTCTGTGGAAGGACCCGACAGCCAACTGCAGAAAAGTACCTGGAAGGTGAAACTCAGGTATATTTTAGCGTGAATCTCTACAGCCAGCGTGACGGATTTTTGGGCGGAAGGGTCGGCGCAAACGTGGCGGCAAAGGTATGCTTTTGGTGCGGTTCGACCACGTTTCGCCGGATAAACCGCCGCGGATTCTTCCAGCACCATATTCTCACCTTCCTGGGCTGGTACCCGTGGGAGTGGGCCATCTGTCGGCATAAGACATTCAGGCGCAAGAGCGGACAGCGCAGGCTCAGCGGCCTTACTCGTCTTGGCTGGCCGCAAGCGCCGGCAGAAGCCCATCGAATCCCCCGGTAGAACCTGAAGGCAGCGATACCTCGGCTGTATCGACGCTTACGTCTCGCAGCGTTCGGTTGATCGCGCGGGTACGTACTCCGAGCTTGTCGATAGTGCCCTGCACCCTTCCGACGTCATCTGTCATTTTGTCCATCAGCTTCTCGAACGTCCCGAACTCCCTTCGCGCATTGGCCAGCACCTTCCAGACCTCGTCGCCCTTCTGCTGCAGTTGGAGCATGTGGAAGCCCATCTGGAAGCTGTTGAGGATGGCGGAGAGCGTGCTCGGGCCGGCGATGGTGACGTGGCAGTTCTGCTGAATGTCCGACTGCAGGCCATCGCGTCGCATGACCTCGGCGTAGAGGCCTTCGGTGGGCAGGAACATGATCGCGAACGATGTTGTGGTGGGCGGTGCGATGTACTTGTCGCAGATTTTTTTGCCTTCGAAGCGAATCGCGGTCTCGAAGGCTTTTCCCGCGCTCACGATATCGTTCCCGGTCTCGTAAGCAGATTCCAGACGCTCCCAAATCTCGCGAGGAAACTTGGAGTCGATCGGCAATAACATCTCACCGTTGGGTGTAGGGAGTTTGACGGCGAACTCGACGATCTCCTGCGTACCGGGCCTGACTTTCGCGTTTTGTATGTACTGGCTGGGAGCGAGCATCTGCTTGAGCAGCGTCTCGAGCATGACTTCGCCAATGGTTCCGCGCGACTTGACGTTGGTGAAAATGCGCGAAAGATCGTCGACGCCGGCCGAAAGCTTGGTCATCTCGCCGAGGCCAGCGTGAACCTTGGTGAGCTGGTCGGTGACCTGACCGAAGCTCTCGGTCAGGCGGCTTTGCAGGGTTGCATGCAGCTTTTCGTCGACCGTCTGGCGCATCTCGTCGAGCTTCTTTTCGTTGTTTTGATTGATTGCATTTAGCTGCGCCTCGACCGTTGACCGGAGCTGGTCCTGGTGCGCGGTTTGCGCCGCGCCTAATTCCGTGAGTTTGGTGTGCAGTGCAGTCTGTGCGTCGAGCTGATGGCGGCTGCTGTCGCTTGCGAAGCTGGAGAGGCGCTGATCGATGCCGTCAAGGCTCTTCTGCACGGCTGTGCGGAGGGTCTCGGATGAGGCTTTGTTATCGGCTCGAAAGCTGTCGAGGCCGGTGTTCAGGGTGACGCCGAGATTCGTGATGATGGAAGCGATCTCGGTGCGCAGCGAGCCGAAGTCGGAGGAGCTTGCCACGCGCGAGCGTTGGGCTTCGCCTGCAATGTCGGAGCGCATCTGGGCGAATGCCTCGCGGATGTGGGAGTCGAGAGCTCCAGAGCGCGCGTCCAGCCGCGTGAACTGTCCCGGCAGGTCTGCCGCGAGCAGCTGCGCGAGACGGGGGTCTTCCGCCTGGGGCGTGGCCGCAGGCCTGCGCAACAGCAGCACAATCAGCGCTACGAACGTGAGGAGTTGAAGTGCAATCAGGGCTGCAATCATTTCGGCTTTCCTTCGCTTGGAGGATAGCATCGCTATCGTGCACGAAGGATGGCCATCGTGGGTGCGCAAGATATGGCCATCGCCCAAGTTTGGCGATTCGCCTGCTTGGTGATTCAATAGGGGCTAGAGCATACTTGCTCGCAAAGGTCCTGCGCTTGCGCCTACCAGCTAGGTCTCGATTCCTCTCCGCCGCCCTGTTCCTCTCGCTCACCGTCGTCTCAGCGAGGGCGCAAACCTCCGTTCCGCCCAACCAGGTGTCTCACTTCCGGGATACTTCGGTACTTGTTCCGCCGCCCGGCGTGAAGGTGGCGATCATCGAGTGGGAAGACCTGGAGTGCCCGGCCTGCGCGCATGCCTTCCCGTTTGTGCATATGGCCGTCGACCACTACAAGATTCCGCTGATCCGCCGCGACTTCCATCTTCCCGGCCATATCTGGAGCCTCGAAGCGTCCATCTACGCGCGTTATCTGCAGGACAAGGTTTCGCCCGATATTGCCACCGAATATCGTCGTGAGGTCTTCGCGTCGCAGTTCAAGATTGCCAGCAAAGACGATCTGAACCGGTTTACGCAAGATTTCTTCACCCAGCATGGCAAGCAGCTTCCGTTCGTGATCGACCCTACCGGGGAACTCGCCAGGGAGGTCAATGCGGACCGCGAATTGGGCGAGAAGCTGGGCCTCACCGAGACGCCTACCATCGTGGTCGTCACTCCCAAGGCCTGGATCCAAGTCAAGGATGTCTCGGACCTCTATCAGGCGATCGACCAAGCTAAAGCCATGGTGGCCAAGGCCCCCGCAGCGCATCGTGCTGCCGCAAAGAAGAAGAAGTAGCAGAGAGTTTGGTCGTGAGAGAAACCGTTCGCTGCTGCGGGCGGCTTTTTCTTGCGCGTTGAAGCGATCTAGGCCGGCCACACCCTCAGGGCAAGATCGACGACGCTGTTGAGCGCCTCGCGACTGCGGCCGCTGCTGGCCTGCACCGCAATGCCGTTCATTACGCTCACGAGAAACAGTGTCAGCGCCTGCACATCCGCGCCGGCGGGTAGGTCGCCCTCGTGGCGGGCGCGTTCGAGGCGCTCGCGCACCTGCGCCGTGCCACCGTCGCGCAGCGCAGTCATCTCCCTTCGAATGGGCTCGCCCTCGGTGCTTGCGACGAGGGCTCCCTGGACCCAGAGGCAGCCGCGGGGATTGGCTGCGTCGGTGGCTGCGGCTACGGCGCCACGCAACAGCGTTTCGGCCACCTGACGAGCCGTTGGCTTGCCCAGCGCGCGGCGAACGTAGCGCCCCGGACCCGTCCCGTAACACGCCACCGCCTCGCGGAAGAGCCCTGCTTTGTCGCCAAAAGCCGCATAGAGGCTGGGACGGTTGATTCCCATGGCGTCGGTGAGCGCGGCGAGCGAAGCACCCTCATACCCTTGCCGCCAGAAGACACGCATCGCGGCATCGAGCGCCTGCTCGCGATCGAACGAGCGCGGCCGGCCGGGGCGCGGCTTGCCGGGCGTAGCGGACGGCGTGACTGGTGCCGAGAGGCTCATACGCCCAAATGTAGACTAGGGCCGCCCCTCCGCGCAGCAGAATTCCAACCGAACGGTAAGAAAAGTGGAACCAATCTATGCTCCCGCGCTGGAGGCTACTGGTCAGTACGGAAGTGCTGGCCCTCAGGCGTCCTTGGCATCCTCATACTCTTCGTGCCACGCGGTCTGGATGGCTTCGAGGATGGCTTCGCTGGACTTGGCTGGATCGCCGATGAAGCCTGGCAGCTGCGTCACCCATTTGTGCAGGTCGGTGAAGCGCACCGCATACGGATCGGTGTCGGGAAACATCTCCTGCAGTCGAATCCCAATCTCGAGTGTGTCGTTCCAACCGATCTCGCGCGCCATGGTGAGCCTCCAGAGATCCAGTGTACTCAGGGACGGCGCAAACGCCATCGCGCACCTCCGCCGCGATAGAATAGCTAAGCCGCATGTCTATCGAAACCCAAGCTCCGAAGGCCGAGCCCGCAAGTGCTCCAGCGCGTCGCCGTCTGCCCGCCCGCCGCCGCCTCATCGCCGCAACGCGCAAGCTGCGTGAGTTGGCGTCGATTGCGTCGGCCGTCGCTGGAACCTCGCACCCGTACATGGCGCATATTGTGCCCATGCGCCGCTGCAACCTCGCGTGTGCCTACTGCAACGAGTACGACGATGTTTCCAACCCCGTCGACATCGAGGAGATGAAACGGCGCATCGACCACCTCGGCCGGCTCGGTACCTCGGTGATCACGATCTCTGGCGGCGAGCCGTTGCTGCACCCTGAGCTCGACGATGTCATCCGCCAGATTCGCAAGACCGGCGCCATCGCCGGCATGATTACCAACGGCTATCTGCTGATGCCGGAGCGCATCGAGCGGCTCAATCAGGCTGGCCTCGATCACATGCAGATCTCGATCGACAACGTGATGCCGGATGAGGTCTCGAAGAAGTCGCTGAAGGTGCTCGACGCAAAGCTGTGCCTGCTGGCCGAGCACGCCGACTTCCACGTGAACATCAACTCGGTGGTGGGCGGCGGCATTGCGAATCCCGAGGACGCGCTGACCATCTCCAAGCGGGCGCTGGTGCTGGGCTTCAGTTCGACGATCGGCATTATCCATGATGGAAGCGGCCAGTTGAAGCCGCTTGGAGAGCGCGAGCGCACCGTCTGGGACGAGGTTCGCCGCCTCACCCGCAGAAGCTATTCGCGCTTCAACGGCTTTCAGGAGGCCATCGCCAACGGCTTGCCCAACGACTGGCGTTGCCGCGCCGGATCGCGCTACATCTACATCTGCGAGAACGGCCTGGTGCACTATTGCTCGCAGCAGCGCGGATATCCGGGCGTGCCGCTGGCCGGGTATCAGACCGCGGATGTGGAGCGCGAGTTCCTCACTGAAAAATCCTGCGCGCCCAATTGTACGATCAGCTGCGTGCACCAGGTCAGCTACATCGATCACTGGCGCGCTCCGCAAACCACGAGCATCACGCCGGGCGGCGCAGGGCATGGCGCCGCAGACGGACTCGTCCAGATCCGGTAAGGCTTCCTCATCGGAATGCGCTGAGCTACGCATTATCCCGCACTGAGCATTCAGCGGGGTAACGCGAGGCATAATAAGACGAGACCTCGACGACGCGGCACTTGGTGAATTCTTTATGGCTGACGTTCTAACCGCACCCATTCAGCGGCCGCGACAGATCCCAGTCTCGATGGCTTGCGTGCCCTCTCAGTCGTTATGGAACCGGCGTTGGATACCCTACCGTGTAGATCCTTTAGAAAAACACGAATCCTGTAAACTCAGGCATAGTGCGGCTTTCCCTGCCAACGCGAATTTCTTTGCCGAAGGCACTCGTCTTCGCTTCACTGTTTTTCTGTATCCAGCAGTTCGAGCACACCAACCTCGCCTTCAGTCTGCTCTACTTTGCATTTCTGATCCTGACGGTGATTGCCTTCAACTTTGCTGAGGGTTTTACTCGACTCACTGGCGCCTATATTTTTTGGTAAGTGGGGTAGCTGCCTTAGTGCAGTAGCCCTACCGGTTGTGGTCAGAGTCTAAGGCGCGGGTGGGG
>PLHC01000018.1 GCA_003138795.1 Granulicella sp. | reverse complement strand
TCAAAGACTATGGCGGCATCCTCCACACCGATGGATATGTCGCCTATGAAAAAGATATCGGCACGAAAGATTTGATTCACGCGTGCTGCTGGTCGCACGCAAGGCGCAAATTTATCGAGGCCATCAAGGTGCAGACCAAAGCCCACGCAACCGACCCTAAGTTGGAACGCGTCGTCGTGCTCATGGATGGATTGTTTGCTATCGATCGCGAGGCGCGTGAACAGAAGCTGTCGCTGGATGACCGCCACACGCTGCGGCAAGAGCGTGCGCCTGTAGTTATCGCAGAGTTGCATGCGCTGTTGTTGGAGATGAAGGCGTCGGGAACGATCCTGCCGAAATCCATTGCGGGCAATGCGATCCCCTACACGCTGACGCGCTGGGAGAAGCTGACGCGCTTCATCAAGCATCCGGTGATTGAGCTCTCCACGAACTGGGCCGAGAACTCGATGCGCCCCATCGCCATCGGCCGCCGCAACTGGTTGCACCTGGGCAGCAAGGAAGCGGGACCAAAGATCGCTGCCATCTTCAGCATCGTCGAGAGCTGCCGCAAACTGAACGTGCCCATTCGCCAATATCTGGCCGACGTGTTGCCCGGCCTGGCCGACCGCTCCATCCAGTCCCTGGCCGAACTCACCCCGGCTGCCTACGCCGCCAAGATCGCAAAGTAGCCTATCCCCTGCTGCCCAGACCCGTCAACCATGGACTTGCCCGGACGCGTACGTTCGACCACCGTATTCTCAGGGGTCATCAGGTGACCCTTTGGGCAGACTCGAAACGGGATCGGATTGCCATCGGCGAGGATTGGCGCGGGTGCGCCCTTCGCGGACAAGGCTGTCTGCAAATGGTCCGGATTGCAGCAAGCATGACCGATGCACTGGTCCTTCGGAACGCGGTGCCGGAGAAAGAACCGATCTGGCACGGGTTCGATCCATGCTTCATAGAAGACCCTGTGGGCTTTGATCTCCTTATTGTCGGCGAACATCCGGCCATACCCATACTTGTCCCTGGATCCGTTGAACTCCCAACAGCCAGTTCCGGGCAGAACCTTCACCAGGCTAAACAACTGCTTGCGAGTGAAGTTCATGCAAACAGCTTTACTCGCAGTAAATGGGCATCACAAGAGTTGGTTATACGGTTTGGGCCTTTTGGTGTCAGTTGGAATTGGTATTGGGTGCGTTTTGATGCTGCCAGGTGCAACTTTTCCACAGAATGCCAGTTTCCCACCAAGCGGGATAAAGGCTCTCCAATGAAGCTATTGTATTGATTTTATAGGGGTTTATGGCGGAGAGTGAGGGATTCGAACCCCCGATAGCCTTGCGACTATGTCTGATTTCGAGNNTGCATTCAACCGGGCTCTGCCAACTCTCCGCTTTAAGCCATGCAGGCTCATTCACTTACACCATAGAGCGACTCGCCTTGAATGCGGCAAATCCGGCGTCAGTTACGGTGCCGGTTCAACTGACACCAATCTGTCGACGGCGGCTGCATTGTGAGCAGGCGCAAGATACGTATGTCGCATCGTCATCGCAAGTGACCTTGTGGCCGAGCAGCTCTCCCACAGTGCGGATGTCTACCTCGGCCATAACGAGTTTACCGGCAAAGCTATGGCCGTTGCAATGCCATGTGTATCCGGTTACCCCTCGCATTTTCGACGGGGATCTCACCCGGGCTGTATTGCTGTTGCCCCCCCTTGCGGAATCATTGACTTGCAGTTGGCGCACAGCATCTCACCAGCTATAGATTAGAATGCGAGAGCGCGATGAGTGGATGAGAATCTGACGCGAACGTTTGAAACCGTTGACTACGCGCAACTTTTGGGAGACGAATCATGGCGACAACACCAAGCACGGCAGCCGCACAAGCCACCTCGACGCGAATCTTGTCGACGAATATTCACCTCATCCGCTGGGTCGACAAGATGGCTAACCTGACGCAGCCAGCAGCAATTCACTGGATCGACGGGTCGGAGGAAGAAAATGAATATCTTTGCCAGCAGCTTGTTGAGGCTGGAACGTTCACCAAGCTAAACGAGACGTNNGAAGACCGCACCTTCATTTGCTCCCTTTCCAAAGATGATGCCGGGCCGACCAATAACTGGGAAGCCCCATTCGTCATGCGCAAGAAGATGAAGGACCTCTTTCGCGGGTCGATGCGCGGTCGGACGATGTATGTTCTGCCCTACTCGATGGGACCGATTGGTTCCCCGATGTCGCGGATTGGTGTGCAGCTTACCGACTCCGCCTATGCCGTTGTGAACATGCGCATCATGGCGAGGGTCGGATTGCCGGTGTTCGCGGAGATCGATAAGGATATCCATCGGGTCGTCCCATGTATGCACTCGGTAGGAGCGCCTCTGGAGCCTGGGCAACAGGACGTTCCATGGCCGCAGAATGACACCAAGTACATTGTGCATTTCCCTGAGACGCGTGAGATTTGGAGCTATGGCTCTGGCTATGGCGGCAATGCCCTTCTCGGCAAGAAATGCTTTGCTCTGCGCATTGCGTCGAATATCGCGCGCGATGAAGGATGGATGGCAGAACATATGCTGATCGTCGGCCTGGAGTCTCCGGTCGGCGAAAAGACCTACGTCGCTGCGGCATTTCCTTCAGCATGCGGCAAGACGAACTTCGCGATGATGGTCCCGCCGAAGGGTTTTGATGGCTGGAAAATTTGGACGGTTGGTGATGATATTGCCTGGATTAAACCGGATGAGACGGGTCAGATGCGGGCTATCAATCCTGAGGCCGGTTTCTTCGGTGTCGCGCCAGGAACAAGCGTTAAGACGAACCCGAACGCCATGGCAACACTGAGTAGCAACACCATCTTCACCAACGTAGCGGTCACTCCCGAAGGCGGCGTGTGGTGGGAGGGCATGACAGACGAGCCGCCCGCGGAGTGCCTGGACTGGCGCGGTGAGAGGTGGACCCCGGAGATTGGCCGCCAAACGGGCAAAACCGCCGCACATCCGAACGGGCGCTTTACTTCTCCGGCTAAACAGTGCCCATCGTTTGATCTGGCCGCATCGGAATCACCCGACGGCGTGCCCATCTCAGCCTTCCTCTTTGGCGGACGGCGCGCCACTACAATCCCGCTGGTGGTTCAGGCCTTCAACTGGTCGTCGGGAGTCTATCTGGGCGCCACAATGGGCTCGGAGACAACGGCTGCGGCAGAGGGTGTAGTGGGGAAGGTGCGCCGCGACCCCATGGCGATGCTTCCCTTCTGCGGATATCACATGGGTGACTATCTGCGTCACTGGCTAATAATGCAGCGGGATCTCTCGATTACGCCTCGCGTGTATCAGGTCAACTGGTTTCTCAAAGACGAGAATGGCAAGTTTCTGTGGCCCGGCTACAGCGAAAACATGCGCGTCCTCAAGTGGATCGTCGATCGTGTGCATGGACGTGCCCAAGGCAAGGAAACCCCCATTGGCTGGACTCCACACTATGAGGACATGAACTGGGAAGGGCTCGACATGCCGGCCGATAAATTTGAGCTTCTGCAGAAAGTCGATTGCACAGCATGGCTGCGCGAGGTGATGGACCACGAAGAGCTTTTCCTGGCGTTGCATGACCATCTGCCGGCCGAGATGATCTACGAGCGTGAGTTACTCATTTGCCGGCTGTAATGGCGTTCTGAGTCAATTCTCTTCGCCATAATGAAAGATCTGTGCCAGCAGTTTTGGCACAATCTCCTGAAGACGCGATTCATCCAGCACCTGCGGGCTGAATCGCGCATTCAGGGCAAATCCTTCCAGCACCGCTTCGATGGCGAGCGTCGTGCTCCGTGTCTGTGCCAGGCTTTCGTTCTTCTCTGGAAACAAGTCCGACAACTCCTGCCGGTTGATCGAGGTGCTCGCCTCGAGATGCTTCTCTGCCAGCTCAGCCAGCATCTTTGGGTGCCGCAGAGCAAAGAGCTTGAACTCTATCTGCAGCAGTTGCGTCTGGGTATCGCAGATTTGCTCCACGATGTAGCGAGTGATGGCGGCATAGCGTGCCGCATCGTCACGAAGGCTCGCCACGCGCTCCCTCACCTCGCGCGCGTGGCGGAGCGTTGCACGACTGCGCAGTGCCAGAAAGACCTCTGTCTTACTGTCGAAGTTGGCATAGAAAGCGCCGCGGCTACGACCTGCCTCAGCAGCAATATCCTCAATGCGCGAAGCCTCAAAGCCGTCTCGGGCAAAGATAATCTCCGCGGCACGCAGAAGGTCCGTCCGGGTCCGCTCAGACTTCAGCGCCTGACGTGAGCCGACAGCTTCGCTCGCTTGCTCAGCGGCGGTGATCTCTCGATTCGAATCTTTTTTATGCCGCGACATTTTTTGAACCGATCCTGTAGTTCAAGCATAATATACATACGTGCATGTTTTTCAAATAACTTTCAAGTACCTGCATCAATTCCATCCGAGGTCCGCACCTATGAAGTCCCCTAAGACCCTGCCGCGCGCGGTCGCGCTGGCCGCCGTTCTCTCCGCACCCTCAATATGGCTGCTTAGCGGATGCAAGCCCAGCGGACCCCCTCCAGGAATGAGCGGACCCCAAGGCCCTTTGCCGGTGCAGGTCAGCACGGCGACACGGCAGGACGTTCCCCTCGTGGGCGAGTGGGTAGCCACAACCGACGGCTATGTGAACGCGCAGATCCAGCCCCAGGTCTCTGGCTACCTTATCCGCCAGGATTACAAGGAAGGTAGCGAGGTCCACAAGGGCCAGGTTCTCTTTGAGATCGATCCGCGGCCGTTTCAGGCCATCCTGAATGAGGCGAAGGCTTCCCTCGCCCAGGCCCAGGCGCAGTTGGAACTGGCCGGCATCAACGTAAAGCGCGACACACCGCTCGCGCAGGCCCACGCCATCGCGCAGAGCCAACTCGACAACGACATCCAGACGCAGGCCGCCGACAAAGCCTCGGTAGCCAACACACAGGCCGCCGTCGAGGCAGCCGAGCTCAACGTAGGCTTTACCAAGGTCCGCTCCCTGATCGACGGCGTCGCCGGACAAGCGACACTGCAGGTCGGCAATCTGGTCAACGCCAGTTCAGTCCTGACCTCGGTCTCGCAGCTCAATCCCATCAAGGTCTACTTCTACATCAGCGAGCAGGAATACCTCTCGCTCTCCGCACAGGCCAAGTCCCGCGGCAAAACAGACTTACTCTCGAGCGGCAATACGATTCCGCTCAAGCTGACGCTCGCCAACAACAAGGTGTTTCCGCAGACCGGCCACATCATCTTCGTCGACCGCTCGGTGAGTGCGCAGACCGGCAGCATTCGCCTGGCGGCCCAGTTCGCTAACCCCGGCAATCTCCTGCGCCCCGGCCAGTTCGGGCGCATCTCCGCCGAAACCAACGTGCTGCAGAACGCGGTGCTGGTACCGCAGCGCGCCGTCTCGGAGCTGCAGGGCATGGACCAGGTGATCGTCGTTGGCTCGGACAACATCGCGCACATCCGCACGGTGAAGCTCGGATCGCAGGTCGGTCCGAACATCGTCATCGCCAGCGGCCTCAACGCGGGCGAGCAGGTCGTTACCGAAGGCAACGACAAGGTCAGGGAGGGTATGAAGCTCGCTCCTCAGCCCGACACGACGCCCACACCAACGCCGTCAGCCGGGCAGAACGCGCAGGGAAACTAAGCAATGATTTCGAAGTTCTTCATCCGCCGGCCCATCGTGGCCATGGTGATCGCCATCCTGATGGTGATCGGTGGCCTCGTCTCGCTGTTGAGCCTGCCCACCGCGCAGTTCCCGAATATCGTTCCGCCAGAGATCCTCATCCAGGCCATCTACCCCGGCGCGGATGCGAAGACGCTCGAGGAGGCCGTTGCAACGCCCATCGAGCAGCAGATGAACGGCGTGGACAACATGAACTACATGGAGTCCACGAATGCCAGCAATGGTCTGACCCAGCTGACCGTCGACTTCGACGTCAAGACCAACGCTGACACCGACCAGATTCTCTCGCAGCTCCGCGTCTCGCAAGCCCAGAGCCAGCTACCAGCGCAAGTCTCGGTCGCGGGCTTGACGGTCCAGAAGTCGCTCAGTTCCCCGCTGATGCTGCTGGCCGTCTCCTCGCCGCACTCAACCTACGATGGCGTCTTCCTCGCGAACTACGCCTACATCAACCTGGTCGATGAGATCACGCGCGTCAAAGGTGTCTCGCGCGTGCAGGTCTTCGGCGCCGGCCAGTACGCGCTGCGTGTGTGGGTCAATCCCGACCAACTGGCCAAGCTCGGCGTCACCATTCCGCAGATCACCGCAGCCCTGCAGGCCCAGAACACCGTCAACCCATCCGGCCAGATCGGCGGCGAGCCGGTTCCGAACGGACAACAGTTCACCTACACGGTCCGCACCCAGGGACGTCTGGTCACTGCCGAGGACTTTGGCAACGTGATTCTGCGCGCCAACCCCGACGGCTCGGTTTTGCACCTGAAGGATGTCGCCCGCATTGAACTCGGCGCCCAGACCTATAACCTGGCCGGCCGCTTCAATAGCAAGCCCTCCGCCGTGATGGCGATCTACCAACTGCCGGGCACCAACGCCGTGCAGACGGCCAAAGACGTCCGCGCGCGCATGGATCAGCTTACTGCGACCTTCCCGCCCGATATGAAGTACGACGTCGCGCTGGACACGACGAAGGCTGTCAATGCCGGTATCCACGAGATCCTTGTCACGCTGTTCATCGCATTGGCGCTGGTCATCCTGGTGGTTTACGTCTTCCTGCAGGGCTGGCGCGCGACGCTGATTCCGTTGCTCGCTGTGCCGGTGTCACTCATCGGCACGTTCATGGTCTTCCCGCTGCTGGGCTTCTCGATCAACACGCTGTCGCTCTTCGGACTTGTACTCGCGATTGGGCTGGTAGTTGATGACGCCATCGTTGTCGTGGAGGCCGTCGAGCATCATATCGAAGAGGGCATGACTCCGCTCGAAGCGTCCTACGCGGCTATGGAGCAAGTGGCTAGCCCGGTCATCGCCATTGCGCTCATCCTCACCGCTGTCTTTGTTCCCACGGCATTCATCCCCGGCATCACCGGTCGACTCTACCAGCAGTTCGCGGTAACCATCGCGATCTCGGTCCTCTTCTCGGCCTTCAACGCGCTCACGCTCAGCCCGGCGCTCTGCGCTCTTCTGCTGAAACCGAAGACCGAAAACAAGGGGCCGCTGGCACGCTTCTTCGGCTGGTTCAACCGGGGATTCAGCCGCACAACGAACCGCTACGTCAGCACCTCCGGCTGGCTGGTCCGCAAATCGCTGGTGGGTGTTGCGATCATCCTGGTGCTCAGCGTCTTCGTCGTCCTGCTGGGGGCCAAACTACCGGGTGGCTTCCTGCCCACGGAAGATCAGGGCTATGCGTTCGTCGCCTTGCAGCTTCCGCAGGGAGCATCGCTGCAGCGCACGACCGAAGCATCACAGGACGTCGAGAACGCCCTCCATCAGGTCCCCGGCGTGCAGGATGTTACGTCCGTCGTCGGCTTCAGCCTGCTCAGCGTCACGGAGAGCACATACAACGCCTTCTACTTCGTGACGCTCAAGGACTGGGATCAGCGCAAGAGCAAGGAGGAGCAGTTCACCGCCATCCAGCAGAACCTCTCCAAGGCCCTCGGCGGCATCAAGCAGGGCCTCGCGTTCTCGTTCCCGCCGCCGGCCATCCCCGGCCTCGGGAGCTCGGGCGGTGTCAGCATGGTGCTGGAAGACCGCTCTGGAAACAGCGATCCGCAATTTCTCACAACCAACCTGTACAAGTTTCTCGGCGCGCTGGGCAAGCGGCCCGAGATCGCGGCGGCGATCCCCGCCTACTACCCCGCTGTGCCGCAACTCTATGTCGACGTCGACCGCGAGAAGGTCGCACAGCAGCAGGTCAACCTCGCCGATGTGTACACCACAATGCAGGCCTTCATGGGCGGCTCGCTGGTGAACTACTTCAACCGCTTCGGCCGTCAGTGGGAGACCTACGTTGAGGCCGAGGGGGAGACGCGCACGAACATCGATAATATCGGGCAATTCTATGTGATGTCGGCCAACGGCAACCGCGTGCCGCTGAGTGCGCTTACGACTGTGCGCCGCACTACGGGGCCGGAGTTCACGACACGATTCAACGAGTATGAAGCTGCCCAGATCACCATCGTCGCTAGACCCGGTGTCAGCTCCGGGCAGGTGATGAATGCGCTCGAGCAGACGTTCGCCCAGACGATGCCGAAGGGCATGGGCATGGATTACTCCGGCATGAGTTTCCAGGAGCACAAGGCGCAGCAGAGCATGCCCGCCTGGGTCGTCTATGCCATCTCGATTCTGTTCTGCTTCCTGATCCTCGCCGCGCAGTACGAGAGCTGGTCACTGCCCTTCGGCGTCCTGCTCAGCACGCCCGTCGCGATCTTCGGAGCCTACCTCGCGCTCACCTTGCGACATCTCGAGAATGACGTCTACGCGCAGATCGGCCTCGTCATGCTGATCGGCCTTTCGGCTAAGAACGCGATCCTTATCGTCGAGTTCGCGAAGGACGAATATACCAAGGGCGAGACCATCTATGAAGCTGCTATGAACGGCGCACGGCTCCGCTTCCGACCCATCCTCATGACGGCCTTCGCGTTTATTCTTGGCTGCGTTCCGCTGTGGTTCGCGACCGGCGCCGGTGGCGTATCGCGCGAGATCCTGGGAACAGTCGTCATCGGCGGAATGCTCGCGGCAACGTTGATCGCGATCTTCCTCATCCCGGTCACGTTCTCCATCGCCGAGCGCTTCGCGAACCGCTTTGGCAAGGACCACAGCGGCTCACTCGACGTGAAGGGACACGAGTTGCACCCGCAGGATG
>PLHC01000072.1:18904-56637 GCA_003138795.1 Granulicella sp. | reverse complement strand
ACTCTGCGAGCATCATACGCGGCGAACTCCTGTATGTTTATCGAAAGCGCATGCTCATCTCACTACGAGGCAGAGCCGACCATCGGCATCCAGGTCTGCCAGTGTTCAGAAACGTGGGCGCCTTCTGTGCTGTTGCTAACCGGCCAATGCACGTTTCCAAACCGGCTTTGCTCGAAACGCGCATTGGCGATTTTGCACGAAGCGAGATGCACTCGTGCTCTTTTAATCGGGAAGCCTATTGGCTGGAAAGTAACTTCCGGGTAGCCGACACTTCTGGATTGACGACCAACCGACCGGAGTCTTGAAGCTCCCTTGAATTTCTATCTCTGTTCTTCTACGAATTCATCATTGGGCGCGAGGCGGCGCAGTGAGGCCAGGAATGCCTCGCGGTCAGCACGATCGCTCACCCTGTCGGACCCTGGGGTGGAAGAGGCGCTGTACGAGTCTCCGGCAGTACAAAGGTTCGTGGGCGTCCATCTTGGCATCGCGTCTGCGCCGGATGAGACGACCACCCTGCGGTTCCGTCACCTGCTGGAGAAGCACGATCTGGGTGGGTTGATGCTGGATGCGGTGAACGTGCACCTGGAGGCGAGGGGCATCAAGATCGCGACGGGCATCCTCGCGTAGTTGGGCGTAGATCGCACTTGGCAAAAAGTGGCTTACTTGAAGATCGGCGTTTATGTGACACAGCCTGAGCCGAGACTCACCCCAACTATCCAATCCAAAGCAGTCTGCTTTGACTGACGCATAGGGATGCACCAAGTTGCACAGAATGACGTTTCCACTGTTGCCGTCGCGTTTGGAGCACAAAACTTCTAGGCTATGACAGACCGACTGACTCGCCGGACTCTCCATCCAACATCGTTTGAATCTCCATCAAAACAGGATCGGATGTGCATTCTTGGCCCACGTCTCAACGATTACCTGAAACTCTTGCGCTTTGCGGACAATTTCCTCGGCCTCGGTTTCCGTAGCCACCGACGAAGTCATATAGTCGATGACATTCCGCTTTCGCCGACAAGCATCGAAATAGTCGGAGAGCGCAATCGCCTTAGCGCCGATAGCGAGCGCAGCTAGCTCAAATGTCACTTTGTGATGTCCAGATCGAGCACTGACCCTATACCCAGAACATGCGATCGCAATCGTTGCTGCTTGCAGAGCTGCATTGTAGGCTATCGCAAACTGTCGATCGGCGGACAGTCCGGTCACAGCAGCATCAGCCAGGTCGCGTGTGATCAGAGCACGGAGATTGTCGATTTCCTGTTTGCTGGTCTGGTGCGTCTTCACATCACCCTTAGCCAGCCACTGCTGCCAACTCGCCATCATTGCCTTTCACAAACTCTTTTGCGCCACGCAGCACTGTGGTTAAGAAGTGATCGTGGTTCCGTGCTTTCGTCTTGAACTCCTTGGGCGAATAAACTGTCGGGTTGACTGGCCTTCCAAATCGCCGTTCCGCTCGTCTCAGCGACGGTACCAAGTCCGATAGGCCCACATCGCCCACGATCATGAGGTCCACGTCACTCTCTGACGATTCTTCGGATCGTGCCGTCGAGCCATAAATGAACGCCAGTTGGATGCGCTCGCCAAAGGCTTCCACTTCTTCCCGGAGGATTGGGACCAGCCCCGCTGTCTTTTCAAGGAGACCTTTGAGATCGGAGAAGACGGGTGAATTTGTATCAGCCTGGAAGTAGACCCGACGACCGTCTTTGGTCTGTTCTAATATGCCTGCTCTGCTCAAAGCCTCAACCTCCCTCTGTAGGCTCGAGGGCTGAGTGCCCAAATGCTGAGCTAACTCCGTGAGAAACCAGCGCTTCTCAGGTTGGAGCACCAAGGCAGCGAGGATCTTCGCCCGAATCTCCGGGAAGAGAGCGTCGAGTATGGGAGAGATACGCATCCTGCGTAGATATTTACGCAGGATGCGTATCAAGTAAAGCCCAATCTTATTCGCGTAATTGAGACAGTGTCTAACCTGCTCCCAGAGTACGAATCACCACAATGGGACGAATTTGGCGGCCAACACCAACGCCGCCGAACCGGGGACCCAGGGGCCAAATCTCTCCTTTCTACTGCTGATCCGTAGAACGTGATTCGTGCTCAGTGGTAGGCTGACTGGCCATCAGCAGATCCGGCACGTTTAAGGCGCGTCATTCTTCCCGCCAGCTCAGTTCCAGTGTGCGGGCTGTGCGCCGCGTTACTCAAACGCGGACTGCTCGTCAGAGCACAGCCGACATGCTGTCCAGGACAGAAGTATCGCGGTGAGGCTTGCGCACTACGCTCTCCCTGCCAACGCCCGCAGAAACTGATGCCCGTCCATGTGGTACTTGAACGCCTTGCGTCCATCGATGAAAACTATGGGGATCTCATCGTTGTACCTCTGCAGCAACTGAGGATCGGCATCGATGTCCACTTCGCGCCATTGGAAGTCGGCAGCGCCCTGGAACCGCGTAAGCGTCTCCTTCACGACGTCACAAAGATGACATCCCTTACGCGAATACACCACAACTTCGTGCATAAGACGATTGTAAGCGGGCGCCTAGGGATGTTGTGCCTCGGGCGGAGGCCACGCATGGCCTGGAACTTACACATCGGTGTGATCTGGACTGCAATGCAGACCTAGCTCTCGAGAGTCTGAGCTCGTTTTGGCGAACTTGTCTTAAAGACGACATTGCAGACAGTTCGCGGATCGCTTTCGAATTGCTCGTTACTTTGGAGCAACGCGGAAGTGTTGAGCTTGTACGAAGCTCAATGAGCGCATTGGCGATTTGGCAACAAACTGAGAATCGTTCCTGAAAACAAGCGCGCTTTGCTTGACCAAAACCGTCGGGCGGATCTCGGTGAGCGCTAAGGCCGTTAGCAACAGTTGAGGGCCACTTCCGGTTTGCTCGTCACTCGGGAGCGACCGTAACTTCGCACTAGCCGACTTTCGAATACCCATCGGCTGTCACTTCTGCAAGATCCGCCTCGGTAGCGTCCTCTCTGGCGTTTTGCTCCATATGAATTTAGGAGGCATTTGAGAACAGAAATTGAGACTTTCACGGCTACTAAGGACCTATGCTACAATTGATCCAATGATTTCCGTATACCAGATGGCCGCATGTTGTTCCCCCTGTATGTGGGGCGGTTGTGTGTCTTCTGGTGTGACGCGATTGCGGAACTAGACAAGGTTTAGTCCAGCACGACATCAAGAGACCCACCGCCAGAAGTCCAATGGCCGGTGGTTTTTTGCTTTAAGGGATCAACGAAAGAAAGAGGACCGCAGTGAGCGTACCTGAAATCCAAGCCGAAGAACTCAAACAGCGACTCGATCACGGAGACAACGTGTTTCTCCTGGACGTGCGCGATGAGTATGAGTATGAGATATCGAACATTGGCGGTCACCTCATCCCGCTTGCACAGCTGCCAAAACGTCTTGATGAACTGAATGCCCTCGAGGAGATTGTTGCGGTATGCAAGATGGGACCGCGGGGCGTAAAGGCCGTCGAATATCTTCAGAAGCAAGGATTTACAAAGGTCTCGAACCTGCGCGGCGGGCTTCACGCTTGGTCTGATCGAATCGATCGTAAAGTTCGCAAGTATTGATTGCGCTCGACGAGCCGTTTCGACCCATGCCCATCTCTGGGGAACGGTCAAATCTTGTTCATCCGCGCTGATGGATTTCCTCCAGCGCTTGGACTACAATTTGCGCACACCGCAACTGCTCGATAAAGGAGTCCTTCCGTGGCCGAACCAACAACACGCGCATCTCTCGGCGAACAAGCAGCTTATCAACTAGCCAACGTCACCAAGACAGCTCCTGTCTACGGGGCCATCACGCCGCGCTGGCTCGTCCGCTTGTTGGATTGGAAGCCGCTGGAGTCGGGCATCTTCCGGCTTAACCGTGTTGTCGAAGAGAAACCAATCGAAGTCCTCTGCGGACACAACGACGAGTCCGAGATTCCGCAGACCTATGCTGAGTACGAGGAGGAGCCTCGCGAGTACATCTTGAGCAGCATCAATGCGCTGGTGAATGTTCAGACGCGCATCAGCGATCTCTTCAGCAATCCGTATGACCAGGTTCGAGAGCAGTTGCGGATCACGATTGAAACGGTGAAGGAGCGGCAGGAGAACGAGCTGCTCAATAACGCGGACTACGGGCTGCTGAACAACATCGCAGACTCGCAGAAGATTTCGACTCGTAAGGGCGCTCCGACCCCGGACGACCTCGATGAACTGTTGACCAAGGTGTGGAAAGAGCCTTCGCTCTTTCTTGCGCATCCTCGCGCGATTGCGGCGTTTGGCCGTGAGTGCACTCGTAGAGGAGTTCCTCCTCCCACGGTTACGCTCTTCGGGAGCCCCTTCCTCACATGGCGCGGCGTGCCGCTGATCCCAACCGACAAGATTCGCGTGACGGGCAAAGCGCCAAAGTCGCAAATCCTGCTGCTTCGTGTGGGAGAGCGCAAGCAGGGCGTGATTGGACTCTTCCAGCCTGGCCTTCCAGGCGAGCAGAGCCCCGGACTTTCGGTGCGCTTTACCGGCATCGACAACCGCGGAATTGCTTCGTATCTGATCTCTCTTTACTGCGCGGCTTCCGTTCTGACACCCGACGCGATTGCGGCTTTGGAGAACGTTGAAGTCGGTAACTACCATGAGTACAAGTAATGCGAATCAAACTGTCTTAGCTCCCGACACAGACCCCAGCAGAGGAGTATCCCTCCCCCTGTCCGGAGCCTTGCCGACTGGCGTCCCAGACCCCGTTTTGCTTGCTCGTATGGCCAACGAATTCTTTACCGCTCTTCCGAGTTCGCTCAGCGTGCCGGTAGCCGCGTTGCCAGTGGACGCACCTGCTGGTGTCTCTTCACAGGATTCGATTCCCGTGACCATCCCGGCAGCTCCACCCGAGGCGCCCCTTCCATCGGACCAGCACTTCCCGGGGGTTCCTGCCAGCATCGGGCCAGGGGCCATAGCGCCCGTGTCGATACCCGTTCAGGCAGCGCCTCCCGCTGTTCCGGGAGCGATTGGTTCAACCGTCTCCGAAGTCGCACCGGCAGCGCCAGTGTTCTCGTTTCTTCAGGACGCAAGGCCAATCTACAGTGACGGACACTCTGCGCCGGCAGGGCCATATCCGGCGGCCAAGCCAGTTGCGGAGCATGCTGCGCCCACTGCGCCAGGCGTCCCCGCAAAGGCGCTTGACTACGAGGCGCTCGCGCAGACCACGGAATCTGTCCAGCCTCCCTCGACAACCGTACCCGGCGTGTCTGGCCTTGCCGACCAAGCGCCAGTGCCTGCGTTTTCTTTCCTTGAGGAGTTGCGGCCGCTCTTCTCGTATCCTCCTTCGGTTCCCGGCCCTCTCCCTGCATCTCCAGATACCGGCCTCGCCTCCAGCGCTCTTCCTTTCGATCTGCAACTACCTCACGAGTTCGGTCGTTCGCCCGACCTTGCGCAACTGTCCGGCCTTGGCTCCTTCGGGTTTCTGGATGGAGCGCGTGTGCTCGAACCTGCAACGCCCGAGCACACAAAAGAGCCGCTCGGTATCGAACCGGATGTTCCCCGCGATTTGAATCTCTCGTCCTATCCGTTTGACGTTGAGGCGATCAAGCGAGACTTTCCCATTCTTCGTGAGTGCGTGCACGGCCGGCGGCTGGTGTGGCTGGACAACGCAGCGACGACACAAAAGCCACAGAGCGTCATCGACAGGCTGACTTATTTCTACGAGCACGAAAATTCGAACGTTCACCGCGCGGCACATGAGCTGGCAGCGCGTGCGACGGATGCATATGAAGCAGCACGTGAAAAGGTGCGCCGCTTTGTGAACGCGCCATCCACGCGCGAGATTATCTTTGTTCGCGGCGCCACCGAAGGCATCAACCTCATCGCGCAGAGCTGGGGAAGACGCAATGTCCAGAAGGACGACGAGATTGTAATCACGTGGCTTGAGCATCATGCCAACATCGTCCCATGGCAGATGCTCTGTGCGGAGAAGGACGCCAGGCTGCGGGTCGCTCCTGTAGATGACAGCGGCCAGGTGCTGCTGGACGAGTACGAGAAGCTGCTCGGGCCAAAGACACGCCTCGTTTCCATCGCGCAGGTGTCGAACGCGCTGGGTGTTATTACGCCCGCGGCCAAGATGATTGAGATCGCACATCGGTATGGAGCTGTGACCCTTCTCGACGGTGCGCAATCCGTCTCCCATATGCAGGTCGACGTCCAGGCGCTGGACTGCGACTTCTTTGTTTTCTCCGGACACAAGGTCTTCGGGCCTACCGGAATCGGTGTCGTCTACGGCAAGGCAGAGTTGCTCGAACACATGCCGCCCTGGCAGGGCGGCGGCAATATGATTCAGGACGTGACCTTCGAAAAGACGCTCTACCAGGACCCCCCGCAGCGCTTTGAAGCCGGAACCGGCAACATCGCCGACGCGGTCGGGCTGGGAGCTGCGATCGACTATCTTGATCGCGTTGGTATGCACAATGTCTCACGGCATGAGCATGCATTACTCGTCTATGCGACGGAAGAGCTCCTCCGCATTCCGGGACTGCGCATCATTGGCACTGCAAAAGAAAAGGCTGGCGTTCTATCGTTTGTTCTCGAGGGCTTCCGCACGGAAGAGATTGGCGATTACCTGAATCGCAATGGGATTGCCGTCCGCGCCGGACATCACTGTGCTCAACCGATCCTGCGCCGCTTTGGCTTGGAGAGCACCGTGCGAGCATCTCTGGCGCTGTACAACACCTTTGAAGATATCGACAAATTAGTAGCAGCCCTCTGGAATCTGCGCCTCGGTCGAACATCCATCGCGTGAACTGCTAACTCTTTCGTACTCCCCTCCACTCCGTCGATAGTTGCTATCGTCTCTCCGTCACACTGATCTGCGTAACGCTACGCGAACTGTAGTTTGTGAGAAAGAGACCTCCGTTTGTATCCGCATCGCTGATATTTCGCGGGAACAGCCCGGCAGGAAGGATTTTCAGAAGCGCAGGTGAATCCGAAACTTTGAAGATCGTGAGCTTTCCTGGCGTATCCCCAAAACGATTCGAGTTCGCCACCGCGAGCAAGCGATCATGGTCGAAGAGGCGCAGGCCTACAGGTGCATCACCTCCCGATGGGATGGTACGTTGAAAGGCGTGTTCAGGGTCTGTTACCAGGACGGCCGCGATGTATTGCAGTACAGCATTGTCACCCCGCGCCATTACAAAGAGAGAGGATGCATCCGCGCTCTCGGTAAGCCGCACGGGCGAGCACCCTGCCGCGACACGCGCTACAACGGCGTCTCGGGCAGGAGATTCATCCGTTGCAAGCTGTACATCGATGACAGAGATAAACCCGTTGCCTCGCGCGGGAGTTCCCTTTCTTTGAACACAGTCGCTCTTGGTGAGTAGTGGATTGCTTCCGCCTGCAATGGAGACGGTCGGGTTGGATGGCACGAGCTCCGTTGCGACGTAGACGCGTTGGCCGTCCGAGGAGATGGCGACGCTTGGGACCACATTGCCGACCGGAATCTGGCGGACGGTCTTCGGGTTTAGAACCCGGCCCTGCTCGTCGATGCCAGTCGCGATGACGCCGACGTTTCCTCGCTGCCCGTCGAGGATACCGTATTCATTGGCTGCAAAGATGTACCTGCCATCGGGTGTCGCAACGATGTCAAACGTGCCCGCCTTCTCTCCTTGCGAGACAAGGTATGGAACTGCCTTGCCGCTCACAACCTCCTGCACATCCAGAAAAGCGACACCCTCGTCGCCTACCCCCACGACTAGTGTCTTGCCTCCTCGCAGCAACACCAGGCCATTGGCTCCCGCACTTCCGGTCCGGATGAAGCCAGACGGGGTGAGCCTGTGTTTTTGCACGCGAAAGACCTGGATGCCTGAAACAACATCCTTGCGGCTGTCCGCCACTGCGTCCGGACCCGTAAAGTTGGGAGCGGCAACGTTTGTAACGGAGACGAAAACGTTGCGACCGTCCGCCGTCTCGATGGCAGACGTGGGGTTACCGAGGGTTGGGTAATCCGCGGTCTTCACCGTGATGCCCTGGGCGTCTGCGGTGAGGCCGTGCATCATCGACAACATCACAGACGCCACAATAACGTGTTGCTTGAGGTGTCTGGACAACGATCGTACCGCCTGCAAAGTGTGCATGTTTGCTCCAACAGTCGAGGCGCATGAATCCGCGAGCGGAACCGTGCGCCTCAACTGCAAACGGCTATTGGTCTACCTGCGGTGCCTGCAGGTACTTGTTCAGGAAAGCCAGCTCACGCTTGTCAGCATCCTCGCGATGGTCACGCTGCTGGAAGCCGTGGCCCTCATTCGGATAGGTGTGATAGTCGTAAGTCTTTCCTGCTGCCTTCAGGGCAGCGACGAACTCCTGCGACTCCTGTGGCGGCACCTGCGGATCCTCCTCGCCGTGCAGGATCAGCAACGGAGTCTTGATCTTGGCGACATCGGGCAGAATGTTGGCCTTACGATACACTGCGGGCTTTTGTTCCGGCGTGCCTCCCATCTTCGTCTCCCATCGGATGGCGGAGTTGCGATTGGTGTATTGCAGAAAGAGGGCACGGTCGACGACGCCAAACTTCTCAATCCCAACGGCGAACACATCGGGATATTTGGCTACAGCGTTCGCCACCACCGTGCCGCCATGACTGCCGCCGGAGATTCCGACATGTTTTTGATCGACAAGCCCGATGGTCACCAAATAGTTCACTCCTGCAACCACGTCGTCGATCTCGCCACCCCCAGAGTCCTCGACATTGGCGTTACGGAAGTGTTCGCCATAGCCAGTGCTACCGCGAAAGTTAGGTTCAAGTACGACGTAACCCTGGTCCGCAAGGAAAATCGACCACTGCGCAGCGCTGAGCGTGACCTGGCCCTCGGGGCCTCCGTGGGCAAGAATGACCGCAGGATAGCGGGTGCCCGCTTATAGTCCACCGGCTTGTAGAGAATGCCTGCGATGGGTAGCCCATCTTTGCCCTTCCAGTGCACGACCTCGGGAGTGATGCCAAGGTCCTCAAACCTCGAGTGATGCACCTGCCCGATCAACTGCGGCGCCGCATCGCCCGAAACCTGCGCAACGTACCTGGAAGATGCTCCGAGTGCCGTTCTCAGCGATAGATGCACGCTTTGGCTGTCCGCAGACCAATGCGGCTCGCCTTCGATACCGTCGAGGTGGGTGAGGCGTGGATGATGGCACACGCCTTCAATAAAGCGAGCTATGATCGGCAATCACGGGGCTTGAGTTTACCCAAATCTCTGGGCCATGCAAGTCTCAGATACGCAAATGCGAAGTGGCAGAATTTGACAGTGACAATAATATGTCGTAAACTCGCCGAAGAAACAGCCACAAAATGATCAACCATAATCGTCAATTCGTGATGGCCTTGTTCAGTTTCTCGCCGGATGCTCCCCGCACCGGTTGTTGTTGCTGTTGCTTCTAATTTCCTGACCCTTCCTTCTTCAATTTAATTCCGAACGATAGCTGTATTTGCGCGTGCGTGTTTGCGTGCAGGGCAAGCATGTCTCGGATTCCTGTGACAAATTTTCTCATGAGGCAGAAATGATTTCATTGCGCAAGGTATTTGGTGTGCTGCTCGCCGTCGCCACTGCATCGCCGCTATTAGCACAGTCTTACCAGGGTGAGTTACGAGGTCTCGTAACCGATTCCAGCCATGCAGTTGTCAGAGGGGCCAAAGTTACGCTCACTGATGAGGCCAAACATGTTTCCCGCGCTACCGTGTCAGACGCAGCGGGGCAGTACATTTTCAACCAGGTTGACCCGGCCAGCTATCAAGTGCAGATCGAGGGTGAGGGATTTAAGAGTTTCGAACGCAGTGGGATACTGGTTGGCACACAACAGTCCGTGACCATAGATGTATCGCTCGAAGTAGGCAACACCTCGCAGACTGTCGTGGTGTCGGCGGCCGAACCTCTGCTGGATAGGACGAATGGTTCCACGTCTACGGCTCTGAACGAGCAGCAACTCAACGATCTGCCCACCTCCACAGGCGACGGACGTAACCAGTACACCGTAATCGACGTCTCTCAGAATGTTTTACCGGTGGTCCGGGGGTCGGGGTTTATCGACCAGAGCGACATCTCCACCGTGTCCATCGCGGGTAGTCCCGAATCCACCAATCTATACCTGATAGACGGGGTTCCAATTACGGACACCATCAATCGGCCTACGATCATCCCTTCCACGGAAGCAACGCAGGAACTCAAGGTGCAGGTCACTACTTATGATGCTGAAGTAGGAAGGACGGGCGGCGGTGTCTACAACACCTTGCTGAAGTCAGGCACAAATGAGATTCACGGATCACTCTATGGAGTGACAAGCCAATCTGTATACAACGCGAATAGTTTCTTTTTCAATCGGGAGGGCATTGCGCGCCCTGATACCCCCTTCTATAGTTTCGCCGGCTCCATCGGTGGACCGGTTGTCGTTCCTCATCTTTACAATGGAAAAAACAAGACATTCTTTTTCTTAGCAGAGGAAGGCTTTCGCGAGCGGAATTTCCTCTCCAGTAACTACCAGGTACCGACCGATCTGGAGCGCACGGGTGACTTCTCGCAGAGCGGCATTACTATCTATAACCCCTATGACCAGACCGTGAATCCGAACGGGACCGTGACCCGAAACCCGTTTCCCGGTAACAAGATTCCTTCGCAACTAATCAGCGCGGTCGGGTTCAATATCGCTTCGTACTATCCAAGTCCGAACCTGCAAGGGCTGCCATCGGGAGCAGTCAACTATACTTTGCCGGCAAAAGGGCCTGAATATCGCGGAGATGAATTCGTTAGTAAGATCGACGAGCAGCTCTTCAGCTGGTGGGCGGCAAACTTCTCCTATCTGCACTACACCAGCCAGATTCCGTTTGGGGACGCCCTGGGCACAGTGCCCGGGTCGGGATCGATTACTTACAACCGGAAGGTGGATGCGACGCAATTGAACAACATCTTCACGATCAATCCCACCACCGTCGTGAGCGTCCGTTTCGGCTTCAACCGATTTCCCAATACCATCCTGCCCTTGAGCGCGGGCTTCAGTCCTACTACCCTTGGACTGCCCGATTACAAATACCAATACGACTTTTTCCCGCCGATCAGTGTCACTAATTTCACTCCCCTCAGCGCTGCCACGGCAAGCACAGACTTCTGGTACTCCAGAAATCTCTTTACCCAGATCGCTAAAGAGGTCGGGCGGCACAGTTTCAAGGCCGGAATCGACTTCCGTGCCATCGATTTGTCTTTCACCGATCTCTCCAATGCGCCAGGTAGCTTTAACTTCACTGGCCAGTTCACGCAATCTTCACCGTCGGTGAGCAATGGCGGCAGCGCCATTGCCGATCTTCTCCTAGGTCTGCCGGAGAGCGGGCAAATCGAATCGTCACAGCGCTTCTATCAGTACATCCACTACGGGGGAGCGTACATACAGGACGAATTTCGCATAACGCCGCGGCTCACCCTCGACGGTGGACTGCGCTATGAGTACGAAACTGGGCTGAAAGATGCCAACAATAACCTCGTGGTCGGCTTCAACAAAACCGTCGCCAGCCCGCTGGCCAGCTACAAGTCAGGCACTGTGGGCGGCCTGGAGTTTGCGGGCACCGGCGGTCGCAATGAAACTGGAGAGCTCTCCAAACTCAAGTTCGCGCCGCGACTTGGATACGCCTACTATCTCGGGAAGCAGACGACAGTTCGCGGCGGCTTCGGTATCTTTTATTCTCCATTGCGCTACGATGCGACCGCCGCCCTGCAGTCTGGGTTCACGACGGAAACGCAACTCATCTCGAGCAATGACAACTATCAAACTCCAGCCCCGGGGTTCTCGCTCAGCAATCCGTTCCCTGGTGGACCGCAAGCTCCCACCGGAAATATCAACGGCCTGCTAACCGGGATTGGCAATCCAATAGCCGCCTACGACGGTGCGATGAAGTCACCGGTTATCTACCAGTTCTCGACTGGCGTACAGCACCAGTTGCCCGATAATATTCTCCTCGAAGTGGACTATGTAGGTTCTCGCGGGCGCCATCTCTTGCCTTCGCCGCAGGGCGGCGGCAGCGCTACGCCCGCAGGCGGTGGCAGAACAAATATCGACCAACTCAATCCGGCTTACTTCTCCCTTGGTTCCGCGGCGCTTAGCGCCCCCACACCTAATCCCTACTATCAACCGGGCGGGCCGGGTCTAATCGGCGATCCGACTGTTGCATACCAGCAGTTGCTCTTGCCCTTCCCGCAATTTGCCTCTGTCAACCTGATTAGTACGGATAGCGCCTCCAGCTATAACTCGATTGCTGTCCGCGCAGAACGGCGACTTTCCTACGGACTGACCATCTTGAGCACCTACACCTGGTCGCGCAACTACGATGGCTCCTATGAGACGTCCAGTCCGTCGGGGAACTCGAACGTCGGACCACAGAACATCTACGACTTGAAGGCGGAGTATGGACGTTCCTTCATCGATGTTCCAAATCGGTTTACGCTCGCCGGTTCCTATACTCTGCCGTTTGGCCGAGGCCAGAAATTGCTGAACAGCGCTGGTTGGTGGAACGACATCGTCAATAAATGGCAACTGAGCGCCGTGACCTATTATCAGAGTGGGTTCCCCTTAGACATAACCCAAAATAACCTCAATGGCTCGATCGGAGCGGCCGTCCAACGGCCCAATGTGAATCCTGGAGTCAGTGAGGGGACTTCCGGCAGCTTGTATGATCGGGTCAATGGATATATCAACCCCAATGCCTTTGTTCCAGTGGCCGAATACCAGTTTGGCAATCTACCCAAGGCAGCCCCTCTGCGCGGTCCGACCTCCGGCTCAGGCAACTGGGATGCAACCCTGCTTAAGACTGTTTCTCTAAAGGACCGTGCGAACCTAACCTTCCGCGCGGAAGTTCAGAATGTGTTCAACCATCCTTGGTTTGCACTGCCCAACACCACGCTTGGCAGTGCAACCTTCGGTCAGATCACGAGCACTTACAACAACGCCCGTTCGATCCAGTTGGGAGGGCGCATCACGTTCTAGGGGTCAGATAAGCGAATCAGACGATGCCATCCTTGGTGCGGGTTCTTCGCATTCCAAATAATAATGTTTTGCTTCTTGTGTCCTGAGGAGGACTTGATCATGAACCGACGTAGTTTTCTACGCTCCGCCGCCGCCGCCACCGCGACTCTTGCACTTACGAAGCCAGTGTTTGGCAAAACAGCAAAAGCCGCCACCCTAACCCATAAAGAACGAGTTGATCGCGCGTTGAACGGGAAGGACCTCGATCGCCCTCCTTATACCTTCTACCATCACTACAAGAAACCAACCGCGCAGTTGGAAGCCCAGGATCATTTGGATTTCCATCGGTCATACAAGACCGACATCGTCAAAGTCATGAATGACTTCGATTATCCAAAATCGACGACCGATAAGTGGTATGAGCTCAAGGCCCTCGACTCCCCATTTCCAGAACAACTCACCACGCTCAAGATCATTCGGGATGGACTGAACGGGGATGCGTATTTCATTGACACCATCTATGGCCCCTACATGACGGCCATGCTATTGTTTGAATCGGAACCGCAGTTTGCCAAGCTGGGGAAGTCGGAAGAAGTCAGAAATGAAGTGATCAGCAGTCTCCACGACTTCCAGAAAGCGAATCCTGACGCTTGGCATGGTGCGTTGGAAGCGATCACGCAATCAAGCCTCAATCACATTCAGCATATTAAGGAAATTGGGGCTTCTGGAGCACTGGTCAGCATCTTCAATGCGGAAAGTAAGTTCGGATCCGTTGCCGATTATGAACTCTATAGCCGTGCTTATGACAAACGCATATTCGATGCGCTGGCTGACACGAAACTTAGCATCCTGCATCTGCATTATCTCGAGAGACCCTACATCGATCAGTTTAAGGATTTCAATGCGCCGGTCGTTCAGTATTCGGTAAAGACAAGCGGAATTTCCATCTCCGAAATCCGCAGGCATTACTCGCAGACAATCGCGGGGGGAGTGGACGAAATTGACTATGACAAACTGACGACATCGGAAATCCGGAAGCAGTGGACGGAAGCAAGGGAACAAGCCGGAAGCAAATACATAGCTGCACCAGGCTGTTCCGTTCCGGATGCCTCGACACCCGCCGAACTTGCGCGCTTTCCGCGCTCTTTCAATATCAATATATGAAAGTAATAGCCCACCAACGCTGTTTCGTCACTGAAGATTCTTAGTTATTTTCAGGATTACGGATCGGCGAAGGGAGCAGGGCTACGGTCCTGCTCCCTTTAATTTTAAGTGGGAGCTTGAACTCCAGCGTCGTGCGATGGTCAAATGCCCTGCGTGTCACTCTCTGTGTGACCGTTCTTCATTCGCGGATCTTGCTGGAAGTGAATCGACTCGGCGCCATGCGCTTCACTTGACCCGGTGCCCTGTCTTCTCCGGCAATTCTGCCTGGAGCTGATCGTCTCAGAGTCTCCTCGCTCTATTCATGCCATCTCCTTGTTAACGGCGTTCGAATGCGGTGTCAGGGCAGGCAAGTTGGGTGCAAGCTCCCGAAAGAATGCTTCCCTGGGCGAAGGCTGGGCGCATTGATAAGGGGCGCAACTCTGCGTTCATCGAACGGGGCTGATTTCGGTTGCAGCCGGCTAAGCAGTGCTCCATTTGTGCTGTGTCCTGCATGTATCGCAGGACACCTGCGCACTGAACCAGGGGCAGTGAATCAGAGCGCCTCTTGCTTCGTCCCAGTAGTTCGAGATGGGCCTGTGGATGAGACTTTCCCCGCACGTACGGCAAGGAATTCCATCGCAAATGCAGAGCACGACAACGACAGCCTCCTCTCTCTGGCTGGAGGGCGGTAGATCGTTGTTGCGAACGGCACCACGGTACTCGTGGCACACCGGGCACCGCACAAGGGCACGCGGAACGATCCATGAGGAAGAGTTGGCTAGTTTCGTCAGATGCTTATGCTCAGGCTGGAGTTTCGTCTGCTTCGAACTGGATTGCGTCATGCGAGTTCTCCTTTTTAGCCACGTTCGACTGAAGGTCAGGGGCGGCAAGCTGGATACAAATCCCCCTTGTCCGTTTTCCGGGATGGCAGGCAGACCGGCCTGGAGAACGCAATCGCCAAGAAAGCAACGGTGGGGCTGCCGTGAGGCTGCTCCAACTCCTGGCGTTCGTATTCCGAGTGTGCGAAATGGAGTAAAAGAGGCGGGCTCGACCCTGGGCACAGCGGATGTCATTCCGAGTGGCGCGGCAATCAAAACTGATGCACAAAGTGATCCAGAAAGCACAAAACCCTCCAAAATGGAGGGCCGACGCATGTCCCGTTTGGTTGCTCCCTGCTGGGAGCCACATCCGCTTTCGCGTTCCACCTTGCCCGGGTAGGCAGGTTGGCATGGGCGTCGACCCATTTCTTAATGATCTTTAAAAGCTAGCACACCCTCTAACCGGGGTGCAAGCATACTGCGGACACACCTCCGACACTCAACCGTGAAGAGCCACCAATCACCGTCAGAATCCGTCAACTGGTGATAACAGGCCAATGCACGTTTCCTGCACCGGTCATGCGTCGAAACACGCATTGGCGATTTGGCACCAATCCAGAAGCATCTGTGACGAGAAGCGCATTTATCGTTATTAGATGCACTCGTCCACGAGCGCATAGTGACTTACGTTCTTTTTCGGTATGCGAGACGGAGTCTGGACGGCAACAGGATCACAGCATGACTCCCAAAGAGAAACGCATTATCGGTGCCGACTTGACGACGCTGTTTTCTCTGAAGGCGTTCCTTGTCTTGAACACCATTGAGGAATGGAAGGCGGTCGGCTTCTTTCATCCCACTGTTCGCACCGACGAGAACAGCCACCCACTCTCTGAGGCCGGAATCTCAGCACTTCGCCGAATCACGAGCATCATGGAGAACGACCCGGCGCTGCGAAAGGCTTGTTCGCAGCACGAGATCGCCCTACAAGTTCATACCAGCTACGAAGGATGGATTAAACGTTCACTGCAACCGGATGCCGATGAATTCATTCAAGAGTGCACAGGGAGCCTTATGGCGACGGTCAAAGAGCGCTTCCATCTCGTGGTGCTCGATGGATTGGAACTGAAAGATCTAGATCAAGTGGAGTTGGGGACGATTTCGATCTGTAGACCGGACATGAAGTTGCTGAGCGCTGTCCAGTTCGGCGGGGCCATCACGGCGGACTGGATCGAACGAGATTTCTCCAAAGGACTCTGGCTGATCGGCAAGACAGAAGGAAGCCCGGAAATTTCTCTGGAACGGTTTGACCATCAAACTCTGTTGGTGATTGGCATTCTTGCTGTGTGCGGAGCAGTTTTGTATGAGGGATCGATCTGGAGATCGCATCTCCGGGCTGGCTTATCGCCGCACAGGCAAACGATGCCGACATCTGTCTTTCGTTGGGACGCAGAGGGTGGAGCCCCGACCATCTCCCGGCTTTGGGAAGAAGATCAGAAGTTGCCGTTGGATGCGAAACTCATCGACTACTTGAGGGAGCATTGTTTTCTCAATCAGTTGGCCGCTCTTTCATCCCAGGAAGAGAAGACGCAATTGCAGCAGTCGATAGAGCGCGCCCTGTACTGGTTCGCAGATGCTCACGGCGACCGGAATACGACGATGCGCTTCGTCAAATTGTGGTCATGCGTAGAATGCTTCTTCGCATTTCAAGAGGAAGACATCACCGAAGCAAACGCACGTGGTATGGCTACGATTTTGACGTTTTCCGGATATCAGGTTTGGACCGTGGAGGACTACTCCAAAATGAAGAGCCGATTGAAGGAGTTGTATGGCCTACGATCGCGCGCTGTCCATCGGGCAGAGTTCGATGAAGTTCAACTCGTAGATCTGAGAGATCTTTCTCGATGGGTGGCGTGGCTCATCATCTCGATGACCGCTCTCGCAGAACGGGGTTATCGCACGCTCGGCCAGGTCAAGGAGCAGACGGATCGACTGGATGCACAGATGCGAGGCGCCTAGGACAGGTCGATCCGCGGCTCCCTGATGCCAAGACGGTTGCGAGCCGCATTGATTGCAAAGAAGTCTCGCGCCCTCACCGCGTTCGGCGTTCGGCAAAATGTACGTCAGTGAGTAAATGGGCATTCGATTCTCCTCAGTTGTGATTCCTTGCAAAATGGTGACGCGATCTACAAAGTAGAAGTCGACTTCAATCGTTCCCGTTCTCTGTAAGTCTCAACGATGAACTCCACAAATGTCGCTGCACTCGCAACGGCAAGGCGTGCATGTCGCGGCTGTGGACCTTTATGCTTCGAGCTCTTTCCGTGGCCCGTCCCGTATAAATTGCGCACTTCGACCAAACCCTGCATGAGCGTTGTCAGGGCACGCAACGTTTTACGAATCGCGTCGGCCCCCTTTGCGGAATCCGAAATATCGTCCGGCAGAAGTTTCAATCCCTCCATGACCGCTCGCACCAAATCAGGTGTGTCGGGCATCTTCGGAAGTGAGAGGTTCATTCGATCCGCAATGTGCTTGCAGCAAGTATCGACCAACTCTTTCGCCGTGCCGATTGCAAGTGCAGGGTCTGTATCAATCGACGCTTCGATCCGCTGAATCTCTTGATACATCCAGGTGCTGCTTAGGATCAAAGCGGTTTTCTGAAGGGAGTCGGCAGCGCGTCCATATGCCGGATTCCACGGACCGACGCGATATTTCTCCTCGTCTCCCATCAGTTCCATCGTCTCTAAGCTCCAGCCTTCGGAACGAAGATCGTTGTTGAATTTCTCCGCGAGCGCCGATGCTTCCGCCGGCGATCGCACCCTCGGGTCTAAGCAACGCTCCAAGAACGCGAGAAAGGTGGAGTCCGGTCCATTGAGAAGGTCGAATCGATTGTCGTCGAAGATCCAATCAAGGTCCCAATCATCGTTGTTCACGGTGTGTTGCCAGATATCGCCGTTGGCGTCGTCAAAGCGGGGATCGCTTGATGGCAGTTTGTTCAGGTCATAGAGCGGTTCCAAGAATTCAGGCTGAGTCAGAAGGCCGTGCCATACCAGCTTGTCCCGCTTTATGCGGTTGAGGATCGAACGACGCACTCGCTTCGGAATCGGGGTTCCTTGGATATCAGGGCGGCCACGCATACCCAAGACCAGCGGAGCAATCTTGGCGTCAAACGAATCCGTGCTGAGATGGCCGACGGCCAAGCGGAGCGTCTCGCTGAACTGCCGTTCCGCTTCTTCTCTCCTTTCGCCCAAGAGTGTGAACGTCTCCGGAGCAACTTGAACGTAAAGAGTGATGCTATAGGTTCCGCCGTTCCAGTTGTCATAGCCCGTTTCCTTGAAAAGTGTTCGGCTCTTTCGCAGCAAACTGGCAGCTTCGTGTTGTTCCCCTGCGCTGAGCATGCGATGGAGAGTTTCTACGATCTCCTCATCTGTCACGGGCAAGTGTGAATTCGACTTTTCCATAATTGGTCAGTAAATGCTCCATCCATTCTAGGGCGGGAAGGAGGTTTCCGCCCTGGCTGTAGCCGCTGCGCGTCTTCCCCCAGGGCAGCTTGTCCTATCACCAATCACGGCGCATCGTAAAACTTCCGTCCCGCTCAAGCGCTTCGAGCATATATCGCCTGGACTTTAGGAACACCCGGACGCCTGTCGCAAATCTGAGCGCGGTGATTTCGTCTGCGCCTACACCAGTGAACCGGTCGGCGATCTGTAGGGGCACCATAAGCGTCGCTGCTCATGGGTACGCGGTCGATATTCATTTGCAGCTGCCTCCTTCCCCGAATAGTGCTGGCGCTTGTTTGATTCATACCGCTCACGGGGAAGGTGGGCGCTTTCGAGACCACTTCACTCGCGTATCTAAACCCATAGCCACAGCAACATGCGTTGGTTGCCGCTAGCCCCCGCTGGCTCTCGTAGGCTCCCATTGGCTCCTGCTGGCAACCGCTGGAGCACTCGCGATGATCCCCACCTCAAAGCCATCCCACTGATTGAGAGAGCCCTATCGAGAGGGTTCGAGACGGTCAACTTGCCGAGGTGGTAAATGGAAAAACCCAACAGAAACGATCGCGAAGACCAGATCGTGTTCGAGCCGTTAGTCGACTCACGCGCGGCAGCTGCGGCGATCGGGATCCATTACAAGACCCTTGAACGCTTGGCGAGGAAACGCCTCGTTCCGGCTACAAAGCTTGGGCGTTCCTGGCAATTCAGGCTGTCGATCCTCAGTGACTGGTTCAACGGGAAGCTGACGTCGAACGTTGAAACAAATTCACAGGCAAATGAAAAGAAAGAGAAACCACCGTAGATGAATGATCCGAGAAAACTACAAACAGGAAGTCTGCGCCAAGTGGCGCGCGCAAACGGGAAACGGGCCTGGGAATGGCGGTATGTAGATCCTGCGACGGGAGGCGTCAAATCGCGGACCTTCCCCGAGACTCAGTTTCCAACACTGACGAAGATAGAAGAGCACCTGGCAGACTTCATCGAGCGTCTCAACAAGGCCAGGACCGACAATGTCATCGTCGACCCGACCATCAGCAGTCTCATCGACCGATTCATCAAGGATGAAAAACTTCACGAGATCAAGAACCGGAAGCCAGGGGAGCGTGCGTCAGGAAAAGATGAGCTTGCATATTCCACGGTCACTTCTTATCTAAGTCTTTGCAAACTCATTCGCGAGAAATGGGGCGCGACGAGTCTGGACAGGTTCAAACCTCTTGCCTTTCAAACTTGGCTGAAGGAAATGGATAAATCGCCTAAGCACAAAGGGCACATCAAGGCGTTCGTCAACCGGCTCTTCAACAAAGCTAAGTTATATGAGCTGCTCAACTTCCACGAAAACCCGATCTCGTTGGTCGAAGTCCGGGGTATCAGCAAGCGCCGCAGGAAGCCGGCAGATCTCACCGTCGAACAATTCTTCATGATTCACTCCCTGCTGAAAAAGCCGTACAACGACATGTCTATGGTGGCGTTGTGTACTGGCATTAGAGTTGAGGAATTGCTTGCACTGCAATGGCCAGTCATTGACTTCAGCCGGCTTTGCATGAAGATTGAGGAAGGAGTTGTTCACGGAAGGATCGGACCCGTGAAATCAGAATACTCTGAGGACGAACTCCCCCTTGACCCAGACTTCGCGACGTTTCTCCTCGAGTTAAAGAGGGACTCAAACGGATCGTCCCTGGTATTCCCGAGCCCGGTTACTGGACACAGTTATCATGCCTCTCCGATCCAGCAGGACTGGATTCGGCGGGCGGGATGGTGTTTGGTCGAGTGTCCAAATTGCGGAGCTGTTCCTGGTGTAGCCTGCACGCTGGAGCAGAAGAACGGTGGAAAACGATTCAATATCCCGGTTCATGATGAGCGCCGGGAACTGGCAATCGAGATGGGATTCGGAAGTATCGGGTGGCACACTTTCCGGCACACCTACCGATCCCTCCTTATCCTAGTAAAAGCCCCACCCGAGGTGCAAAAGGTCCTCATGCGCCACGCCCAGCAGGCAACGACAGACAATATATACGGGGGGCCGCGGATGGAGGAAAAGAGGAAGGCAAACAGCGGCGTGGTGCAGATGATCTTTGTCAGGAAGTCAGCCCATTAGCGATTAAAACCCAAACCGGGCGCACAAAGCGCCCGGTTTCGTTGGGTTGGGATTTTGGGTTGGTTCCCGTAAATGGTTGCGGGGGTAGGATTTGAACCTACGACCTTTGGGTTATGAGCCCAACGAGCTACCGGGCTGCTCCACCCCGCTCTTTGATTATAAGACCCAGCGTCTCCACGGTCAATCGGATGGGGCTGGCTGTCTGCTGCCAATCGCCGAGCTCTGTGCGCGCCGTCGCCGGATAGTATGCATCTATATAAAAACAGGCAGCGGTGCGACCGGAACTTTTCTCTCGAAACCGCGTCTCTGATACTGTCGGGTTCTCGCGGTTGGTCCAGTAAAGTGGATTTAACTAAGGAAGATCCGAGCAAGAACGTGTCGTTGGAATGTCTCCGCGACGCGCACGAGGAGTAGACGATGAGCGTTCGTACGATTCGTAACTTAGGTGGAGTGGTTCTGGCTGGCGGGCTCGTATTGGGGGCAGTGGGGGCTGTGGCGCAGAATGGCTCTTCGTTCCCGGATGCCCAGGTTGAGTCCAATGTGCTCAGGGCGTTAGCCAGTGCTCCGGAGCTCGCTACGCAGAATATTCAGTCGTCCACGGTATATGGGACGGTGACCTTGACCGGCAACGTGCATGACGAGGCGCTGCGCACCAGGGCCGAAAACCTTACCGCGCGCGCCCAGGGCGTCAGGAAGGTCGTCGACGAGTTGACGCTCGGGGACATGCCTGCGCCGCCGGTCGGCGATCAGGCTGAGCAAAATGAGCCCGCGCCGAATGAGCAGCCAGATTCCTCGCAGGCCAACCAGCCGGTGCTCCTGTCGGATGGAACCTACGCGCCCGCTCCCGAAGGCACGGGTGTAGCACCGCCTCCGGCCGAGGGCCAGGAGATGCAAAATGGCGCTGGCGCGCCTCCGCCCCCCCAGGGTGGCTATCCGCAGGGCTATCCTCAGCAGGGTCCGCCATCGGGCAATCAGCAGATGGATCAGAATTATGGACCGCCGCAGAATGGCGCTCCCATTGCGGGCGGCCAACAGGCGGGTATTGATGTGACTGTCCCTGTCGGGTCTATGCTGCGCGTCCGCATTAACCGCGGCCTGGATTCGAACCACATCCAGCCCGGCACGAACTTCGACGGCACAGTCCTCACCGATGTGGTCGCCGACGGAGCCGTCG
The DNA here is from genome assembly GCA_003138795.1 of Granulicella sp. Classification (GTDB taxonomy): domain Bacteria; phylum Acidobacteriota; class Terriglobia; order Terriglobales; family Acidobacteriaceae; genus Granulicella. The sequence goes on along the minus strand of PLHC01000072.1, from coordinate 34,950 downwards.
CCATTCCGCGCGGCGCTACGGTCACCGGTACGGTCGTCGGGGCCAAGAAGGCAGGCGCCTTCAAGGGGGAGGGTGAGCTCGCACTGCAGATCAACAGCCTGATGCTCGGCGGCAATGTTTATCCTCTGACCACGGAGATCTGGGCGCGTAACGGCAGGGACAAGACGGGTAGCACGGTGAATAACACCGTCGGTCTCGGCGTGGTTGGAGCTCTTCTGGGCGGTGTTGCCGGCGGCGGGGCAGGCGCGGCAATTGGTGCGGGTGTTGGTGCAGGCGTGGGTCTGGCCGGCTCGGCAGCCTCGCCGCGTGGCGATATCATCGTTCCGCCGGAGTCGGTACTGACCTTCAGAACTGCGGCTCCTGTAGTGGTTCAAACAGTCTCCGAGCAGGAGATGGATCGACTTTCCAACTCGGCTGGCCCACAGCAGCAGCCACAGGGTCCGCCCCGTGTCCGGTACTACAGCCCGTATTCCGGCTACTACGGCCCTCCGCAATAGCGTCATTTGCGTTCAAAGTGAGGGCTGCGGAGCAATTCGCAGCCTTCGTTTTTTGGCTTCCAGCCGCCGCGCGTCGTCAAACTAACCCGCTCAACACCTTCGCCTGATTTATACTTTGCGATGAGCCCCTGCAAGCAGGTGTGGTGCGTCTCGCAGGAGATCGTGCCCCGAGCCGTGCGCAAAAATCCCCGGGCAGCGTGGTCTCTGTTGGAGACCCGCCTGAAGCGAAGGTCGTTAGCCAAGCATGATCCGCATTTTGCAGCAAGACAATCGCGCCACTAAAGCTATCTTTGCGGTCGTTATCGGCGCCGCCATCATCACAATGGTCATCACCCTGGTTCCTGGCATCTTCGATAATGGTGCCGCCAATAACCCCAGCATCTACGCCACCGTGCGCACGCCAGGCTGGCTGGGCAGAATTACAGGTGACAGCACCGCCATCAAGAGCGAGGATGTACAACGCGCCGCCCAGCAGCAGATGCAGCAACAGCAGTTGCCCGACTTCTATCTGCAGTTTGTGATGAGCCGCGCCGGCCAGCTCGAAGTCGAGCGCGCCGTTCTCGCGCACGAGGCCGACCATCTGGGGCTGCGCGTCTCCGATGACGACCTGCGCCACTACCTGCAGAACGGCCCCTACGCGCAGTATCTGTTCCCGGGCGGCAAGTTCATCGGTCAGGAGCAATACATCAACTTCGTCGAGTCTGCGTTCCATCTTCCCATCACGCAGTTTGAGAGCGAGGTCAAGTCAGACATCGAGCTGCAACGGCTGCAGGCCCTCGTCACCGGTGGTGTCAGCGTCTCGGACAGCGCAGTTCGCGCCCAGTATCTGCAAACCGGCACCAAGGTGAAGTTTGACTACGCGGTGATCTCCGCGGCCGATATCAAGACCACCATTAATCCCTCGGACGCCGAGCTTCAGGCATTCTTCAAAGCCAATGCAACGCACTACGCGAACGCCATTCCCGAGACCCGCAAGATCGCTTTCATCAGCTTCGACAGCTCGAATCTGCCCAGCGGCCAGGCCCAGGTGAGCGATGCGGATGCGCAGGCCTACTACAACGCGCATCTCGACCAGTACAAGACTCCGGAGCAGGTGAAGACGCGTCATATCCTGATTACCGTCCCCAAGGGAGCGGACGCCAAGACGGACGCTGCGGCAAAGGCCAAGGCGGAAGACGTTCTCAAGCAGGTGAAGGCCGGTGGCAACTTTGCCGCCCTCGCCAAGAAGTACTCCGACGATCCGGGCAGCAAGGACCAGGGCGGTGAGCTGCCGATGATCGCAACCAGCTCGCTGGACCCGGCCTACGGGCAGGCAGCGATGGCGCTCAACCCCGGCCAGACCTCCGGCCTCGTGCGTTCCTCCTTCGGCTACCACATCATCCAGACCGAAGCGAAGGACACGGCGCACGTCAAGACGTTCGCAGAGGTGAAGCCCTCCATCGTGGTGCAGTTGCAGACCCAGAAGTCTGCCGGTGCCGCGCAGAGCTACGCCGCGCAGCTCGCCGCCGAGGCCAGGAAGGATGGCCTCGCCAAGACGGCCGCCGCGCATAAGCTGCATGTCATCACCACCGACTACGTCGCCAAGACCGGCATCATTCCCAGCCTGGCAGACTCCACCAGCCTGCTCGCTGCGGCCTTCGATGCTGCCAAGGGCGCGGCTCCAGAGACGGCCTCCACCGGCGAAGGCTACGCGATCTTCCAGGTAGAGGACATCCAGGCTGCCCACGCGCCTGACTTTGCTTCCTACAAGTCACACATCCTTGACGATTACCGCGCCCAGAAGACGCCCGAGCTGCTGAACGCACAGCTCATCAAGCTCTCCGACCGGGCAAAGGTGCTCAACGACCTGCACAAGGCTGCGGCCGAGATGAAGATCGAGGTCAAGTCCAGCGATCTCGTCGGTCGTGACGCGCAGGTCACCGACATCGGCGCGCTTTCGGGTGCGGCCTCGGTCGTCTTCACCATGCCCAAGGGCGCCATCTCCGGCCCGATCAACGAGGGTGTGAACGGCGCTGTCATCCAACTCACCGATAAGCAGCAGCCAAGCGCGGACGATATAGCCAAGAACTTCGATGTGACCAAGCAAAAGCTCCTCGGTCAGCAGCGCCAGGAGGCCTTCAGCGTCTTCGTAGACTCGCTGATGAACCGCTACGAGAAGGCGGGAGCCATCATCTACAGCAAGAAGAAGGCTGACCTGCCGCTCGGTAACTAATTTGCGCCATCCTTCACTCTCGAGCACCCCATCCTTTCCCGGTTTCCGGGAAAGGATGGGGTGCTCTCGTTTGGATCGGCATCCCCGGCATCCTATTGGACCGTCCTACGCAGTAATGGCTGGTCCACAAGGAGCCCCTAAGGAGCGTTGATGAATCCTGAGCGCATCTCCGGAGTGCTGCTGCACGTCACCTCGCTGCCGTCGTTTGGCGGCGTCGGAGACTTCGGCCCCGCGGCGTACGGCTTCGTCGACTTCCTCGCTGCGGCCAAGCAGCGACTTTGGCAGGTGCTGCCGCTCGGCCCCACCGGCTATGGCGACTCGCCCTACTCGGCGCTCTCGGCCTTCGCTGGAAATCCGCTGCTCATCAGCCTGGAGTTCCTTGCCCGCGACGGCTGGATTAGCTGGGAGCGTATCCAGAATGTTCCCGGCGGCATGCCCGGACACGAAGGCCCTTGCGACTTCAACATTGCCTCTGCGAAAAAGGTTCCGCTCATCGAAGAGGCTGCGGCCAACTTCCTCGACCAAGCCTCCCAGGAAGACCGGCTCCGCTTCCAGCGGTTCTGCCAGGACAACATCTCCTGGCTCACCGACTATGCGATCTACAGCGTCCTCCATCGTCGATTCAACTACCTTAGCTGGAACGAGTGGCCCACTCAATATGCAAGTCGCCAGTCCGATACCCTGACCGGGGTGATGAATGAGAGCGGCCGCGAACTCGCCATCGAGCAAGTCGTACAGTTCTTTTTCAACGAGCAGTGGGCTGCACTGCGAGCCTGCTGTTTGGAGCGGAAGATCCGCATCCTCGGCGATGTCGCTATCTTCGTCAGCTATGACAGCGCCGACGTGTGGACGCACCCCGAGATCTTCGAACTCGACGATAACCGTCAACCCATCCGCGTCTCCGGTGTTCCGCCCGATTATTTCTCGGCTACCGGCCAGCGCTGGGGCAATCCGCTCTATAAGTGGTCGCTGATACAAGAGAACGGATTCGACTGGTGGGTCGCCCGCATTCGCCGCGCGCTCACCCTCTACGACGAGATCCGCCTCGACCACTTCCGCGGCTTCGAGGCCTACTGGTCCATTCCTGCCGACGATCAGACCGCCGTAAACGGGCAGTGGGTCAAGGCGCCTGGCCACGCACTCTTCAACCGCCTCAAGGAGATCTTCGGCGACCTCCCGTTCATCGCCGAGGACCTCGGCCTGATCACCCGGGAGGTCGACGAACTGCGTGAGTACTTTGGCATGCCCGGCATGCGCATCCTGCAGTTCGGCTTCGCCGACCGCGGCGGCCATACTTATCTGCCGCACCGCTACGTCGAGAACACGGTTGTCTACACCGGCACACACGACAACAACACCACCCTGGGCTGGTGGCGCGATGACGCCACCGATGCCGAACGCGCCAACGTCCAGACGTATCTGCACCGCATCGAAAGTGACGGCGACATCGTGTGGGCGATGATCAAGGCCGCTGCCGGCTCGGTGGCCACCACCTGCATCTTCCCGTTGCAGGACATCCTGCATCTGGGCAGCGAGGGACGCATGAACACGCCCGCCGCCGCCGGCGGCAACTGGACCTGGCGTTTCAGCATGGATGCGCTGCACCCTGACCTTTCGTCCCAACTCGCCGCGGTCATGGAGATGACCGACCGCGACGGCTACCAGGAGCCGACCGAAGGCCCGGCTGCTGGCGGTCCCACCGACGAGGCCTCTCTTCGCGTCCGCGAAGGTTCGCAATCGTAAGCTGAAACATTGTCTATTCTGCTTCGTTTGTTCTTCTTCGCCAACCGAGTAAACTAGACGAAACGAGGAGACATCAGTGCCACTTTCCGGGGAAGCCATTCGCACCATGAACTACGTCGACGATATCTCTGTCACCCTCCGGCGCATCCTGTCGGTGCTGCCCCTGCTGACACCCGAGGAGCGCGCGCGCGTCGCCGAGCACATCCGCCATGCTGACCCCAGCTACGATGCGGTCGTCGCTGCTGTTTCGGTCAAATAAGCATGTCCATCTAAATACTTGATCGGTGCCAGCCCCGCAGGCCGCGCCTGCGCACTGCGCTGCGCCACCTCGGGCCTCGACGTTAATTGCTCTCATCCTGAGCGCGCTTGTACGGCTTCTGCATCAGCGCACGAGCCTCGTTGATGGCGCCCTGCGTGTTGTCATCGGTCTGGATAGCCTGGCGATATTCATTCACGGCGCGCTCGCGCTGGCCGGTGACATCGAAGATCCTGCCCAGGTTCACATGGCTCCAGACCTCGGTCCACTTGGGATCATCGTCGCCCCGCAGGCAATCGCGGAAGCTGTTTGCGGCCGCCTGGTAGTTCTTCTGCATGAAGAAGACCTCTGCCAGCCGGTAGTTCGCCAGCGAGCTGCCGCGATTGGACGCCAGCGCCTTCTGATACTCCGCGATGGCGCCGGTCAGATCGCCTTGTGCCACATCCTGCTGGCCAAGCAGCACGGCAACGCGCACCGCGAGATCCGGTGTACTCTTCAGCAGCCAGTTGTCGGGATCGATGATGATCTTTCGCGGTCGTCCGAAGGTGTCGATCGTATAGTGCGACTCGCTGCCGGAGAGATCGATGCGGCGATCCTCCATCTTGCCCTCGGTCTCGATGCGCAGCTCCACCGGCATGGAGAACAGATCAAGGTCCTGGGACACGGAGCCGACGGTGCGGAAGCCCTTGCCGTTGCCCAGCCGGAAGACGCTGTAGTTGTCGGTAAACTCAGGTGCTCCGGTTCCATCCAGCCACTGCGAAAAGAACGCCGTCAGCTGCAGCTTCGAGACATTTTCCGCGAGCGTCTCCACATTCGAGGTGCGGACTCCCTGGTCCGCATACTGCGTCAGCAGCGCCTGCAGGAACTGCTGGAAGACCGCATCGCCCATCTCCCAGCGCAGCATGTGGAAGACCATCGCGCCCTTCTCCAGCGTCATCGATTGAAACTGCGGAGAGAACGGATCGAGCTGCCCCAGCGCGGTCAGCGGCTCGGTATCGTACGCCAGCGCACCGGCCTCGACATCGGTGACCGCGTTCTGGAAGCTGGTCTTGCCGCTGGTCTCCTCGACGTACATCAGTTCCGCATAGCGGCTCATGCCGTTGGTGACCCACGCATCGTTCAGCGTCGCGGGCGAGACCTTCGATCCCCACCACTGGCGCGCCACGGTATTCGCCAGCAGCCGCGCACTCCCATGGCTGGGCTTGATCGCAACAATCTCTGGCGCCCACGAGGCCGAAATCGAGTCGTCCGGCAGTTCCACTATCTCCAGCCGTCCAGACTCCGCGGCGCCAAACTTGTCGGTCATGAACTCGAACTCTCTGGCGACGGTGATGGCGAAGTCGTGACCCTTCGCCTCGTTTGGCGCTGTGAGGAAGACGCGGATATTGGGAATTCCCGGCGCTGTAACCGGCGGCAGGAACTTGCCCGCGATGATGGTCCCGGGGAAGCCTGGCTTATCCCAATGGAAGTCGAACTGCGTTCGTCCATCGCCGCGATCGTGCCCGTTCTTCTGCTCGCCGCCGCTACCCACCACGGTCTCGCCCTGCGGAACCGTTACATGGATCTCCGCGGTGAAGCGGTCGGTGAGCAACCCCGGGAGGGCAATTGGGAACCAGCACCCCGGATACAGCAGAACGCTCACCGGATCGCGGACCTGAACGAGCTTGAGGCCGCTTACGGGACTCGTGTCGACGGTCGGAACACCGGCGTAGGTGAAGGTCCAGGTCGCGCTGCTTCCCTTGCTGAGTATCGCTGCAGGCGTCACGCGCACGGTCGAGTCGGTCGCGTTGCGCTCGTAGGTGAGGCCTGCACCTGGATTCGGATTTGTGCCATCGCTGATGGTCGCGATCTGCAATGCGTTGTTCAGCCCGAAGACGGCGAGGTTCAGGTCTTCGAGCGCGGTGAAGGTGACCACCGCCGTGGCGCTCAGCTTGCCCGTTGCCGGGTCAAGGTCGGCATGGATCACATAGCCCTTGACGTCGATCTGCGGCCGGATGGGAATGGCCGCGTGGGCGCTCGCGATGGCAGCGATGGCGAGCGCGATGGGGAGAGCGAAGGGGAGCGCGATGGCGGAGAGACGCTTCAGCATTCTGCACAACCTCGGAAATTCGGGAGTTCGGGAGTTCGGGAGTTCGAAGGAGCCACGTTTGAGTGTAGTTCGGACCCCAGCTGAGGCGAGTAGTTTACGGCTNNGACCCGACCGGCGATCCATCTGTCGAGCTGGCCTCCAGCAGCCTGCTCCGCACGTCGGCCAGCGCTGCAATCTGGGCTTCGCGCTCCGGCCCTTCGGCCAGCAGCGCTCCCAGCTCAGAGGCCACATTGGCCGCCGTGAATCGCTCCTGCAGCAGCTCAGGCACGATGCGTCGTCCGGCAATCAGATTGACCATCGCCACCGGCAGATTGCCAGCTTCGTCCTCGGTCGCCGAAACTTCCTCCGGATATTCGATCAGCTTCCTGGCCAGCGCGAACGTCAGCGCCGACACCCGATAGACCACCACAAACGGATTGCCCACGATCGCCGCCAGCACCGTCGCCGTCCCGCTCGCTACCACCGATGCCCGCGCGTGGAACAGTGCCTCAGGAGCGTCGGGAACCAGCGTCAGCCGCAGGCTCGAGGCCTCCGGACCAAAGTACTTCAGGTGCTCAGCATTCAGCTCACCGATGTACTGCTGCAGCGCGCCGGCATCGATGGTAGACGCGACCGGCAGCAGGAACTCGTAGCGCGTATGCGCCGCCGGATCGGTTGGCTGCACTGTGGTATCGCCATCGAACGTCGTATAGGCTGCGGAGCTGGTAATCAGGTCGCTCATCGCCAGCTCGTGCAGAGCGGGCAGGTTGGCGCGGATCTCCTTCCAACGGCTTCCCGGCAGCAGCGCGATCCACGTCTTCGCGGGGTCAAGCCTATGCTGCGCCGCATACGCCTCCCGCGAGGTGGACAGCAGCGCCGTTGCGGCCAGCGGGTGTCCCACAAACTCTGCATCGACGCCGCGCTCGCGGTAGAAGCTCTCCTCGAACGGAAAGATGACCAGCATCTTATCGACGCGCTCCTGCACCAGGCGCAGCCGTCCGCGCTTCCACGCCCATAGCTGCGGGCTCACGAACCAGACCACTGGAACGCCCGCCCGCCGCAGGTGCTTTGCCAACCGGAAGTTGATGTCAGGGAAGTCGATCAGCACGGCCACATCCGGCCGATTGCGGCGAATGCTCGCGACCAGCTTGCGATAGCTCGCATAGATGTGCGGAATGTGCTGCAGGACCTCGGTGAAGCCCATGACCGCGACGTCTTCCGCCTTCACGACGCGCTGCTGCCCCGCCTGCTCCATCTGGCTGCCGCCCAGCCCGGTAAAGCTCGCCGCTGGCAGGCGCTCGCGCAGCGTTGCAATCAGCGTCGCGCCGTAAGCATCTCCAGATGCTTCTCCGGCGGAGAGGAAGATACGCGGGTTGGGCTTCGTTGCGATATGAATAGGCTATACGGAGATGGGCCTCTCCGGCGCGTTCGGTGCGCAGATGCGCTTCGGTGTGCAGATGCGCTTCGGTGTGCAGATGCGCTCGGAGCTTGCTGCCCTGAGCGTGAACCATCGGAAAAGCGTATCGCCAAGCTCGTCGAGGCAGCCGAAAAGCGCTGCGCCTACGCCGAGACTGCTGCCGCCGCCGCTGCTCCGAGCTCCTGATCCTTGTACTGCAGCTGATAGAGCTTGTAGTAGAGCCCATGCATTGCCAGCAACTCCTGGTGCGTGCCTTGCTCGCGCAGCTTTCCCTTGTGCATGACGAGGATCGTATCCGCACGCTGAATCGTCGACAGACGGTGCGCGATCAGCACCGACGTGCGACCCGTAATCATCCGCTCCAGCGCCAGTCGCACGCGGAACTCGGTATCCGTGTCCACGGAACTGGTCGCTTCGTCGAGAATCAAAATCCCCGGCTGATGCGCGAGCGCGCGCGCAAAGCTGATCAGCTGTTTCTGGCCCGTCGACAGCGTCGATCCCCGCTCCAGCACGGGTTCGTCAAAACCGTGTGGCAGCGTGCGAATGAAGTCGGCGATGTTCACTTCCTCGGCCGCATTGGCGACCTCATCCGCTGTAATCCAGTTCGACCCAAGCCGGATATTCTGGGCGATCGTCCCGGAGAAGAGGAACGGATCCTGCAGCACCACCCCAAAGCGCCGCCGCAGCTTGTGCAGGTCCTGCTCGCGAACATCGACGCCATCGACCAGCACAGCTCCGCGCTGCACATCGTAAAAGCGCATCATCAGCGCCGTGATCGTTGTCTTGCCCGCACCCGTGTGCCCAACGATAGCGGCAGTTGTGTTGGGCTCGACCGTGAAACTTACGCCGCGCAGAATCCATTCAATATCGCTGCATCGACCGAGCTCATCGCTAGGCAGCGTGCGCACACGCTCCTGCTGTTCATTCGTGAGCCGCTGATACGTGAACCAGACACTACGAAATTCAATCCGGCCGCTGCCATCGCCGGGCGTGGGGTTAGCGCAAGTCTTAATCTCGGGCGCTGTGTCGAGCAACTTGAAGATGCGTTCTGCCGCGGCCATCGCAGCCTGCAGGATGTTGTATTTGTCGCTGAGGTCCTGGATCGGCCGGAAGAACCGCTGCGCATACTGGATGAACGCGATGAGAATGCCGAGCGTAACCACCGGGTGCAGAAAGCCTGCATGCGCCTCCAGTGCAGGCGTCGCATGCAGCACTGCCATCCCCCCGCGCCAGATCACCAGCGCGATCGCAACCGAGCTGAGAAACTCCACTACCGGATAGTACAGAGCGTAGGCGAAGATAGCATCGGTCCACGCCTGCTTGTTCTCGTCGTTGACTGCAGAGAAGTGGTTGAACGCCCGCTGCTCGCGATTGAACAGCTGCACGACACTCATGCCCGAGACATACTCCTGCGTGAAGGAGTTGATCTTCGCGGTCGCAGCCCGCTGCCGCCGGTAACTGTCGCGCACGTGGCGGCGAAAAAGATGCGTCGCATAGAGGATGCCGGGAAGCACGCACAATGCGAGCAGGGCCAGCAGCCAGCTCATCCTCACCATGATCGCGACGATAAACGTCAGCACAAAGATGTCTTCGAAGATCGCGAGGACGCCCGAGGTGAACATGTCGTTGAGCGCATCGACGTCAGAGGTCAGGCGCGTAACCAGGCGGCCAACTGGATTGCGATCGAAGAACGCCATATGCATCTGCTGAATATGGCGAAAGATCTGGCTGCGCAGATCGAACATGATCTTCTGGCCGGTCCACTGCATCATGTAGGTCTGCACGAACTCGAGCACAAAGATCAGCCCGAGCGAGGCGAGATACAAGAGAGCGAGTTCGGTGACGCCGCGGACCGGATCGTGGCTGAGTTTCGTACTGAGCCACGAGCGCTTCTCCGCAGACGGCGCAAAAAACGTGTCGACCGCAACCTTGACGAAGTAGGGGCCGAGCACATCGCTCCCGGCCTTGAGCACAATCGCCACGGCGGAGACACCCACCTGTAGCTTGTACGGCGCCAGATAGCGAACCAGCCGCCGCATCAGCCGCCTGTCATACGCCTTGCCCACGACGTCGTCATCGCCGCCCGGGTTCCTGGAGTCTGCCGGTGTGGCCTGCTGGGGTGTTGCCGCGGTCTTCTTCTGCTCGTCGGCCATTCCCCCTATTTTAGAGGCTTTGCGTCCCAGGCCGCCGATTCGCCCATCTGCACCGCCGGCGCATGAAACAATTACTGCATGACTGCGGATTCGCTGAGAACGTCGTCGCTGGACTCGACGCTGGGCATCTACGTCTCCGTGCCGTTCTGTCGCGCCAAGTGCAGCTTCTGCAACTTCGCTTCGGGAGTCTCTTCGTCTGCGACCATTGAAAGCTACGTGACCAGGCTCTGCGCGGAGATCGACTCTGCCGCCGCCACTGCCGAGAGCCTCAACGCGAAGCTCCCCCGCGCAGTCGACACGGTGTACTTCGGCGGCGGAACGCCCAGCCTGCTCGAGCCTGCACAACTTCGCCGCATCTTCAGGGCGCTTTACAAAAACTTCGAGATCGCGTCCGACGCTGAGATTACACTCGAGGCCGCACCGGGTCAGATCGCGGATGCCGTTCTCGCCGAAGCGCAACTCCTCGGAGTGAATCGCATCAGCCTCGGCGTGCAGTCGTTCGTGGATCGTGAGACCGCAGCGGTCGGTCGATCGCATACCGAGCGCGAGTGCATACGCGAGATCGTTCGCCTGCAATCGGCGGGTGTAGCCGATGTTGGCGCAGATCTGATCGCGGGTCTGCCGTATCAGACCACCGCTAGCTGGCAGCACTCGCTCGAGGTCGCAACCAGCATCGGCCTCAAGCATCTCAGCATCTACATGCTCGAGATTGACGAGGATTCGCGTCTGGGCCGCGAGGTGATGGCCGGCGGCCTGCGTTTCCACGCCAACGGAGTTGCTGCCGACGACTCTTCAGCGGAGTTCTACGAGACTGCCTGTGAGTGGCTCCCGCGGCATGGATTCCCGCAATATGAGATCTCAAACTTCGCAGCTATTCCTCACCAGTCACGCCACAACCGCAAGTACTGGCTGCGTGCGCCATACTTCGGCTTCGGTCTGGACGCGCACTCCATGTTGCTGCGCGAAAACGGAGCCGTGCGATTCGCTAATCCCGATGAGCATTCGCAGTATGGCGCAGGAGGTAGCCCCCTGGTGCTCATCGACATTTCTGAGCGCGAGGCCTTCGAGGAGACAATCTTTCTTGGCCTTCGGATGAACGAGGGCATATGCCGATCGCAGCTGCGGCGAAACTTTCCGGGCGAGTTCGTCGTTCCTACAGAAGATGCGGCGCGAGAGTTGATCCGTGATGGCCTCATGATCGAGCGTGACGATCGCTGGCAACTTACCCTTCGTGGAAGGCTAATCTCAAACGATGTGTTTACAAATTTACTACTGGGCGTTGCGGTGTAAGCGTCGCTTGGAGGATAAAGAGTTGGCAACAAGTTCAAAAGTAATCGATCTGCGTAGCGACACCGTCACGCGTCCCACTCCGGCGATGCGCGCTGCAATGGCTTCCGCCGAGGTAGGCGATGACGTTTACGGCGAAGATCCGACCATCAATCGCCTCCAAGCACGCGCCGCCGAGATCTTCGGCCGCGAAGCCGCCATCTTCGTTCCCAGCGGAACGATGGGCAACCAGATTGCCATTCGCCTTCACACCGATCACGGCCAGGAGGTCATCTGCGAGGCGCGTTCGCACGTACTCGATTGGGAGATGGCGATGATGTCGGCCTTCTCCGGCTGCTCTCCGCGAACCGTCGCCGGTGAGCGCGGCGTTCTGACCTGGCAGCAGATCAGCCGTGCCATTGCACCGAAGTTATATTACCGTGCGCCGACCGGTCTCATCTGCCTTGAGAACTCGCACAATATGGCGGGCGGCACGGTCACGCCGCTGCCCGTCTTCGAAGAGATCTGGCGGGGAGCTGCGGAAGCCGGCCTTCCAACGCATCTCGATGGAGCGCGCGTCTTCAACGCTGCAACGGCTCTCGGCATAAGCGTTGCAGAACTCACGCGCGGCTTCGACACCGTAAACTTCTGCCTGTCGAAGGGCCTTGGCGCGCCGGTGGGATCGATCCTCGTTGGCTCGCGGGCTGCGATCGATCGCGCTCGCAGCTTCCGCAAAGCACTCGGTGGCGGCATGCGCCAGGCTGGCATTCTGGCAGCGGCCGGGTTGATCGCGCTTGAAGAAGGCCCGTCGCGTTTGCGTGAAGACCACGTCAACGCGCGGCTGCTCGCAGAAGCCGTCGCAACGTGCGAGGGCGTGGAGATCGATCTGCCGTCCGTTCAAACCAACATCGTCCTCTTTACCCTGAAGGATGGCGGCGATGCACCCAGCCTCGTCTCCAGCCTGAAGAACGAAGGAATTTTGTGCAGCGCGATTGGCTCGCAGGCTATCCGGCTGGTCACGCACGTTGATGTCAGCCGCGAGCAGTGCGAACGCTGCGCTGCAACGTTGGTTCGGCTGCTTCAGAAGGTGAAGAATTAAGACTGCGTCGCTGCCACTGGCGTGACGCTCAACCAGTGGATCAGCCGTGGCACCAGGGGATAGAAGAGCCCGAGCCGAATGGGCAGATGTCCATCGGGAAGCGCACGGCGCAGCGCTGCATACGCTTCCAGTTGCGCACTGTACTTGGCAATCTCCGTCGCCTCAAAGACTGCGTCCGTGCGCGAGCCCTGCTCGGTCGTCTTGAAGTCGATGATCCAGATGCAGCCCTGACCAGATGAAAGCGGCTCGCCTCCCGCGACGAAGGTGCGGTCGACACGCAGGCTGCGCGCATCGGGTGAGGCCATCGTGAGCGCGCGTTCGCTGGCGGCGGAATTTTGTGGCGACAATATCCAGCGACCCATCGGATCGCCAAGCGTCAGAGACAGAGCGCGTCCTGCGCGGGCTGCCTCGCGCGTTGCGAGCGCCGGCGGAAGCCCCTCTCCGCGCAGGCTCGCTGTCAGTCGCGACTCCCATGCGGGCAACTCTGCGAGCAGATCGTCGCAGCTTGCACCGCTGTCCAAACGCGTTGCCAGCAGTTGCAGATAGCGATGCACGACGTTACCGAACGCACGCACCGCAAACGAACCCTCCGGCCGCTCAAACGCCACCGTGTGACGCAGCGCCGACGCGGCTGGATAGGACAGCCGGTGTTCATTCGCGACCCGAAACCGCGCAGCCGGATCGAAGCTGAGCGGCAGCCGTTGAATTATCGGCGGCGCAGCAATGGCCGCGCCCGCGCTAACACCTTCGCCCGAGGCCGCCAGTGCCAGCTCTTCGTCGCCAGTCTCCTCCAACTCGCGCAGTGAGCCAATCAACTGCTCGACCAGCGGCGACGAGTCCGCCGTGAGCGCCTCAAACTGCGCCGCCGCCGCCGGCCAGCAAGCCCTGAGCAGGCTGTCGTATCGCGGTTGCGCAAGCTCTCCCTTTGACGTGAGTGTCGCTGCAGCGAAGAGATGAAGCTCTTCGCGCGCTCGCGTCGTAGCAACATAGAACACGCGCTTGCGCTCTGCGGCCTCGCGCTTTGCGCGGATACTCGTAAGCCAGTTGCTCAGCTTGTCGGAGTCCGTACCCTTCTGCCAGATCGGCGCCAGAACAACGCTCGCGGACGTTTCACCATCGGGCGCAGCATCGAACTCCAGCCAGTTGAGCAGCACACTCGTTGACCGTCCTCCGCCGCGCTCGAGGCCGGGAACAAGCACGACATCCCACTCCAGGCCCTTGGCCTTGTGGATGGTCATCAGCTCGACCGGCAACCTGCCATTCTCGATCGAGCCCGAGATCGGCTCCGCGTAGAGCTTCTTCAGGCGCGCCGACAACACGCTGAGATCGACGCGATCGCCTTCGCTCTCAACCCCGCGCAACACGCGCAGATAGCGCAGCACATTGCCGCGCTGCTCTTCGGATAGTGCAGCATCGCCGCCCAGTGAACGCCATGTGCGCTCCACGTGGGTGGCCAGCGGCGTTCGACCAAGCGTTGCGACCGCTGTCTCCAGCACCGGCCATGCGCGATCAAGCAATCTTCGACCCTGGTCGCTGAGGCACGCGCTCCGCTCGCCTGCGAGACTTGCAACGGTGGCTCCAGGATCAGCCTCCTCGCCCTCGCCGGTAAGCGCCAGCAGATCCGCCAGTCCCAGCCCGCACCACGGCGCATGCAGCACCGCCAGCCACGCAACGCGGTCAGCAGGATGCAGCAACGCTCGTGTCAGCGCCAGCGCATCCAGCACCTCGGGCAACTCATCCAGCGGGTCGAGATCGATGGCACGAAAGGGGAGCGCGCCATTTCCATCATCGCGTTTGAACTCGGCAATCACCGCCGTGAGGTGGCTCCGCGCGCGGCCAAGAATCACGATGCGCCATGGCTTGAGCTTCGATGGATCGTTGCGGTCATCGGGCAAAGGCATCGCCAGCCGCTCTTCGATGATGCGGCGAATCGCACGAGCCTCCTGCTCCGCATGGTCGCTGCGTGGATCCTCTGCCGCAACAACCGTCGGATGCCACACGATGCCGGCATCGCCTGTCTGCTCGCGGACGGCGTTCGCTTCAACAAACGGCACATCGACGCCCTCGCTGCCCAGCAGTACTTCGTCGTTGGGGCGCGGGAAAAGAAGATCGAAGGCAGTATTGAAATCCGTGACCAGCGCCGCCTGGGAGCGGAAGTTCGACGTCAACTGCAGCGGCTGGAGTTCAATCTCGCCGAGCCGCCGCTCCTTCATCGTCCGCAGAAACCGTTCCACCCGCGCCTGCCGAAACAGGTAGATTGACTGCTTCGGATCTCCCACAAGAAACAGCGTCTGCGTGTGGCCATCCCACGAGCGGGTCAACAGATCAAGCAGTTCATACTGGCCCGACGAAGTGTCCTGCATCTCATCGACGAGCAGATGGCGAAGCGTACCGCCCTCCGACAGCGCGAGATCACTGGAGCCCTCTTCTGCACGCAGCGCCGCGCGTGCGGCCAGCGCAAACTCTGCGAAGTCGCACTCGCCGCGCTCTGCAAAGAGCAACCGCAACTCCGCAAGCGCTCGCCGCAGTACGTGGAATAAAGCCTTCGCGACGCCCCACTGATCATCTGGATATTTTGGCGGCGGCAGGGCAAGCACACCCGCCAACGCAGCCTGCAATGCATCGCTCTGGATATCCTGCACCAGTTGCTTCAGTCGCGCAGCATCAGCCTTCGGAATCTCGAAGCCCATAACATTTTGCGAACGCAGCTTGCGCCAGTCCCCATCTTTCTTAAGCACCAGCCCGATCAACGCCACCCAGTGCTCGAGGTGCTCGGCGACAGCCTCCGGAGGCTCATATCTCCCCGCACAAAGAGCAATAGGAGACGGATTGCCCTTGTACCCAGGCTCAACGCCCAGCCGTGAGGCCAGTGACGTCAGCTCTTCCAGAACGCCCGCGGGCATAGCACGCAGCGCGCGCGACAGCCCCGCACACGCAATGCTCTCAAGCGAGCGCTCAAGTCTCAGCCGCACCTCGCGATCCAGTTCGGCCTCATCCAGCGTGCCAGGACGGAGAGGCACCAGATCGCCCCACTGTTCGCGGGTTTTCAGCATGTCGGCAAGCAGCGTCTCGCACTCGGCCAGACTGCCATCGCGATGCAACAGCACCGTGCGCAGCGCCTCGTGCAGCGCAACATCATTGCCGCCAAGCTGTAGCAGCGTCCGTCGAGCAGCGAGACGATAAAGTGGTTCCGCATCCTCAGCCGGTTGTCGTGGCCCACCCCCTCCCGAGAGCAGCGGCAGTGAATTGGCAATCTCCGCGCACACCGAGTCGATGGAGCGAATAATCAGCCGCGATGGCCGCTCCAGCAGACCCCAGCCAAGCTGCGTGCTGCG
>PLHC01000072.1:0-18899 GCA_003138795.1 Granulicella sp. | reverse complement strand
CCCGTCTTGCCCGACCCGGCAGGAGCCTCCACAATGCACGACGACCGCGTATCGAGAGCATCAGCGCGCGCCTCCGCATCGTCTGTCGCAAGCATCGCAGGCCGTGTTCCCGCAGCAGGGAAGCGAAGCACGTCAGCCATCGACATCCTCCCCTTCATCGTCCTCATCCATAGCTGTCCGCAGTGAATTTGGATCGATACGGCAGAGCAGTCGCTGAGCGCAGCGCGTGCAATTTAACTCAAAACTCTTCGGCCGAACCTCCGCCTTTCCCGCAGCGAAGTCCTCTGCCAGTCGCGTGAGCGTTCCACGCCACTCCTCCACCAGCGACGCGAGGTCCCTGATGTTCGCCTTTGACTTCGACGCCGGAAGAATTCCTTCCTCCGACTGGTAGCCGATCCACTGCATCCCGCGCCCGGTGCGCACCTTCGCAAACGCCACGCCCTTCAACTCCTCCGCCTCGGGCAGCAGCGAATACAGCGGAAGCTGCGGGTCATCGGGCCGCTCTCCGACCCACTGCTTCGGATGGGCCGCATAGCCCGTCTTGTAATCCACAAAGAAGACGCCCTCGCCAACATTGTCGATGCGATCCATGCGCACCTTCAGCGTCAGCGGCCCTACGGTCACCATCTGATCCTGCTCCACAGCCAATACGGTGAATGGCCCACGGCGCAGCTCTTCTTCCAGCCACTGTTGCAGCACAGAGCGCAACCGCTCCTTCAGCAGCGCGAGATACGCGCGGTCCCATCCGCCGCGTACCTGCAGCCTGCCAGGCAGCGCCTCGTCGATTGCGTGCGCCAGAATCCTGTCTCGCTCCGCCCAGGTCATCAACCGGAGCGCTTCCTGCGATTTCACTTCCTTCCAAAAATTTTGCAGCGTGCGGTGCAGCAGACTGCCACTCTCTCCTGCGTCGAGCCCCATATCCCCGCTCTTCGGTTCGGTTGCGCGCAGGCGCAGCTCGGCGAAGGCCAGAAACCCACATGCCGCCTGCAGTTTCAGCACCGCTGCACCACCGGCAACTTCATTCGACGGCAGTGCTGGGATCTCACCATCGTCCACAGTATTCTCAACAGCGATCGGCTCAATAGATTGCGCGCGTGCAACAAGCCTCGCTGCATCCACCTGCTCGATCCCCAGCTCGCTCAGCAGCGGCGACGGACGCAGCTTCCCACTCCCATCTTCCGCGGCATAGGTAAACAACACGCTGCCCGACCGCGTCAGCAGATGCTCCGTAAACGCTCGACTCTTCGCCGCTGTGAGCGCAGGATCGCTTCCGGGCATCTTCAGACTGCGCTGCAACGCCCACGGCAGCAGCGGGTTCACCCGCTCGGACGCAGGCCAGTTCGCATCGGTGGAGCGCAGAAACACAACCGCGTCGAAGATCGAACCCTCCGCCTCGGAGACGCTCATCACCTGCACCGGAGCGCCTGTGGATGGCGGCGCAAAGATCGTCGTCTGCAGCTGCAGTTCAAGCGCCTGCAGCGCCGTCGTAAAGGCCACGCGACGTCCGCTGAAGTCCAGCGTCGACACCAGGTCCAGCGTGCTCTCCCACGCGCGTGCCGCCTCGAACTCCGAAGCCGTCAGCGCACGATCCCCAGGCCAGTTGGCCGCCTGCGTAAGCCCCCGCACAAACTCCATCCACTCAGCGAAACTGCGCGGCCTGTTGATATCATTGGCGCGCTGCAGAAGCTCCTGCACGCTGCGTAACCACACGAGCAGCGTGTGCTCGTCAGCCGCCTCATTCCGAGCGGTCTGCTCAGCGCGATCGGCTAACTCCAGCAGCGAGGATATCTCGATCTCCGAACGCAACAGCAGCGTTCGCCGCAACCTGCTCGCATCGAACCGAGCGGCGGCATCGCGGTCTTCGCTACTCGCTCCATTGTGCCCCACGTACGGCGAGAGCAGCAGCGAACTCGCGCGCGCCAACGGCAGCGGCCCATTCACCCAGCGCGCCAGCGCCAGTGCATCGGCGATCATCGCAAGCGAGGACAACGGAACCCCACCCGAAAACTCCCACGGCGTCGACGAAAGATCCGCGCCAATCGACTGCAACTCCGGTGCGAGCGTCTCGCGCAACACATCTTCCAACTCTGCGCGCTCCGCGGAGAGGTTCGGCAGCAAAACCGCGACCCGAGCGCCGCGTTCTTTGGCGTGTGGCCCTTCAAGAAATCCGTGAATCCACCGCGCAGCGAGCAGAAGTTCCTCGCGCTCATTCGCGGCGACGACCGAAGCTCGCAATCGCTCATCCTCTGCAGAAGCCGCAAGGCACCGTTCCAGCAGCTCGGTTCCGCGCTCGCGAAGCCCTGTCAGCAGCGCCTGCTGCGATGGCAGTATTTCGCCAAAGCCCACCAACTCAAGCGAGTCCGGCATAGCCAGCGTTCCACCCTGCACATGCTGTAGCAGAGCAGCGTCCAAAAGCGCTGCCGAGAGATAACCTCGCTCAGCACAGTTTTTGGAAAACTTTTCAGCCCACATCGCGAAGACGCTGCTATCGTGTGTCATCGCAAGTTCCCGGAGCCGGTGCGTGGCGCTGTAGCTGGCTGCGAGCTGCCACGCGGAGCGCGCGAGCTCAGCCAACGAGTCAGCCGAGCCAAACGAACTGTTCTCCGCATCTGCGACGATGATCTCCCGCCACACGCCGTGCTCCTGCGCGGTGTTCAGCAGCAGGCGACTCTCCGCGCCCGCGACAATGAGGTCGCTCCACAGAGAGCTTGTCCACTGCGACCAGCTAAGCGCCTGCGGCGGCTCCCACGCTGCGTGCCCACAGAGCCTCTGCCGCGCGTCGAAGGCAGACCGCAACTCACGCGCAGCACGCGCATTCGGCAGCAGCAACCGCGCGCCGTGATCCAGCGCGTCGACAAGTTCGGAGAGAGTTGCAGAAGACATCGTCTACCGTTATACCCAATCTTCTCCGAAACTTCGCCCCCGGCCGCGCTTACGCCGTGAACCGCTCCGGCGCAGCGGCCCCGGTAATGATGCTGAGCAGTAGCAGCGCCAGCGCCAGCGCCATCGGGACCACCATCGCAATCCGCAGCGATCCGCTCTGCGTCGAGACAAATCCCATCATCCACGGAAACAATGCCGCGCCCAGCCCCGATACTGCCAGAATGAAGCCAGCCTCGCGCGCTGTAGGCCGCTGCTTCATCAGAAGCGCAAACGTTGTCGGGAAGAATGGCGCTAGGCTTAGCCCCAGCAGCACGCAGTAGAGCGAAAGCAGCGGCCCGTGGCGCGTCGTCACCAGCGCCGCGATCAACACCGCCGAAACTCCCAGCCCGATTCGCTGCAGCGTCGCCTCGCGCATCACGCGGAGTGCCGCCGACGAAATCGCACGCCCTGCTGTCAACGCCGACCACAGCAGCACGATGGCCGACTGTCCGCCCATCAGACGCACGTCGGAAAATCGCAGGGTATACGTCGTCAGCCAACCGGTCATGCAGGTCTCAAGCCCGCCGTACAAGAACAGCAGCACGGCAAAGCGCAGCAACGCGCGCGCAGGCAGACGTTCAGCGTCAGCCGCCGGCGCCGCCGTATCCGCCGCACCTCGCGATGGATTTAATAATCCGCCCAAACCTGTCATCAGGAAGAGTCCCGCAAACGTCAGCAGCGGCCCGCGCAGGTGAAACCGTGGCAGCACGGCTGCGGCGATCAGGCCACATGCGACAGCTCCCAGGCTCCAGAAGAAGTTGACCGATGCCAGCGCGGATCCAGTGTGCTCGCGGTATCGTCTGCCCACAACGATGTTCGTCGACGCGATGATCTGCCCCAGGCCGAAGCCGCCGACGAACAGACAGGTCGCGCCGCTCACGAGGCCGCCACTCAGCGCAAACGCTCCGAACCCCGCGCCCGCGAACGCCATGCCGCCGAGGACGCCAAACCGCAGCCGTCGCGGCACCGACACGCCGCCGAGAAACGAGCCGACAAACTTAGCCGCGAGCAGCAGCCCACCCTGCTGGTCTGTGAGCCGCCAATCGTGCAGCAGCGACGGCATAAGTGGCCCCAGCATCACCGTCCCCAGGCCCGTCAGCAGAAATCCCGCTGCGAGCCAGAAAATAGACGGTCCCGCAACACCGTCGTGGTGCTTTGAGGCTGGAGTTCCAGGCTGCGACATGCTGCGTGCGCTCCGCTGAAAAATCACGAGACATCATAACGAGGTCTCAAGTGCGGCAATTGTGCGGGGCTGTGAGATCACTCGCAGCTATCGGAACAGCGCTTCACCCGCGGTAGCCGCCGCACCGTGTCGGCTCCCATCGAAGAGCTGCGTTTCGAAGCAGATGCTACCACGCAGGAACCGATCGGCGTCGACTCGGCATCCGGTAAATACATGACAACCGCACACGGTTATCATGGACGCAGAGACCGGTCTGGGCCCAATCAGCTCCCAGGGCGAGCTTCGAGGAGATTCGAGTCATGCGTATCCGTTCATCATCTGTCATGTTGCTGCTTGCTATGACTGCGATTGCATTCGGAGTGAGCGGTTGCCGTGGCACCGCGAACTCGCCGGCGGCAAAGGCCGCGCCGCAGCAATACCCTGTGCGTGGCATCGTGGTCAGCACGGATTCCGCCAGCGGTGAGGTGCTGCTCAAGCACGACGCCATCCCCGGCCTGATGCCGCCGATGACCATGTCCTATCGCCTCGAAGATCCATCCGCGCTCTCCGAGTTGCATCCCGGCGACCTCATCACCGCCACGCTCCTCGCCGACCACGATGCCGCCGGTCCCATCAACTTGCGCCTCAAGAACATCGTCGTCATCGCCCAGGCGCGCCCCGACTATAAGCCCAAGGTGCAATACCATGTGCCTGCAAAGGGCGATGCGGTCCCAAACTTTACCCTACTCAATCAGTCCGACCGCAAGATCAGCCTGCAGCAGTTTCGCGGCAAGGTCGTCGTCATGACCTTCATCTATACCCGCTGTCCGTTCCCGGAGTACTGCCTCAGGATGAGCAGCAACTTTGCCGAGATCGACAAGACGCTCCAGGCCGACCCCGCGCTCTACAGCAAGACGCATTTGCTCAGTGTCAGCTTCGATCCCACCTACGACACGCCGAAGGTTCTGCGCAACTATGGCTCGGCCTATGTCAGTAGCAACGCGAAGGAACCCTTCCAGCACTGGGACTTCGCTGCGCCCTCCGTCGCCGACCTGCCAAAGATGGAGCAGTTCTTCGAGGTGGGCGTCACGCCCGGAGAGAATGGAATACTGCAACACTCGCTCTCGACCGTCGTCATCGGTGAGGACGGCAAGATTGTTGCTTTCTACTCCACCAACGACTGGACCACCGCCGAAGTCCTGGCGCAGATTCATCGCGCAGCCGCTTAGATTCCCAGCGCAGCCNNAGCGCAGCCCTATAGACTCATAGCTCAGCCCAATAGATTCCCGGCGCAGCCGCCAGCCTGTAGTTGAAAGGAAATTCATGGCACGACTCACCCTCTACTTCGGCGCAATCCTCATTGTCGTCGGCAGTTATTTTTTCTTCACAACCGGTGCCGCACATCCAACCTCGCTGATTCCGGCCTGGTTTGGTATGGCTCTCGTCATCTTCGGAGCGCTGGCCAACTCTGAGAACGCCGACAAGCGCAAACTCTACATGCACATCGCCGTAACCATCGGCCTGGTGGGGTTTCTGTTCCCCGGATTCATGGCGGTGAAGGGGCTCGTGAAGGCTCACGCAGACCAGACACTGCTGGCTTATCCGGCTAAGGTGCACGAGCAGTTGCTGATGTCCATCCTCTGCCTGATCTTCGTGTTGCTCTGCGTGCGCAGCTTCATCGCCGCTCGGCGTTCGGGCATCGTCTAATTTTTAGCCTAAACTAGGGCCTGGATGGCAAACTTCGGAACCTCGAACATGGGCGGTGCACACGGAATGCGCGCTGCGGATGCGCCCTCGCGCGGTGCCGGGCGCGCGGCCTCGGCCGATCTCACAGCCAAGCGGCCGAAGCCGAAACTCAAAGACATCTGGCCCGAAATCTGGGCGCTCGTCAAGCCGCGCCTGCCTCTGTTAATTGGCTGCTTCTTCCTGATGGCGATCAACCGCGCATCGGGGCTGGTGCTACCGGCGCTCTTTCAGCCACTCATTGACAAGGTGATGAGGCAGGACCAGATCTCCCTGCTGCCGAAGATCGTCGGCTGCGTCCTGGGGGCAACCCTGCTGCAGGGGATTACCTCGTATTCGCTCACGCAGTTGCTCTCCAAATCTGGCCAACGGCTCATCACCGATCTGCGCATGCAGGTGCAGCAGCATGTCGGTCGCCTTTCGGTTTCGTTCTACGACGAGAACCGCACCGGTACCCTCGTCGCGCGCATCATGAGCGACGTCGAGGGCGTGCGCAACCTCGTCGGCACCGGCGTCGTCGACTTTGTCGGCGGCGTTCTGACCGCTATCTTCGCGTTTGCCTGGTTGCTGCACATCAGTGCGAAGATGACGTTGCTCACCTTCGTCATCCTTCTGGTCTTCGCCGTCATCCTGCAAAAGGCGTTCAAGACCATCCGGCCCATCTTCCGCGAACGCGCGAAGATCAATGCTGAGGTGACCGGACGCTTGACCGAATCGCTCGGCGGCGTTCGCGTGGTCAAGGGCTATCATGCGGAGGAGAGCGAGGCGCGCGTATTCGCCGGTGGCGTAGAGCGTCTGTTGCAGAACGTCATCAGCTCGCTGACTGCGCAGTCACTCATGAGCCTGGCTTCCACCGTCGTTCTGGGCGTGGTGAGCGCGCTGGTCATGTACCTCGGTGCAAACCAGCACCACGCTCACCGGCTCACCACGGGACAGTACGTCAGCTATGTGATGTTTCTCGCCTTCATGATCGCTCCCATTGTGCAACTCGTATCAGTCGGCACGCAGCTCACTGAGGCCGTCGCCGGCCTCGATCGCACCCGCGAGATCTTCAGCGAGCGCGAAGAGGACGCCGACCCCGCTCGCTCGTTTGAGCTCGGTCCACTCACCGGCGATGTGCGCTTCGTCGACGTCGGCTTCGCCTACGTCCCGGGCAAACCCGTTCTGCACAACGTCAGCTTCGATTCCAGGCCCGGCACCGTCACCGCCCTCGTTGGCTCGAGCGGCTCCGGCAAATCCACCATCATCAGTCTCATCTGCGGCTTCCACACCGCGCAGAGCGGCGCTGTGCTCATCGACGGCCACGACCTCGCTGCCGTCAAGCTCAGCAGCTACCGCCAGCAACTCGGCGTGGTCTTGCAGGAGACCTTCCTCTTCGACGGAACCATCCGCGAGAACGTAAAGTTCTCGCGCCCCGGCGCCACTGAAGAGGAGATGTTGAAGGCCTGCGCCATCGCCCGCGTCGACGAGTTTGCCGAGCGCTTCCCCGAGGGCTACGACACCATCGTCGGCGAGCGCGGCGTCAAACTCTCCGGCGGCCAGCGCCAGCGCCTCTCCATCGCTCGCGCCATCCTTGCCGATCCCCGCATCCTCATCCTCGACGAGGCCACCAGCTCACTCGACTCCGAATCCGAGGCGCTCATCCAGCAGGGCCTCAGCTATCTCATGCAGGGCCGCACCACTTTCGTCATCGCCCATCGTCTCTCGACCATCCGCCGCGCCGAGCAGATCCTCGTCGTCGAAGAGGGACGCATCGTCGAGCGTGGAACCCACGAGCAACTCTACAGTCTCAACGGCCGCTACTTCGATCTCTACACGCGCCAGCACGGCCTGGAAGCGAATCTCTTCCTCGCGCCCGGCGAAGGCGACACCATCCCCGACAGCAACTAGCCTGCGTTTTCGACACCGAGCTCGCGCAGCACAAACGCATCGTCAAACGCGATCTCCTTCAGGTAGTCGTAACGCCCCGAAGCTCCTCCATGTCCCGCCTCCATGTTGATGTGCAGCAACAGCGGAGCACCGTTGGTCTTCAGCGTGCGCAGCTTCGCAACGTACTTCGCCGGCTCCCAATACATCACCTGCGAATCGTTCAGGCTGGTCTTCACCAGCATCGCCGGATACGCACCCTCACGCAGGTTATCGTAGGGCGAGTAGCTGCGCATGTACTCGAACGCCTCAGCCTCATTCGGATTGCCCCACTCCTCATACTCCGCGACGGTCAGCGGCAGGCTCGCATCGAGCATGGTGTTCATCACGTCCACGAACGGCACATGCGACAGCACCACGCGAAACAGGTCCGGCCGCATATTCACGACCGCGCCCATCAGCAGGCCTCCCGCACTGCCACCCTCGATCGCAACCCGCTTCGGATCTCCGTAGCCCTCGCGCAGCAGAAACTCCACCGCATCGGTAAAGTCGGTAAACGTATTGCGCTTGGCCATCATCTTGCCGCCGTCATGCCACGGGTCGCCGAGCTCACTCCCTCCACGGATATGCGCATACGCCATCACGACGCCGCGATCCAGCAGCGCCAGCCGCGACGGGCTGAACCCCAGCGGCAGCGCATATCCATACGATCCATAGCCGTACACATACAACGGCGATTTCCCGTCCTTATGAAATCTGTCGCGGCGGTAGACCAGTGACACCGGAACCGCGGTCCCATCCGTCGCCCGAAACCACAGCCGCTCCGATTCATACAGCGACGCATCGAACCCACCCGGAACCTCATGCTGCTTCAGCAGCGTCGACTCTCGCGTTGCAACGTCGTACTCGAACACCGACGCTGGCCGCACCAGCGACTGATACGCATAGCGATACGTCTTCGCTGCAAAATCGCGATTGACATCGCCGCCAGCCTCATACGCCGGGTCGGGGAAGCGGATGTCGTTGGAATTCCCAGGCAGCCCGCCATTGCTCAGCGTAAACACCCGCAGCACCGGCAGCCCGTGCTCGCGATAGCCTGCGACGAAGAAGTCGCGGAATAGATCGATGTCCTCGAGCGGCGCATCCGGCTGCTCGGGCAGAATCTCCTCCCAGTGCTCGCGTCCGGTCTTTGTCACCGGCGTACGCATCAGCCGAAACTGCTCGGCCCCATGGTTCGTGCGGATATAGAAAAATCCGCCGCGATGATCGACGCTGTACTCCTCATCGTCGACGCGTTCAGCCAGCAGTCGAAAGGCTGCCGTAGGCGCGGCCGCATAGAGCACCCATGTCTCGCTGGTCGTATGGCTCCCGGCCTCCAGCAGCAGAAATTCGCGGTCGCGCGTCCGCCCTACACCCAGGTTGAAGCGCTCGTCCTGCTCGTGAAATACCTCCACCGGCGCCGATCCCATCACGTGCCGGAACACCCGATCGTGGCGCTTCGTCTGCTCGTCTTCGGTCGTATAAAAAAGCGTAGCCGAGTCCGGCGCCCACGCAATCGATCCCACCCGTTCCGCCCTGTCCGGCAGCGTCTCGCCCGTCTCCAGATTGCGAACCGTCAGCGTGTACTGCCGAAAGCCCGTCGCATCGGTCGTGTAGGCGAGCAGTCTTCCGTCCGGGCTTACGCTCAGCGTGCCCACCTGCATAAACGGCTGGCCCTGTGCGAGCAGGTTCACATCCAGAATTACCTCTTCCGCCTCCGGCTTGCCCACCGGCCTGCGGCAATAGCGCGCATACTGCTGTCCCTTCTCCGTGCGCGTCAGATACTCCCACGCTCCATCCTTATACGGTACCGACACATCGTCTTCCTTGATGTGCGAGAGGATCTCGTCATACAGCGTCTGCTGCAGCGCCTCGGTCCCGCTCATCACAGCGGCGGTATACGCGTTCTCCGCCTCCAGGTAGGCTGTGACCGCCGGCGCACCCTTTTCCCGCAACCAGCCATAATCGTCGGTCAGTTCCGTGCCATGTAGACAGATAGTGTGTGGATGGCGTTCGGCAACAGGTGTCGTCGGTAAAGTCGTTTTCATGAGTTCTCCATCCACAGAATAAATGTTGTCCGATGGAGGCAACGCAACGGGGGAAAGGCGGCCTCTCACTCTGGGTAAGCGTTCGTAACTAGCGGCGACGCCGCACTCGGAGAGGTACACAATGAAGAAGATGACGAAGTTGGTTTGTACGGTCGCGCTCGGCTGCGCCGGAATAATGCTGTCGGTAGCCGCGCATGCGGCCGTCACCGATCAGGACAAGAGCTTTCTCGCGAAGGCTTCGCAGGGAGACATCAACGAGATCAAGCTGAGCGAGCTGGCGGAAACCAAGGCAACCAATCCGCAGGTCAAGGCCTTCGCGCACAAGATGGTCATCGAGCACAAAGCGATCGAGGTAAGGATGAAGCCGTTCGCAGACGCCTGGGGTATCGCACCGCCGAGCGGCCCGGACTCGGACCACCAGGACGAATGGAACAAGTTGAACGGCCTCTCTGGCGGGGATTTCGACAGGGAATATATCAGCGTCATGGACAAAGACCACCACGAGGCGCTCGACCTCTTCACTGAAGAGGCGAAATCCACGACGGACACGAAGTTCAAAACCGCAGTGATGCATTGCAAGAGCGTCGTCGCCGCCCACGTGATCATGGCGGATGACTTGAACAAGAAGTTGTCCTAACGAAACGCAGCATCGTCGAAGCCCAACACAGGCGGTCCATGGAGGGCCTTTCCCGCACGGGGAAGGCCTTCTGCTTTTGTGGAACCAAGCGACTGCCCCGGGCGTACCATGACACTGTGACTGCAAAACGCATGTTTCTAGGCGCCGCGCTGTTTGGGTGCACGCTCTTCAGCGTTGCCCACGCGGAGTCGCCCAGCCAGCTCCCCAAGCCCACCAGCTACGTCAGCGACTTCGCCGGCGTCATCGACCCCGCCTCCAGGGAGAACATCGAACAGATCGCCTCGCAGGTCTACTCCAAGGCCCACGCCACCATCGAAGTTGTCACCGTCAAGTCGCTCGACGGCCAGGACATCGAGGGGTGGACGACAGCGCTCGAAGACAACTGGAAGGTGGGTCCCAAGTCCTCCGACAAGGGCATCCTGATGGTCTTCGCGATCCAGGATCACAAGCGCCGCATCGAGGTCGGCTACGGTCTCGAGGGCATCCTCAACGACGCCAAGGTTGGCGACATCGGGCGCAGCATGGTGCCCCAGCTCCAGCAGGGCCAGTATGGTCCCGCGATCCAGTCCGGCGTTCAACAGATCGCCAACGTCATCGCCACGGACGCCAACGTTACCCTGACGCCGCCCCAGCAGGTCCAGGCCCCCGTCTACCAGCAGGGGCACCGTCGCACCAACTGGGTTGGCATCATCTTCTTAGGGATCTTTCTCTTGCTCCTGTTTCGCGGCGGCGGCGGAGGTCGTGGCGGCTGGNNGGTGTTGGTGGTGGTGGTGGCGGAGACTTCGGCGGAGGATTCGGCGGCGGCTCTGGCGGCGGCGGCGCCAGTGGCGATTGGTAATGAATTAAGCCCAGGATGCATCAGGGTTTGCCATGGATGAAGAGGCTCGCAACAGATGAAAACGATAGACGCGAAAGGGAATACATCGATGAAGGCTCTTTGGGTAGCGCTTGGAGTGGTAGGCCTGCTGCTGGTGGTCGTGCTCTTGGGATTCGGAAGCTACGTCTCCGCCAAGAACCAGATGGTGCAGTTGAACGAGGATGTCGACCAGACCTACTCGCAGGTAGACATCGTCCAGCAGCGCCGGCTGGACCTCATCCCCAACCTCGTGGCCAGCGTCAAGGGCTACATGGGTGAGGAAGAGACGGTCCTGACGAACATCGCGAACGCGCGTGCCGGCGTGATTGCAGCATCCTCGAACCGCGCGAGCAGCATCCAGGCGAACACCAAGCTCGACGTTGCCCTGGTTCCGCTCTACCGTCTGCAGGAGGCGTATCCGAACCTCAAGGGCAACGATCAGTTCATGCGCCTCGAGGACGAGCTCGCCGGAACCGAGAACCGTATCGCCGTCGAACGCCAGCGCTACAACAAGGCTCTCGAGGCCTACAACGTCTACGTCCGTCAGTTTCCCAACAGCATCTGGGCGAACATGGCCGGCTTCCACTACCGCGATGAGTACTTCAAGGGCAATCCAAAGAACAGCGTCGCGCCCACGGTCGACTTCGGCAAGTAGCCAGCCGGCCTCTACCGCAGCAGGCCTCTACCGCAACAGCCCGCCATTGCGGAGCCCTCGCAGCACCTGCTCGATCGACCAGTCCAGCGCTTCCGTGCCGCTGACGGTGATCGTCGCTCGTGCCTGCGAGGGCAGCACGTATAACTCCGCCATCGGCCTCGCGGTCGCCTCGAACTGTGCGCGCACAGCCTCCTCGGTTCGCCCGCGCTCGCGCATATCACGGTAGATGCGGCGGTTGAGGCAGACCTCATCCGGCGCATCCACATAGATGCTGAAGCCGTACAGCGGCCACAGCTCGTCATAGTGCAGCGCCAGAATGCCTTCGACGACCACGAAGCGCGCCGGAGCAACCGCTTCGAACGCCCCCGCAACCCGCGCGTGGCGCGAAAAGTCATAGACCGGCCGCTGGATCGTGCGACCCTCCGCGAGCGAGCGAATATGCTCGATAAACAGCTCGCTCTCGAGCGAGTCCGGGTGGTCGAAGTTCTGCTTGTGGCGGGCGTCGAGAGGGAACTGCGACAGATCGCGATAGTACAGATCCAACGGAAACAGCGTCCCACCCAGTTGCGTAGCAAGCTCGCGCGCCAGGCTTGTCTTGCCTGAGCCCGAACACCCGCCGATGCCGATCACGAGGGGTCGTTGCGGTAGGTTAAGCTGTTCCGGTTCCTGATCCACGGAACCCAGTGTAGAGCCAACGCCAGCCGTTTGGCTCCGCGGCGTATTGACTCAGCGGCTGCCTGGCGCAGCGATCGCGCCCGCCACCTGCGGCACCAGCGCCTTCACCAGCGACGTAAACTGCGCTTCCACGCGCCGGCCCATCTCCATCACCTCTTGATGATCGATCACGCGGTCGAGCACGCCCGCCGCCATATTCGTCACCAGCGAGATCCCCAGCACCTCAATCCCCATGTGCCGCGCCACAATCACCTCATGCACCGTGCTCATTCCCACCAGGTCCGCGCCCAGGGTGCGGAAGGCCCGAATCTCCGCCGGCGTCTCGTAGCTCGGCCCCAGCACGGCGATGTACACCCCCTCCGGCAGCGGAATCCGCTGCCGCTCGGCCTCCGTGTGGGCCAGCTTCCGCAGCCGCGGCGAGTAGGCCGCGGTCATATCGAAGAACCTGTCCCCCGTACCCTTGCGCAGCCCGAAGCGCGGCTCATTCGGCCCCAGCGCAGCATTCGTCCCGGTCAGGTTGATGTGGTCGCTGATGGCCACCAGCGTGCCCTCGCCGTAGCTCGTATTGATGCCGCCGGCTGCGTTGGTCACAATCAACCCCGTGCATCCCAGCAGTCCCAGAACGCGCGTCGGGAAGGTCACCTCGTTCATCGAGTAGCCCTCATATGCATGCACGCGCCCCTGCATCACGGCGACGCCCACGCCGCCAATCGTTCCCAGCACCAGCTTGCCCGAGTGCCCCTCGACGGTCGACAGCGGCCAGCCCGGAATCTCCCCGTAATCGATGGTCGTCGAATCCTCCACCTGCGTCGCGAAGTTCCCCAGCCCCGACCCAAGAATGATGCCAAGCTTCGGCTTGCCCGCATGCAGCGAGCGGATATAGTTAGCAGCTGTGAGCGCGCGTGTGTAATGGTCGGACATAGGTGATCCTTACTCCTACTTCAGCAGCATTTAAAAAAGATGAATATCAACGTAGCTCCGGCATCCTCCCGAAAGCAAGGACAGTGTTTGGGTTTTGTGTCAGGGCACGACTGAAGTCGTGCCGTCAAGGCCGCAAAAGGAAGCTGGGCTTTAGCCCCTGAGGGATATTTTCCCTTCCACTACCACCTTGCTATGTATGCCAGAGCTTAATGATCTGCGCAGCCGCTCTTGGGAGGTCCGGCGCTATGACTTGCGGCTGTGGCAGCCCTTTCACATGTAGCGGCGCATTCCCTGATCGCGCTACGAGTGCGCCAGAGAAACCAGCGCCTTGTGCGCCGATTATGTCCCATACGTGGGCTGCAACCATGCAGCAGGAAGACGGTGGAACATCCAGTTCCTGAGCGACCATGTGGTATACCTGTTGCGCCGGTTTGAACGCTCGAACTATATCAACGCTAAACTGACGCTCGAAAAAGTGTGCGAGCCCTGCATGTTCCAAGGGGCTATTACCATGAGGATTCGGTGGCGAGTTGGTGCAGGTAACCATTCGGAATCCCGCTTCCTTTAGGCGTTTCAGCCCTTCCTCGACGTCGGGATGCGGTGGCATAGTCAACATGCGAGTCCTGAGTTCTTCAATATCGGAAGATTTCACCGACACACCGTGAACCGTACCCAACATCTCCAGCAGACCCTGTCCGAGCGAGAAGAAGGTCGTGTAAAGCCCCGACAACGTAACGGCTTCGGAGTACAAAACCAATTGTCCGAACCACTCCCTCAGAACGCTCTTATCGTTGAAGACCCGCTGGAACAATGGGGCGATAGATTCAATATCGATCAACGTCTCATTGACGTCGAAAACCAGAATCGATGGTTTCATCACGCTCTCCTCAGCTTTTATCAGCTCCGGGCCGTTCGCCGGAACATGATTGATATTCATCTAAAAATTACTTAATCAGCATGGAAACGATACTCGCAGACATTAGGTTCGCCATCGTCCCCGCAAGCATCGCGCGGACTCCGAGCCGCGCCAGATCGTTGCGGCGATTCGGAACCAGGGCTCCGATGCCGCCGATCTGCATCCCGATCGACCCGACATTCGCAAAGCCGCACAGCGCAAACGTTGCAATCGAAAACGTTCGCGGCGAAAGCACGGCCTTCAACTTGCCGAGCTGATTGAACGCCAGAAACTCATTGATGATCGTGCGTGTGCCGAGCAGGTTGCCGATGGTCCGCGCCTCGCGCCACGGAATGCCGATCAGCCACGCCACCGGCGCTCCCACCACGCCCAGCACCGCATTCAAAGAGTGCGGAAACGGAATATGTCCATGCGCCCACGCAACGTTCGAGATCCCCAGCATGATCGCATTGAACAACCCAACCAGCGCCACAAAGCTGATCAGCATGATCGCCACATTGAACGCCAGTTGGCCTCCATCGATGGTTCCGCGGGCGATCGCCGCGACCAGGTTGTCGTTCTTGTGCTCCTCATTGGGCGGCATCTTCACCGTGCCCGCTGTTGCCGGAACCTCGGTCTCCGGCACCAGCATCTTGGCCACCAGAATCGTTCCCGGCGCCGTCATGATCACCGCCGAGAGCAGGTCCTTCGCATTGATGCCGAACAGGATATAAGCCGCCATGATCCCGCCCGACACATGCGCCATCCCCGAGGTCATAATGGTCATCAGCTCAGAGCGCGTCGCACCCGAGAGAAATGGCCGAATCGTCAGCGGCGCCTCCGTCTGGCCCATGAAGATCGACGCAGCGACGTTGGTCGATTCAGCGCCCGATGTCCCCATCGTCCACTGCATGATCCACGCAACCACCCTGATAATCTGCTGCATCAGCCCGATGTGGTACAGAATCGCGAAGAACGCGCTCACAAAGATGATCGTCGGCAGCACCGCGAACGCGAACACGCTGAGCGGGTTGCCGGGGATGCCGAGGTAGCCGAACACCAGCCCGGAGCCGTCCGCTGAGTGCCCCAGCAGCCCCGTGATCACGCCCGAGACCGCGCCGAGAATCGTCTGCCCGTAGGTCCACTTGATGACGGCGAAGGCGAAGACGATCTGCAGCCCAAGCCCCCACGCCACGGTCTTCCATCGAATTGCCCTCCGGTTGGTCGAGAAGGCATAGGCGAGGCTGATGAACACAATCAGTCCGAGCAGTCCGGTAAAACGTCCCAAGGGCAAGCTCCGGTGGTACAAGCTGAAAGATACGCCAAGGCGAAATGCGTGTGTCGGCGGTGTGACGATTCGAGACCTATGGGCCAGCGTACGCTATAGGACAGTGCATTTTTTATATCCGGCCAGCGTCCAACGCGTTCAGATGGTATACTATCTTTGGTCGTCGAATACGATTGGTCTTCTTGCTAGTTCCAGCTGTACGGCTCTACTCGCAAATAAACCAACATTGCGTTCAGCGGTACATTGCTTCAAGAGGAACAAGAATAATGGAACAGGGAACAGTAAAATGGTTTAACGACGCCAAGGGCTTCGGATTTGTCAGCCGTGAGAATGGCGATGACGTATTCGTGCATCACAGTGCAATCCAGAGCAACGGCTTCCGTTCGCTTCAGGAAGGCCAGCGCGTTCAGTTCAACGTAGTCAAGGGCCCCAAGGGCTGGCAGGCCGAGAACGTTCAGGCCCTGTAAGAGATCTTGCAGTTGGGCCGAAGGGGCAGTTCTCGACGAACTGCCCCTTTCGCTTTTCGCACACGCCATTCGCAGCGTTGGTGCGTCTTTCCCAGATCAATCGCAAGTAACACTTTCCATACCCCTGCCGTGCACCGGATAACACCTCCGGCTGGCAGCTACCTTTGCAGTCCTACGACTCTGGAGCGTGCATGTCCAATATCCCCACCATCGAGAGCAAGTATCACCTGAAGAGCGTCCACGCCGAGATCGATCTCTACGACCGCCGTCTCGCGCATCTGTACAAGTACGACGTCTTTGAGACCGAAGCCGCCCGCGCCGCCGCCGCTCGCAAACTCACCCTCAAGCGCGACCCCCTCGTCGCCACGGCCAAGCGCCTCGTCGCCGAAGGCGTCGAGTACAAGGAGAGCGAACTTCCGCGCTCCTTCCGTCCCGAAGGCGTTCCCGCACCCGTCGAGGCCAAGCCCGAGCCCGCGCCCGCGCCCGCTGCCGCTGCCGCCCCCCACAATCCCGGCGAGAACCGCTCCGCCCGCCGCCAGGGTTCGCCCTACGCCGGCACCTCTCTCGATTGGGAGAAGAGCGTCCAGCACTACATGCAGAATAAGGCAGCCAAAGCCTAGCGTAGTTTCTAGCGCTGATGAGCGGGGATTGTCACTCTGACGAGTGTCACGCGGCCTAAAGGGTATCCCTGGTCACGACCTGGCGCACCAGCGCCCGCCGCTCCGGCTTCGTCTCACCGATCTGGGCCGTCGCCTCCAGCATCCGGTACGACTCCTCCAGCAGAGCCTCATCCTCGCTAAACAGCGTAAACAACGGCTGCCCTACCTCCATCCGGTCTCCGAGCTTTGCATGCGACTCGATTCCCGCGTGCGCGCTCACCGGATCGCCCGGCTTCGCGCGCCCCCCGCCCAGCCGCTGCACCGCCCACCCAACCTCTTTGCAGTCCATCCCCGCCAGATACCCAGCCCGCGACGCCCGCAGCACGCGCGTCGCCGTCGGCCTGTGAAACGCCGCCGGATCATCGAAGACGCTCGTATCCCCACCCTGCGCCGCAATGATCTTCAGCCACGCCGCATAGGCCGCGCCCGAGCGCAGAATCGCATCGGCGAGCAGCGCACCCTCCACGGGCGACCCCGCCTTGCCGGCAAAGAACAGCATCCATCCGCTCAGCGCATTCGACAGCTCAATCAAGTCCGCGGACATCGCATGTCGCACGCCCTTCAGGATGTCCACGCACTCCCAAACCTCAATCCAATTTCCCGAGAACCTTCCCAGCGGCTCGTCCATCGTCGTCAGCAGCGCCGCCGTGCGCGTCCCGGCGGCCTCACCGGTCGAAACCATCAGCCCAGCCAGAAACTTCGACCGCTCGTAGGTTGGCATAAACGCGCCCGACCCCACCTTCACATCCAGCACCAGCCCATTCAGGTCTTCGGCCAGCTTCTTGCTCATAATGCTCGCGCAGATCAAAAATGGCGACTCCACCGTCCCCGTATGGTCGCGCATCCCGTACAGGATGCGGTCGGCCGGCACCAGCCTTGGCGTCTGCCCCACCAGCGCCGCATGGCACGTGCGCAGCACCTCGCCAAACCGCACCATCGATAGCTGCGAGTCGAACCCCGGAATCGTCTCCAGCTTATCCAGGGTTCCCCCTGTATGACCCAGGCTGCGTCCAGAGATCATCGGCACCGAGATACTCGGCCTACCCTCCAGCCCTGCCGCCGCCAGCACCGGCGCAATCAGCAGCGAGCTCTTATCCCCAACCCCCCCGGTCGAGTGCTTGTCGACCGTAAACGTCTTAAGTGGCACAGCGTCGAAGGTCTCGCCCGAGAATCGCATCGCGCGCGTCAGATCGGCCAGCTCCCGCAGCGACAACCCGCGCTGAAACACGGCCATCAGGAACGCCCCAATCTGNNGCACCTCGGCCAGCTTCCGCTCGCCATTCCGCACCACCCCGCGGACGAAGAACTCGATCTCAGCGCGCGACAGCTCGTTTCCGTCGCGCTTCTTTATCAGGATGTCGATTGGGTGCAGCACAGTCTCAACAGTCTCAGGCATTATTCGATCCCATACGGCGGTCTACCGTGGCTCCAGGTAGTTCAGCCGAAACGCATGGGGCAGCAACTCGCCCAGCGTCGTCTCTTCCAGCGTTCCATCCTCGCCGGGGTAGAGCACCAGCGTTCTGTCATCGCCAAACTCGGTCAGCGTCTGCCGGCACGCGCCGCAGGGCATCGAGGCAGCGTCATTCAGGTTCGCCACAGCCACAGCGCGCAGCCGGATCTTCGGCCCGAACTCCGCCACCGCCCGCGCAATCGCGCCCTGCTCCGCGCAACTGGTTAGCCGGTAGGAGCAGTTCTCCACGTTGCACCCGGTAACGATCGTCCCATCCTCCAGCAGCAGCGCCGCTCCCACGTGAAACCGGCTATACGGCGCATACGAGTGCGCCGCCGCCACCCTTGCCAGCTCCCGCAACCGCGCTCGTTCCGCCTCGCTCAGCTCTTCGTGTTGTCTTTGGACGCTCATCGTAAGTCGTTTAGGGTAGACGTTCAGACCTGCCATAGCAAGCGAAGAGGCCCCCGCATTTGCCGTAGCTGTTGCCGCTGCTGCTGCCGTTGCTCTTTCCGTTGCCGTTGCTGTTGCCGCTGCCGTTGCCGCTGCCGTTGCCGTTGCCGTTGCTCTTGCCTTTCTTGCTGTCATTCCCGCAGGGAATCTGCTTGGGCTCAAAATC
>PLHC01000017.1 GCA_003138795.1 Granulicella sp. | reverse complement strand
CCGCGAAAAACCTTGGGCTTTGAAACCCCGGCGAGTAAACTGCAAGCCAGTGTTGCATCGACCGGTTGAGCCCGCCGGTATTTTCGGAAACTTCGAGCAGTTTGTGACCAGGGTTCGCCCCCAGCTTGATTCGTCGGCTGGACGCGAAATCGCCGATGCGCGAAATGAAGTAGTCGTTTGGGAGGTTCGTCTCCCATCTCTAGATGCAAATCACCGCGGTTTATGACGAAAACGCACTTATCACCCTAAGCATTTGATGCCACCGCCTTTGATCCCTATGGTCGCGGGTTATCTCATTGTGACGCCTAGGAATATCTATCTTCCGCTCGGTCCATCTATATGACTCTACGGTTGATTCGGGGTTTCCCGGTAACCTTGGACCGCCCTCTGGTTTCCACAAGCCCGCTGATGACCCACCATGCATCGGTGGCCAACGGAACTTTGTCCAAGGAGTCGATCCTCGGCCCGCAGCCGACGCGGGCAGCGATCGATGCGATCGACCATTAAGCATGCGAGTACAGATACGAGCGGGCAATTCTCTACGCGACAGTGTTGGTCAGCGCGTTCCCCACCAAGGCCAACCAGCGCTGCGACCAGTGCATACTCAATCAAGTCCTGACCGGAGTCGTCTGCGACCAGATTCCTTCGTCGAGGCAGCAGAGCATGATCATTGAAAACTGATCGTAAAATTAATCGTCTTCGCCGCGCTGGAAGTCAAGTCCTAGTTTTTCTGTAGATTGTATTTCCTTAGGGTTGTTGGTTCTGGTTTCAGTTGGTACAGGGTGGTCTAGGTCACCAAATATTTGACTGAGTAGAGTCCTCGTCGAGGGTTCGTCGTCAACGATCAACAGTCTTGCTTTCAGATTAGGCATCGTTCCTCCAATCCGATTGTTTTGCCGACATCTACGAACTTGCCCTAGAATCCGCCGTCCAGATGTGCAGAATTGCTCAGATCTAGCAGCTTTTTTCAGCTTTTTCAGCCTGGACTAGTACTGCGCTCCGGAATCTCCGCGCCGCTCTTGCACGAAGAAGTACGCGAAGGGTGGAGAGGCAGGCTCTCGAGGGACCTCCGCCCCGCAGTCGTCCTCGACGTTGCTCCAGATCGAGCGGGTTGGGTGCCGCGATGATGGATTCAACTACATGCCTGGATGAAGAAGCACGCGAAAGCGACGTCCTGTTGACAACTATCATCCTAGTTCTCATCGGCGCACGATTGTATCCTCAATTGGGAATGTAAACGCTCTTCCGTAATCGTCACCTATGGATCAGCAATCATCATCAGACGCGAGAGGACTCATAACAAGTGACGTAGATGGCGGTGAGAAAAGGGATGACGACACCCGATCCGAACGACTCAGTGGAGAAACACCCCATAGAAGCGAACTCTGGCACCACTAGTGCCGCGGAGATTCTTCCGCCTCCGAACGCATCTCCAATTCCTGTGAAGGCCAAGAACGACAATATCCATGTTTCCCCCGCGGTCCTCGATGCAGCAGTAAAGGACGGCGACGACCTGCTTCGTTCCTTGCACACCGCTCCCGCGGGATTGACGGAGGCTGACGCCGAAGCAAGAGCGCGCACATCGGGCCCAAACGAGGTTGCCCAACAGCGGCCACGGGGCTGGTTTATCCGCCTCCTCATCATCCTGCGCAACCCGCTGGTGATCCTCCTGGCAACGCTCTCGTCGATCTCCTTTGCCACGGGCGACGCGCGTGCCGGAACCGTGATGGCATGCATGGTGTTGCTCAGCGTCACACTGCGATTCGTGCAGGAGGCGCGGGCGAACACGGCGGCGGCAAAGCTCAAAGCCATGATCCATGTGACCGCCACCGTCATTCGGGATGGCAATGCGAGGGAGATCCCGCTCAGGGATCTAGTGCCCGGAGACATCGTCAAACTGGCCGCCGGCGACATGATCCCCGGCGACGTGAGACTGCTGTCCGCGAAGGACTTATTCGTCAGCCAGGGCGCGCTTACCGGGGAGTCGCTTCCTGTCGAAAAGTTCCATGATCCCGACGCGCACGCATCGAGCTCGCCCCCCGAGCTGAAAAACATCTGCTTCCTCGGAACCAGCGTTCAAAGCGGCACGGCAACCGCCGTCGTGGTTGCGACCGGAGTCAACACCTATCTCGGCAGCATGGCCGGCTCGATCACAGAGGAAGCGCCGCCCACCAGTTTTGACCGCGGACTCAGCCGCTTTACCTGGCTGATGATCCAGCTCATGGCGGTCATGGTGCCCCTGGTCTTCCTCATCAACGGGTTTACCAAACATGATTGGAAGAGCGCGTTCTTCTTCGCGATGGCAGTCGCGGTAGGCCTTACTCCCGAGATGCTGCCTATGATCGTTTCCGTATGTCTCTCCAAAGGCGCGATCGCGATGAGCCGCAGAAAGGTGATCGTCAAGCGGCTCAACGCCATCCAGAACTTCGGCGGCATGGACGTGCTATGCACCGATAAAACCGGCACGCTCACTGAAGATCGCGTCGTGCTGCAGCGGCACTGCAACGTAGCCGGCCGGGAAACCGACGAGGTGCTCCTCGATGGTTACCTCATCAGCCACTTCCAGACGGGCCTCAAGAACCTGCTGGATACGGCGATTCTCGGCAGTTCGGATTTTCATCAGCAAGCTCTCATCGAAAAGTTCAAGAAGCTCGATGAGATTCCCTTCGACTTCACCCGGCGCATGATGTCAGTCCTGGTTCAAGATCCTGACGGCCACGCAATCCTGCTCACGAAAGGCGCTCCGGAGGAGATATTCCATCAGTGTTCCCAATTCGAGTTGGACGGCAAACTGTCGCCCATGAACCCGCAGTTGATGAAAGGACTGAAAGATGAGTATGCAAGTCTCAGCAATGACGGTTTCCGGGTTCTTGCCGTAACAAGAAAGGAGTTACAGGGAAAGCTTTCCTGCTCAAAAGAAGATGAGTGCGACCTTGTTCTGAAAGGGTACGTAGCATTCCTCGACCCGCCCAAGCGAACCGCAGCCGCCGCAATTGACGCGCTGCACAAGCATGGCGTCGCAGTGAAGATACTCACGGGCGACAACGACCTCATCAGCCGCAAGGTGTGCGGCGATGTGGGACTCCTGCCTGATCCAATGCTTCTGGGCGACGACGTGGAGAAGATGTCCGATGCTCAATTGGCGGATGCGGCGGAAAAGACAACGCTGTTCGCACGCCTCTCACCCGCTCACAAACAACGAATTGTTCGTGTCCTCCGCGGCAAAGGACATGTCGTCGGATTCATGGGAGACGGAATCAACGATGCGCCCGCGTTGCACGCCGCGGACATCGGCATCTCGGTGGANNACGGCTGTGGACATCGCCAAGGAGTCGGCGGATCTCATCCTGCTGGAGAAAGATCTCATGGTGCTCGATGGAGGTGTGATCGAGGGGCGAAAGGTCTTCGCCAACATTCTCAAGTACATCCGGATGGGAGCCAGTTCGAACTTTGGCAACATGTTCAGCGTGCTGGGAGGGAGCGCCTTTCTCCCATTCATCCCCATGGCTCCCATTCAAATCCTGACCAACAACATGCTCTACGACTTCTCGCAGATACCGATTCCCACGGACGCAGTGGATGAAGACTTGGTGGCGCGGCCGCGGCCCTGGAACATCGGAGAGATCAAGCGGTTTATTCTTTGCGTTGGCCCCATCAGCTCAATCTTCGACTACACCACGTTCTTCGTCATGCTCTATCTCTTCAAGTGCTGGGATTCCGCCCGCGCTCCGCTTTTTCAGACGGGTTGGTTCGTCGAGTCGCTTATGACGCAAACCCTCATTATCCACATCATCCGCACCAACAAGATCCCCTTCCTGCAGAGCCGCGCAAGCTTATCCCTGACCCTTACTACGCTTGCCATCATGGCCTTTGGAGCTTGGCTTCCGTATTCTCCGCTAGCTTCTTCGCTGGGCCTTGTGCACCTGCCGGGGCTTTACTGGCCCATCCTGATGCTGACACTGCTTGCCTATTCGGGCCTTACGCAGTCGGTGAAGGTCTGGTTGCTCTGGAAGAAATGGATTTGAATGGGCATCAGTTGTTTTTGGTCTTAACCGGCTGGCCTGCAGGGTGCTGACTACCAAGCCTCCTCTGAGAACCTGTCCAGAAACTAAGTAGAGCGGCGCAGGAGCAGGTGCGCGAAGGCGATGTGGATGATGGTTTCTGCGGAGGTATGGA
>PLHC01000075.1 GCA_003138795.1 Granulicella sp. | reverse complement strand
TTGGTTGCCCCCCAGGGATTCGAACCCCGATCGAGCGAGTCAGAGTCGCTAGTCCTACCATTGAACGAGGGGGCAATAAATAAGGTTTTAACGGCAGCTGCAGGCTCGGCGGGAGCCACAATCAGCCGCCTCTGTGAGTGTACGGGGGATATGCTGATGGGTCAACCTCTCGCCGTGCATAAACCCTACTCCTCGCGCAGAATTTCAAGCGGCTTCTGACCCAGCACACGATGGCTCGCGAGCCATCCAGCCACGACCGTAAGCGCAGCAACAACGATCCACGCGCCAAGGTTCAGCCACGGTTGAAATGTGTAATCGAAGTGCAACGTATGCAGCAGCAGCGCACGTGCCAGCAGATTCGCAAACACCAGTCCTACAGCTCCCGCAATCAATCCCAGCACCGCAAACTCGATCGAGAAGATCGCCGCAATCCGCAGCCGCGTCGCACCGAGCGTCTTCAGCACGACAACCTCCCGAATGCGTCGATAGCGCGTTCCTGCAATCGCGCTCGCGAGGATCACAATGCCCGCAAAGATGCTGAACGCCGCGAGGAACTGAATCACATACGTCACCTGCAGCAGCACCTGGCGAATCGTTTCCAGCGTCGCAGCAACATCGATCACAGTGACCGTCGGGAAGTGTTCATACAGCACACGCCGCAGCGTTGCGGTAGCGTCCGGATTGCAGTGGACGCCGCCATACCAGACAACCGGCAGGCCCGCCAGCGCAGGCTGCGGAAGGATAAACTCCGCGCGCGAGAACGCATGGCGGCTATCCGCCTCATACACAGCCACGACCTTCGCGGTGATTTGATCGTCCTGCGCAGAGAGCGTAATCATATCGCCCGGACTCACCTTGAGCCGGCTCGCACGATCTCGTTCAATAGCCACCAGCGGATGGCTCGCGGAGTCGGCTGCCTCCTGCGTCGTCCACCACTTCCCCTGCACCACTTTGTCGCCCGGCGGCGGGGTGTCGGGCGTCGGCGGCCAGGTCAGGTTTAACGACTGCGCGGCGCGGCCCATGTGCTGCAGCTTCAGCTTCGCGGTGGGAACGCCATTGATCGCAAGCAGCCGCGAACTCACTACCGGCACAATCTCCGGTGTACCCCGCACGGTCGGCTGCTGCGCCAGCAGCGCCCTGACTCCCGTAACCTCGTCGGTGCTCATATCAATCAGGAAGATATTCGGCAGGTTCTCAGCCGTCGCAACCTGCATCTCGTTCACCATCGAGCGCTGCACCATGTACACCGCAGCGATCTGCATCACGCCCAGCCCAAGCGCCGCCAGCAGCGCCGCCGAAGGATTACCCGGCCGATAAAGATTCGCCAACCCATGCCGCAGCGTCGACGGCAGATGCAGCCGTGTCCTGCGCAGAAACTGCCGCAGCAGCCACAGCGTCAACGCCGACATCGCCAGCAGCACAATCAACACGCCCACCAATCCAATGGCGAACGTCCACCCAACCTGCCGCGAGTCCGACACCTCCGTCGCCAGCAGCACCAAACCCACGAGGATAAAGAAGCTTGCCACGATCTGCGCAATCGATCCCCGAAGTTTGCGCAGCATCCGCGTTGTGAAAGGATCGTCCGACGCTTCAACATTGCGGCGAAGAATGAGAATCGGTCGCACGTTGCGGATGTCGAGCAGCGGCGGCAGAGTAAACAGCAGCGTCGTCAGCAAACCCGCACTCAGCCCCAGGGCGATCGCATGGGTATCCAGGCGCAGGCTCGGAGACAGGTGCAGCAGCTTCGCCAGGAACAGCGGAAACGCCAACTGCACTCCGATGCCCAGCACCACCCCGAGCACACCTCCACCCAGCCCCAGCAGCAGCGTCTGCAGTAGATAAATCTTCATGATCTGCGTCGACCCAGCGCCCAGCGACTTCATAATCGCAATCGAATCCAGCCGCTGTTGCAAGTGCGCGCGCATGGCCATCGCCACGCCCACAGCTCCCAGCACCAGCGCCACAAGCGACATCAGCGACAGCAGCCCCGTAGCGCCATCCAGCGCTTTCGTGAGCGCCGGATTCGCCTCGCGATAATCCGTAATCTGTGCCTCTGGCAGCAGCGTCTCGATCTGCGTCTTCAGAGCCGCCACAGCCGCATCCGAAAGCGCGCTCCCAGGCTTCGGCGGCGGCAGTTTGAACAGATATCGCCGCGTCACACGCGAGCCCGGAGCAACCAGCCCCGTCGACGCCAGCGCCTTCTGCGACAACAAGATCCGCGGCCCCGCCGCGAACGAGCTCGACAATCGATCCGGCTCATCCTCGACCGCCGCCGCAATCCGAAACCTCTCCGTGCCGAGCTTGATCGAGTCCCCAACATGCAGATGCAAGCGCAGCAGCAGATCATCCCCAACCGCAACGCTGGAGTCCGTGAGCGCCTGCGTCAGCGGAATCGCCGGCGCAAGAACGACGTCGCCATAGAACGGATACTTCGCCGGATCCACAGCCTTCACCGACACCAGCAGCGGATCAAGCGACGTCGTCGACGAAGCCATCGACAGCATCTCCGTCACCGGCGACTCATCGTTCCCGGCGGCGCGCAGCGCATCGATCCCAGCCTGCTGCGCCGGCGTCGGCGGCGCATTCGTACGCGCCGCAATGTCGGCAGCCATAATGCTGCGTGCGCGCAACAGCAGCGTCACTCGAAACGCCGACGAGAAGCCGCGCACGCCCGTCAGCGCCGCAACTCCAATCGCGACCGACAGGATCACAAACGCGAACTTGCCGCGCGACGAATGAAGCTCGCGGGTCGCAATGCGTGCGGCCGTGCCGTACGAGAGGCTCGCCATCGCCTACGCGCTCACAGGCGACGTGTCGGATTGCACTTCATCGCTCACAACCAGCCCATCGCGCAGTGTAATGCGCCGGCCCGCGTGATCCGCCAGCGCTGGATCATGCGTCACCAGCACCAGCGTCGTGCCCTCGACGTGGTTCAGGTGCAGCAGCAACTCGAGAATGTGGTCTCCATTGACCGTGTCCAGATTCCCCGTAGGCTCATCCGCAAGCACGATCGGCGGCCGCAGAATAAACGCCCGCGCCAGTGCAACGCGCTGCTGCTCGCCACCCGAGAGCTGCACCGGATAGTGGTCCATCCGTTCGCTCAGGCCAACCGAAGCAAGCAGTTGCCGCGCACGATCCAGCCCCGCCTTGCGGCCACCAGAATCGTCATTCAGCTCGTACGGCAGCAACACATTCTCCAGCGCCGTAAGCGTCGGAATCAGCTGGTAGCTCTGGAAGACAAATCCAATCGTGCGCCCGCGCAGCTGCGCAAGCCTGTCTTCTGCGAGGTTGCTGATGACCGTTCCATTCAGCGCGACGCTACCGGAAGTCGGATTGTCGAGCCCCGCCAGCAGCCCCAGCAGCGTCGACTTCCCCGAACCCGACGCACCCATAATCGCAACGAACTCGCCCCGCGCAATCGTGAAGTCGATGCCCCGGAGAATATCCACCGTGGAGCTGCCCGTGCGCAACGACTTCCGCAGGCCATTCACGACAATCATGGGGGCGTCATCGGAAGCACCCGTCGGCTTCGACAAAATTTCCCGTGACGCAAGAGCAGGAGTGGTCAAGGTAGGGCAGCCTCTGACTAAAATGAAGTTGTGAGACAAGCGCGCGTAACACCTAGTTTATCCGGTATTGGTTTTGTTGCTTTGGCGTGTCTTGCCGCTGGCCTCGCGCTCACCGGCTGCAAAGACGCTCGCAGCCACGCGGAGGCGCCCTCGACAGCATCTCCAACGGCGTCGACACCCGCGCCCAATCCGCAGCCCGCCAGCCCAGCGCCTGACAGCGCCACTGCCACGGCCGCCGACACGCGGCCTCTGCTGGTCTGCTTCGGCGACAGCCTCACAGCGGGCTACGGAACCGACCTCGGCGAGAGCTATCCCGATGATCTGCAAAAGCTATTGGATGCGCACGGCTACAAGTATCACGTGCTTAACGAGGGCATCAGCGGCAACACCACCAAGGACGGCCTCGAGCGCATCCAGCGCGTCATCGCGCATCATCCGCAGCTTGTCGTCGTAGAGTTCGGCGGCAACGACGGCCTGCGCGGCCTGCCCATCGAGCAGACCGAGGCCAACCTCTCCAACATCATCCAGCAGTTGCAGAAGAGTGGTGCTAAGGTTGCGCTTGCAGGCATCACCCTCCCGCCCGACTACGGCCAGGACTACATCAGGAAGTTCGACGCCATGTATCCCGCCCTCGCGAAGAAGTATCACGTCCGTCTGCTGCCCTTCCTCCTGAAGAACGTCTACGGTATGCCCGGCGACATGCAGGACGACGCCACCCA
Organism: Granulicella sp.; assembly: GCA_003138795.1. Taxonomy (GTDB): domain Bacteria; phylum Acidobacteriota; class Terriglobia; order Terriglobales; family Acidobacteriaceae; genus Granulicella. The sequence goes on along the minus strand of PLHC01000075.1, from coordinate 16,460 downwards.
CGCAACCGCCAGGGGAAACATGCAGATAGCCCTCAATGTCGAAGCTCTCGTGCAGCCGCTACTGAACCACTAAACCCTCAGCCAAGCACAACCGTAGGCTGCACCAGCGTCCCCGCAATCCTCTTCCCAATCGCCAGCAGCTCCCTCGGCGCGGTAAAGATCTTCACCAGCGGCGCATCCGAAAACTCCGGCGCATTCACCTGCATCCCATTCCGGATCCGGCCCGCGGTCTGCTCATCGACCGTCACCGAGGGCATCTCCGGCAGCAGCGAACGCGGATGCGGCAGCCGAGCTTCGACCTCTTGCGGTGTAAGCGCTTTCAATTCATCCAGCGTAATCGACTGCGCCAGCGTAAACGCCCCCGCCTGCGTCCGTCGCAGCGATGACAGATGCGCTCCGCATCCAGCAAGCTCACCCAGCTCATGCGCGACTGACCGCACATAGCCACCCGCAGACACCTGCATCGCAAAGCTCGCCGTATCCCCCTCGAGACCCATCAGTTCGAAGTTGTGGATCGTGATGCGTGCCGGCTTCACGGGAACATCCTTGCCCGCGCGCGCCAGCTTGTACGCAGGCACGCCGTTGATCTTCTTCGCAGAGAACACCGGCGGCATCTGGTCAAGCTCTCCCTGGAACCGCAGCGCCAACTCCCTCAACTCGGCGAGCGATTTGCTCAGCGCCACGGGCTCTCCAGCCGGTGTGCCCTCGGCGTCGAACGTGTCTGTCGCAAAACCGAAGCGGATCTCGCCGGTATAAAACTTCTCCGCCTGCCCAAAGAACTGCGCCAGGCGCGTGTACTTGCCCAGCAGCAGCGGAAGCACGCCCGTCGCCATTGGATCCAGCGTGCCCAGATGTCCAATGGATTTTTCGCCCGTAGCGCGGCGCACAATCGCCACCACATCATGCGAGGTCATGCCCGCAGGTTTATCGAGAATAAGAAGACCATTCATGCAGATGCTATTGTCGCTCAATTTGCCGCATCGCACGTGCAGAGAGCTTGGGACTCCAGCCAATTATCCCGATGGTGAATTCCAGCTACCGCTGCGGATTAACCAGCAACAGAAATTCGTTGCGCGTCTGCAACTGCGTCTTGAAGACCCCACGCATCGAGCTGGTCACGGTCAGCGAGCTCTGCTTCTCAACACCGCGCATCATCATGCACAAGTGCTGCGCCTCGATCACGACACCCACCCCCTGCGGATGAATGGCCGCCTCGATCGCTTCTGCAACCTGCTGCGTGAGCCGCTCCTGCACCTGCAAACGACGTGCGAACACATCGACAATGCGCGGAATCTTACTCAGCCCAACGACCTTCCCCCGCGGCACATAGGCGATATGCGCCTTTCCGAAAAACGGCAACAGGTGGTGCTCGCACAGAGAGTAAAACTCGATGTCCTTCACCATCACCATCTCGTCATAATCCACGTCGAAGAGAGCGTCATGCAGGACCTCGTCGATCGACTGCGTATACCCCTGCGTCAGGAAGGCCATGGACTTTTCCATGCGATCGGGAGTGCTGAGCAATCCATCACGCGTTGGGTCTTCACCTATGCGGGTGAGCAGCTCGGTGTAGATCTCCTGTACGCTTGCGCTGGCCAGCGTGGTCGGCGTCAGCTTGTGGCCGTTGCCATTGGTGGGTGAGGCCGAAGCACTCTGCTGGATGGCGTCGAGTTCAAGTTTAGTAGACATTCTTACAGCCTCTCTTAAGCGTACATCCCGGCGCATATCCGTGGACCCGTGCGTCTAGCGGCGAAACGGTGCGCCTTCGCCGAAGTAATCGAAGGAGTTCTTGCCCGTCTCTTCGATGTGAATGCGCTCCAGCTTCACCTGCGGATAGGCTCCAGCTTCCGCAAAACCGGAAAAGATGCGCCACATCTCCACACATAGATTCTCTGTCGTGGTGACGCAGTCCAGAAAGGAATCAAGCGTGTTGAGATTCGTGTGATCGAAGAGATCGAGCACCTCACGCTGTGCAAACGAATCGAGATCGCCAAGGTTCGCCACCATGCCCGTAGCCGTATCCACCGGCCCTGAAAGTGTGACCTCGACCACATAGTTGTGGCCATGACCAAACGGGTTATTGCACTTCCCGAAGATCTCACGATTCTGCTCGGGCGAGAGCGTATCGACGTGCAGACGATGCGAGGCGCTGAAGTGATACCGCCTCGAAAGATGGGCGACCAGCCGGCTCATGCGCCTTCTCCATAGAAGTCGGCGAACAGGTCGGGCATCTCATAGACCCGCACACGATGCAGCTTCGCATGGAGGATCTTTCCCTCCAGCCGGCGCCAGATGGCAATCGCAATATTCTCCGCCGTCGGAATCATGGTCGCGAACTCGGGCACCTCACAATTCAGGTGGCGATGGTCGTAGACCGACACAACCTCACGCTCCATGATCTCCTTCAGCTGCGTCAGGTCGACGGCAAATCCCGAGACCGGATCGATGTCACCCGCGACCGTAACCTCGAGTGTGTAGTTGTGGCCATGCCCCTGCCGGTTCGCGCACTTCCCGAAGACGCGCTCGTTCTCCTCCTCGCTCCAGGCAGGATTCCAGTAAAAGTGGGCAGCGGAGAAGTCGGCTTTGCGGGTGAGAAGGATCATAATTTTTCGACCAGGTGAAAGCAGTGGGTTAGATGCGCTGGACTCCGCGCGGATGGTGAAACGATGCTGCGAGCAACACGAAACTAGGCTGAACATGTCGCCGCGCAACACGAAACATGGTTGAGTACGTGCAATTTTCTCCCATTTTAGCTCCCTGTGCGATATTCCCTGCCCTTCCATGCGACCCGGTGAAACAGCTTGTGCTTCATCCAGCTGCCTACCAGCAGCCCAATAAACAGCGGCAGCGCAAAGACCGAAATCGCACAATCCAGGGCCCCAAAATTGGACCGTGCAACGCGGCTATAGAAGCGAAAGAGCGTGCGCACCCAGATCAGCAAAATCACGATTTGCTGCCAAAACACGAGATAGTGCAATGGAATCAGCACCAGCGGAAGCAGCAGCAGCGCGATATCGAGCAACCTCCATGCCCCAAGCGACAGAGCGTACGGAAAGAGCACCGCCAGGTTCTTCGTCCAGCCCTCGACCATGTCCTTGAATCCACGGTACATATGGGTGCTGAGTGCATCGGGCGCGTAGCGAAACCACAGGCCCCTCTTGGAGGTCTTGACGTTGTCGGCAAGGTCGACATCTTCAAGCACCGACCGCCCGACCGCCCGATGGCCTCCAACCGCAAAGTACGCCGTGCGCTCAACTAGCAAAAACTGGCCATTAGCAGCCGCAATCCGCCGCTCAGGGTCGTTCACCTGCGCGGGCGGATAGACGGTGGCCAGTTCGGAGAACACCAGCGGCATCAGGGCGCGCTGCCAAAATCCCTGAACAATCTGGCGCGGCGAGTAGGAGAGAAGCGCCGCGCCGTGCTCCTCAGCCTCGTGCAGCGCACGGACAAGATCACCGGGCTCATGGATAGTATCGGCGTCGGTAAAGAGCAGCCAGCGCCCCTGCGACTGCTGGGCACCAAACCAGCAAGCATTGGTTTTGCCCGTAAAAACACGGCGAGCAGCGCGAAGGTCGAGAGGTGGAGCCTCGAGAATACGCACACCAGCTTGTTGCGAGGCGGCTTCGACGGCAATCCCCCGGGTGTGGTCAGTGGAAGAATCATCAACGACAATCAGTTCCCAATCGCGACCAAGGAGAAAGAAATCGTCGCTCTGCGGGAGCAGCGTACGAAGACAGTTGGGAAGGTTATATTCCTCATTGCGCGCCGGAATGATGACCGAAAGCTGCAGTTGGGCGCTTTCCCGGGTCGCCGGTAAGGAGGTTGCCAATGCAGGCGCGACGGACTCGTAGTCAATGGGAAGACCAGGGATAGAGCCGAGCTTTTGCTTCGACGAGTTAGCCGTGTCGTCCACAACTTCGTATTATAGGAAGTGATGCGAGGGCTGAGTACGATGCGACGAACGATGTGTGTGGGACTGTTGGCCTTTCTCGGCTGCGCGATTGCGACTGGCTGCGATAGGGGCGAACATCCGGATCAGATCGGGCGAGCGGCGCCAGTATTTGCAATCAGCGACGGGCAGCATTCGGTGGACCTGACGAAGCTGCGCGGCAAGGTGGTAGTGCTGAACTTCTGGGCCAGCTGGTGCGCGCCATGCGTGGAGGAGATGCCGAGTCTCGAGGCCCTGCAGCGTGAACTGCCACAGATCCAGGTGGTGGCGGTCGCAAGCGATGAAGACTTCGCGACATACCAGGGTTATGTCGCACAGCACCATGTCGACTTGATGACGGTCTTCGATCAAAAGCAGACCTCGAATGCGCTCTATGGCAGCTTCCGGTTTCCGGAGACGTACATTATCGACAAGCAGGGCGTGATTCGCAGGAAGCTGATCGGAGCGCAAGAGTTCACGAGCCCCAGTTTTGTGAAGTACCTAACGAAACTTGCTTCGTAAGCGACGTGGACTCGCTGATAAAATCACAGACATGACGCAGCTTGATGTGATGTATCTCTACGGCGCAGCCCCCAGCGAGGCCGCGATGGTGGCTCTCGGACAGGTCCGCAAGGTCTATGGAATTCGTCGCGTTGAGTTCAACGAGGCCGAAAAAACAGTTCGCGTAGAGTATGACGCGACACGGCTCACCGAACCGATCGTGCATCAACTACTGCGACGGTCGGGACTTGATGTGGTCGAACGAATATCGTTGATCCCGCCACAGCCTGAGCCGGAGATTGCTGCGCCTGTGGCAGGCTAAGGGTTGATCGCAAAGCTTTCATCGGTTATTCTTACTCAGTTGCAACAATGCAATGTGCGCCCGTAGCTCAGCTGGATAGAGCGTCTGGCTACGAACCAGTAGGTCGGAGGTTCGAATCCTTCCGGGCGCACCATGACTTCCCTTCCCAAATCTTTAATAAGTCTTCTTATAGCGCTCCGGGTGGCTAATAGGACGAAGTCCGGCAAAGATCCTCGCAATGTCGTATAGTAAAGAGGACCAACTTGGTCGGATATGCGATTCCATGGACGTTCTGGCTTTGAGTGACGCGAAGGTGGGCAGTGTAGGCGTGGTAGACCGCGTCGATCTGCCAGACGAGGTGAGCGACTATCTGGCGCATCTTGGATTCCTTCCCGGAACCAGCATTGAGATCCTCCGGCGGGCTCCGGCCGGCGATCCACGCGTGTATCGCATTGATGGGGTTGAAGTTGGGCTGCGCAATGAGACAGCCCGGCATATCTTCCTCAGATTGAATTCCGACGCTGCAAACGAGGCAAAATGAGCTGCCATTCGACGATTGCAGAGCCGTTTGAGGAGACCGCTCCCGTACCTGCCGGGACGGCGCGTATGCGCACGGTAGCGCTCATCGGGCCGCCAAACTGCGGCAAGTCTACGCTTTTCAATCGGTTGACTGGAATGCGGCAGAAGGTGGCGAACTATCCGGGCGTGACGGTGGAGCACCACTCCGGAAAGATGAAGAGCATCGGGCGCAGCGACTTGACGCTGATCGATCTTCCAGGAATTTATAGCCTCGCAACGTACTCGGAGGATGCACGGGTTGCCGTGGATGTACTCACGGGGAAGATGCCTGGCGTTCCGAAGCCAGATTGCGTATTGCTCGTGCTGGACTCCACCCACATGAATCGGCAGTTGATGCTGGCGGCGCCCGTATTTTCGATTGGGCTGCCGACGCTCGTGTTGCTGAATATGTCCGACCAGTTGGAGGCGCGCGGTGGCAAGGTGGATACGCTGGCGCTGGCGCGTGAACTTGGGCATCCGGTCGCACTGATCAGCGCCGCGCACGGCATAGGCCTGGATGTGATTCCAGAGTTTCTGCTGCGTGCGGGCAGTCGGCCGAACGATGGATTACGACCGGTGCAATTGCCAGTGCTGCAGAGTGCCGCGTCGTGCCGTACCTGGGCGACGCAGGTCACTTCGCGGACGAAATATCAATCACCCACGGCTTCCATGTGGACGCGCCGGCTGGATGGCGTTCTACTGCACCGCATCTTCGGGCCGCTAATCTTTCTGGCGGTGGTCATTGCGGTATTTCAGGTGGTATTTACCATTGGGCAGCCGCTGAGCGACGGACTGGGAGCGCTGTTGACGAGTGCAGGCGCGAAGGCTGCTCTGCTTTTGCCGGACAACTGGCTGCGTGCACTGCTGCGCGACGGCTTATGGAACGGCGTGCAGTCGGTGTTGGTGTTTTTGCCGCAGATTCTGCTGCTGTTTCTCTTTATTGGCATTTTGGAAGACTCGGGATATCTAGCCCGCGCAGCGCTGATTGCGGACCGCGTGATGCGCTCAATTGGGCTGAACGGAAAAGCATTTATCCCATTGCTTTCAGCGTATGCGTGCGCGGTGCCGGCGATTATGGCGACACGCACGATCGAGAATAAGCGCGAGCGGATTGCGACGATTCTGATCGCACCGTTCATGACCTGCTCGGCGCGATTGCCGATTTATACGCTGATTATTGCGGCATTTATCCCGAATCAGAAGTTTCTCGGTGGCGTTATTGGACTGCGCGCGATGGTGATGCTCGGGCTGTATTTGCTCGGGTTCCTGGCGGCGCTGGCGACGGCGAAGATGCTCAATTCGTCGGTGATGAAGGCGGTGCAGGCGCCATTCATTCTGGAACTTCCGCAGTACCGCTGGCCGACCATTGGTTCCCTGTCGCTGCGGCTGTATGACCGGGGTAAGTTGTTCTTGAAGAAGGCTGGAACGGTGATTCTGGCCGTGACATTCCTGGTCTGGGTGATGAGCGTTCTGCCGATCCATGGGGGACAGTTCTCCAGTTTGAGTGCGAGCGTGATCGGCCGGCTGGGGCATTGGATCGAGCCGGTGATCCGGCCGCTGGGCTTCAACTGGAAGATAGGAATAGGGTTACTGAGCTCTATCGTGGCGCGTGAGGTCATCGTGGGAACGCTGGGCACGTTGTACGGGATGGATCCTGCAACGCACGCGCTGGGCCTGCAGACGGCGCTGCGGCACGATATAACGCTGGGCGGGGCGATTGCGCTGGTGGTGTTCTTCGCGTTCGCGATGCAGTGCACGTCTACGCTGGTGGTGGTGCGGCGCGAGACCAATAGCTGGAAGCTGCCGGCGCTGCAGTTTCTGTACATGACAGGCGTCGCGTATGTGGCGGCGCTGGTGACAAATCAGGTCATTATGCGGCTTTTTTAGCCGCGCTCAACCCTGTTTCGTGCTGCGCAACGACATATTCAGCCTGGTTTCGGGACGCACGGTTTCGTTTCGGGACACAGGTCGCTGGAAACTCAGCGCTCGCCCCAGCTCAGCTTGGAGCGAAGGACGTTGAAGAGACCGTTGGGGTGCAGGCGAAGCAGGTGAACGAAGCGGGTTGACTTGCGACAGAGGATGCGGTCGTTGAGTATGAGCTCGACTGCCTCCTGACCGTCGACGGTGAGGTAGGTCTCGTGAGGGACGACGTCGACGACGACGGCGATCTCGGTGTCACCGGGGAATACGATGGGGCGGATGGTCAGCAGGTGGGGACAGATGGCGGTGAGGACCATCGCGTCAACCGCAGGCATGAGAATGGGGCCGTCGGCGGCGAGGGTGTAGGCGGTGGAGCCGGTAGGGGTGGAGACGATGACGCCGTCGGCGCGGAAGCGGGCGACGAACTGGCCGTCGACCTCGATGGCGAACTCGCCCATGCGGGCGATGGCGCCTTTGGCGAGAACGACGTCATTGAGGGCGTCCCACTCGCGGAAGAGCTTGCCGTCACGGAGCAGCTGGGCATGCATGAGGCTGCGTGTGTCGATGACGGCGGTGCCAGCCATCCACGCCTCGAACGTGGCGTAGAGCTCGGAGAGGGGGACCTCTGTCAAGAAGCCAAGGGAGCCGAGATTGACGCCGAGGATTGGGGTATCGGTGCGGGCGAAGGCACGGGCAGCGGAGAGCAGGGTCCCATCGCCGCCCAGGGAGATGACCACCACGGGGTTATAGCAGTGCATTGCGGAGCGTTCGACGGCCTCATTTTCGAGGCCGATGTAGGAGGCGCTGTCGGGCTCGAGGATGGGGGTGAAGCCTCGGGCGCGGAGCCAGGCGACGAGTTCGGTGAGGATGAACTCCAACTCGGGCTTCTGCGGCTTGGAGATGATGGCTACCGTAGGCATCGTTAGAAGAGTGTACCGCTTGCGAGGCTCAGCCGAAGCGGGGCATGGAGGAGGAACTCGCGGTTGCCTTCCATACCGAGGAGGGGCGAGTCGATGAGATCGAGGGCCTGGCCGCCGAGATCGCGGACGGCGGCCTCGACGCGGTGGACGGCGAGTTGGCGGGCGGCGGGGTCGCGGACAATGCCGCCTTTGCCGACGTGCTCGCGGCCGGCTTCGAACTGGGGCTTGACGAGGACGACGGCTTCGCCTTGCCACTTCGTGCCTGCGGGTGCGAGGGCTGCTACGACCGCGGGCAGGACGAGGGTTGCGGAGATGAAGCTGACGTCCATGGCGATGAAGCGGATGGGGGGCGGAGCGCTCGGATATCGCTCACCCAGGTCTGAGAATCCAGACCTTGGGCACCCGGCCGCCTAGGTGTTGGAAGATCGGCTCAAGTCCTTTCTTACTAAGAATATAGAGCGGGGGCTAGCCTCGTTTACCCCTCATTTCGGCGTTGGTGCGTCTAAGACTACAGCCCTGCCGCGACACACGTTGGGCTTCGTGGCGTGGACACACGATCGCGATGCAACGAATTCCGGCAGCGGTGACCGGTTAACCAAAGAAAAGGGAGTAATTAATTAATGCACATTCAGAGTCGGCTCAGAACTACCTGTGGCTTGGCAATCTCTTTGGCGATGTTCACGTCGCTCGGTCTTACAGCACATGCTCAGCAAGCTACTGTCGAAGGGATGGTCATCGGAAGAGACGGCCCTGCGATGGCGGTGAAAACGTCAGACACCCCTAGGCTTACCGTGCTTCTATCGGACAGCACGAAGGCAACAGAAAAGGGTGGATTCCTTGGTTGGGATAGAAAAGACCTCGGCGTCGCTGCCTTGGTCCCCGGCCTGTCTGTAAAGGTTGAGGGCACCTATGACCCCGATCACAAGTTGATTGCAAAAAAGGTCACGTTCTCGCGGACGGCCATGACCACAGCAAAGCAGATTGACGCGGGTCTGTATCCTACAAACGCGGAGATTGCGGCTGCGCAGGATCAGCTCAAGAGCGATCGAAGGGATATCGAACAAGGCCAGCAGGATATCGACACGACGAAGCAGGGGCTTGCAGCGAATACCGAAGCCACAGCAACGAATACGCAAGGCATCGGCCACGCAAATCAGCGGTTTACTACGCTGGACCAGTACGAAACGAAGGGGAGCGTGACCGTCAACTTCGCAAATGGAAAAGCCATAGTCAACAAGAAGGACAACGATGCACTGACCGACTTCGTGAAGGCGGCTGCCGATACCCCGGGATTCATGATCGAGGTACAGGGCTACGCTTCTACCACCGGCCCAGCAGCGCTGAATCAGAGGTTGAGCGCTGAACGGGCTGACGCCGTGCTAGCCATCATTCAACAGACAGGCGTTGTTCCAATGACGAGAATTCTGGCGCCTGCCGCGATGGGAACCACGAACCAGGTCGCAACCGATCACACACGGAGTGGACAGGCCCAGAACCGGCGAGTGGTCGTTACCATTGTTGTCAATAAGGGAATCACTGGCTGACGATTCGTTCCTAACGGCGATACCGATGTTCACCCGGTAACGTCAGAGTGATCCAGAAGCATAACGCATAACGGGTAATTACTGGCGATAGTGCGAGAACTCAACGTTCTCGCACTATCGCCAGAGCCATTTTTGAGCTCAAGTATCGGTACCGGGAAAATCGGCTTCTCGGAAGAGACAGTGACTCACGGATGACAGCTACCCGGAAACTGACATTCTGACCGATCGGAGGTGTTGAGGGCGCTAGGCGAAGCGGGCGTGGAGGAGGAACTCGCGATTCCCTTCCATGCCGAGGATGGGCGAGTCGATGAGGGCGAGGGGCTGGCCGCCTAGATCGTGGACAGCGGTCTCGACGCGGTGGACGGCGAGTTGGTGGGCGGCGGGGTCGCGCACAATGCCACCTTTGCCGACGTGCTCGCGGCCGGCTTCAAACTGGGGCTTGACGAGGATGACGGCTTCGCCGTGCCACTTCTCGCCGGTGGGTGCGAGGGCGGCGATGACGGCTGGGAGGACGAGGGTGGCGGAGATGAAGCTGACGTCCATGGCGAAGAAGCGGATAGGCTGGGGGGAGAGTGGGAGGAGTTGGCCGGGGACAAGCAGGCGCGCGTTGGTGCGCTCGAGGAGGCTGACGCGGGGGTCGGTGCGGAGCTTGTGGTGGATCTGGCCGTAGCCGGTGTCTATAGCCAGAACAGATTGTGCGCCGGCTTGAAGCATGCAGTCTGTGAAGCCGCCGGTGGAGGCTCCGATGTCGGCGCAGGCGAGGCCTGCGACGGAGATGGACCAGGTGGTGAGGGCAGACTCCAGCTTGAGTCCGCCGCGGCTGACGTAGCGGAGGTCGTTGCCGAGCATACGGACGATGGCGTCCTCGGCGACGGAGGTGCCCGGTTTGTCGATCCGCTGCTCGTTGACGAGGACGCGACCGGCGAGGATCAGAGCCTGGGCGCGCTCGCGGGAGGCGGCGAGGGAGCGGTCAACGAGGAGCTTGTCGAGACGGAGTTTCATAGGTGTGGGCCGCAGTAGCCCAGAGAACAGGATAGCGGAGTGTGCGATTGAGGTCTGCCCAGAGGCGAAAGGCAACTCATTCGACAGCTGCAACGACGCTGAAGTCATAGGACAATGTCGCGGAGAGATTCGGGCTTTCTGGATCGATTGTTTAGAATCAGGTATCAACGATCAGAAGGACTCAATGACATTCGAAGCCACTCCGTTGAATGACTGGAACGCACGCCAATACCTGCGATTCGAAGACGAGCGGACGCGGCCAGCCCGCGATCTGCTGGCGCAGGTGCCGCTGCAGCAGGCGCGCAGGGTGGTCGATCTGGGTTGCGGACCGGGTAATTCCACTGAACTTCTCGTCGAGCGCTTTCCGGACGCCACGGTGACCGGAGTGGACGCGTCCAAGGACATGCTGCGGATGGCGCGCGAGCGGTTGCCGCGCTGCGTGTTCGTAGAGGCTGACATTGCCAACTGGATACCCCGGGAGCCGCTGGACCTGGTGTTTGCGAACGCGGTGTTGCAGTGGGTGCCGAATCACCAAGGGGTTATGGCGCGTGTCCTTGAGGCATTGCCCGAGGGGGGCGTGCTCGCGGTACAGATGCCGGACAACACCCGGGAACCCTCGCACGCGTGCATCCGGGAGGTAGCGAGGAGGGAGCCGTGGGCCAAGAGCCTGGCTTCAGCCGAGGCCGCACGGCCTGATTTGCCCAGTCCGGAATCGTATTACGACCTGCTCAAGCCGCTGTGCCGCCGCATCGAGATCTGGCATACGGTGTATGAGCATGTCATGGACGGGCCGAAAGCCATCGTCGAATGGTTCAAGGGATCGACGTTGCTGCCGTATCTCTCCGCGCTCGACGCTTCGACAGCCAACGATTTTCTGGAGGCATACACGGCAGAGATCGCCCGCCACTATCCGCCGCGCTTTGACGGGCAGATCCTGCTACGATTTCCACGACTGTTCGTCGTTGCAACGAGATGAGCTGCGCGCGGAGCCATTGGGAATGCTGTGACTGGATGTGCTGTCCGCAATTTGCTCGTAACCAGCTTTGGATAGACCTATGGAGGAAAAACAATGACCCTCGCTGACCTGAAACCAGGCCTGCATCACAAGGAAACCATCACGGTCGACGAACGGTTAACCGTCACCAAGGCCGTCACGATGTTCACTCCGTCCACGGACATGCCGCCGGTATTCGCTACGGTCTTCATGATTGGGTTTGTGGAGTGGACCTGCATGCAGGCATTGGAGCCGTTCCTGGAGCCGGAACAGCGTAGCCTCGGCACTCACGTCGACCTGAGCCACAGCGCGGCTACGCCAATCGGAATGAAGGTTACGGCGGAGGTGGTACTGGAGGCAGTGGAGAATCGAAAACTTCGGTTCAAGGTGGTATGCCGCGATGAAGTGGATCTGATCTGCGAAGGCCACCATGAGCGTTTCGTAGTGGACGTCAACAGGTTTATGGCAGGTCTCCGCAAGAAACAGGGCCTGGGCTAGGTCCTGCCGCAGAGGCCTGGCCGGTGCTTGACGGCTACGGGAATGACGTACACTGTGCGTTCAGGTGCGATGTTTGCCCGGAGCAGCGTTGGAAGGGGTGGTCCGGATTCCACGCTGGCGGAGAAAAAGGTTGTCCGCTTCCACAGCCCCGGCGGCAATCCGTCCGACCTGCGAGGCATTCTATGAACAGTGGCATGGATGAATCGACAGGAGTGACTCGACCGACGCCAGAAGATGACGCAGGGTTGCTCACACTGGTCCAGCACGGCGATGAACGGGCTATAGCGGTACTGTTCGACCGGTACTCGAAGATCGTGTACTCGGTAGCGCTGCGCGTGCTGCGCGATACGGCGTTGGCCGAGGACGTGCTGCAGGAGATTTTCATGCAGATCTGGCGCAATCCCACCAGCTTTTTCGCCGTCGAGGGCAGCTTTGGCGGGTGGCTGGCGGTGGTGGCGCGCAACCGCTCGATCGACATGCTGCGACGCAAGCGGCCGAGTGAGCAGGTGGAAGAGATGAACCTGGCGTCGGCGTGCAACCTGGCCGTGGAGTCGGAGCGGTCGATCCTGATGGAACTGGCGCGAGATGCGGTGCTGACGCTGCCCGTCGAGCAGCGCAAGCCGCTGGAGATGGCCTTCTTCGATGGCCTGACTGACTCCGAGATTGCCGAGATGACCGGCGATCCGCTGGAAACCGTGAAGACTCGAATTCGCAGCGCGCTGTTGACGCTGAGAAAGGCAGTCCAGGCATGAACACCGCGAATCACCTGTCGCAAGACGATCTGTACCTCTTCGCGCTGCAGCTTCTGCCTGACGCTGAGATGAAGGCTGTGGCCCTGCATTTGCCGGGGTGCGCATTCTGCCGGGCACAGCTGGGTGAGGTTCAGGGCGACCTGGCGACCTACGCCATGACGGCGGAGATGCAGGCACCGCCCTCGCAGGCGCGCGAGCGGTTGCTGCGCCAGATTGCAGAAGAAAGGAAGAGTGTTCCGATTGATCGCACTGAGCAGCAGATTGAGCCGGTGCTGCATCCGCGCAATAGCCGGATTGACCGGATGGATGCCCGGGAAGAGCGGGAGCCGAGGCGCGTAGCACCGTTTCTGGCCTGGGCTGGATGGAGCGTGGCCACGTGTGCTGCCGTGGTGGCCGGCTTGCAGTTCGATCAGCGGAAGCTGGTGGAGCAGGATCTGGCTGTCGAGAGCGCGAAGCTGGATCAGACCACCGCGCAGACCGCGCAGGCTAAAGAGTTAATGCAGACGCTGACGGATGCGAACGCAATGCAGGTTTCGCTGCACGTTCCGCTGATCAGGGGTGCGCCGCCAAAGCTCGATCCAGAGGCCCACGCAACGTACGTTCCGGAGACGGGTTCGCTGCTGTTGGTGGCGAGTCATCTGGATCCGTTGCAGCCTGCGAAGACATACGAGCTGTGGCTGCTGCCGGCTGAGGAGGGACAAACACCGATTCCCGCGGGGCTGTTCAAGCCGGATGCGAATGGCAATGCAACGGTGGTGATGCCGGAGCTGCCCAAGAGCGTGGTGGCGAAGGGCTTTGGCGTAACCGTCGAGGATGAGGCTGGATCGAAGACGCCGACCGCGCCAATCGTACTGGCGGGGATGTAAAGCAGTTCAAGAAGCACAAAGAAAGAGGCCGCCCTGAAAGGGCGGCCTCTTTCTTTGCCTGATAGCTGAGAGCTAGGGTGCGGTGACAAGGACGCGGAGACCGTTGCCCTGGAGTGGAATGTGCGTCTGGACGCTGTTGGTATCGGTGTAGATGACGCTCAGATATTGATTGTCCGAGGCCGTGACGTAGACCTTGCCGGTGGGGCTGCCGCCCGTCGCGGAGACTGAGTTGGGATGACCGAAGATCAGATTTGACGTGCCGTTGGCCGCGGCTGTGGCTGTGGTGCCCGAGATGCCGCAGATGGTGGCGGAGATCTTACCTGTCAGAAGATTGACGACGGTGACTGAGCCTTGACCCGTGGCGCAGGTGCCTGTGCCATCGAGCTGATTGATGACGTATGCAGCGGGGGAGTTGCCGTCCGTGCCCTGCAGGACCGAAACCATGGTGGGATTGATGCCCACGGTTGCGGTGGCGAGGATCGTGCCGAAGCCCACAGCGTCAACCGGGTTGGAGGCGACGCAGTTGGGATTGTTGGCCTCGGCAAGCGGGTTGCAGAGCGGTATGTTGATGACGCTGATGGTGCCAGGATGCACCCCATCGCCCTGGTTGAGAACGACAAGCTCTGAATCCACGGTGTTCAGATCGGCCCACACAGGGTTAGGAGCAGTCGTTCCACCACCGGCGATGGAGATGGCCGGAATGGTTATGGTGGGCATGTTGGTGTCGAGGGCGTTGCTCGGAACGTTCATGACGGAGACGGTGCCCGAGCCCTCGTTGAGGATGAAGGCGCGGCGGTCGTCAGGGGTCATCACGCCGTAGACGGGCTTGACGCCGACGGGGATGGTTCCGGAGTCCGAGAGCGATGTGGTGGAGACGGTCTCGAGCGAGTCGATCTGGCCGTTGCTGCCGGTGGCGTTCTGGCTGATGGCGTAGACGCGCGGTGTCCCGGCAGCGCCAACGACGTAGACCGGGTTGGTGCCACCGGCTCCAACCGCAACGGTATCGTAAAGCGCGGCGGTGCCGGCATTGATAGCAGCGATGCTGTTGGTGGCTGTCTCGGGAATAAAGATGGTCGCGAGGGCGCTGGCCGGCGTGAGCGAAGTAATGCTGACGGGGGCGGAGTCGACCGGGAGTGTGGTCTGAACGACCTGACTGGTGATGAGATAGGGCAAGATAGGGAAGGTATCGAGGGAGCCGTGGGCGTTTATGGTGTAACCCTGCGAGCCGGAGGTATTGAGCGCGAAGTAGCTGGGATCGGTGAGGATCTGGGGCGTGGAGAGCACAGTGTCGCCAGAGAAGTCCACAATAGTGAGCAGGCCGAGCGAGCCGCACGTGGAGAGCAAGGTTGGGCAGGGATTGGAGACGGCGACCGCGAACTTGGTCGGCTGGCCAGCGGGACCGACGGAGCCAATCGCACTGACGACTGGACGATACTGGTTACCGCAGCCAACGGTTGAGAATACGGCGGCGAGACTGATCGTGAGAATGGCGATGCCGGCGACGTTATCGCGGCGGAGCTGTTTCCCTGTTGGCTGGTGCATACCCATGTGACGCAAAGTTTGGAACAAAAGCACTCCCCGGAAGACGTCGCTGGAATCCCGAGTACCAGAATCCGGGCTCCTGAATACTAGAGCTGCGCGATCGCCTTCGACATCTGATTGTAAACGAATCCCGGTGGTGAATCCGGGGATTGGAGAGAACACGATGAATGAGCAGGAGATCATGACGGAGATGCTGGGTGGGCGGGAATATGCGCCGCGAACGCTGGCTGTGGTGGGTCTGTCAGACGATCCGTCGAGGGTGAGCTATGCGGTCTCGGCGTATATGCAGGAACAGGGGTTTAGGATTCTGCCGGTGAATCCGGGGATTGCGAGCGCGCTGGGAGAGCGCAGCTATGCGTCTCTGAGCGAGTTGCCGGTGCGTCCGGATGTGGTGAATGTGTTCCGGCTGCCGAAG
Organism: Granulicella sp.; assembly: GCA_003138795.1. Taxonomy (GTDB): domain Bacteria; phylum Acidobacteriota; class Terriglobia; order Terriglobales; family Acidobacteriaceae; genus Granulicella. Next base: position 719 of record PLHC01000075.1, on the reverse strand, counting down.
TTTATCCCGGCGATTGTGGACGAGATGCTGGCGCTGGGACTGGACAATCTGTGGGTGCAGCTGGGGATTCGCAATGAGGCAGCAGCGCAAAAGGCTGAAAGCGGCGGGATTCGCGTGGTGATGGACCGCTGCATCATGGTCGAGCACCGCAGACTGGTGCGGAGCTGAAACGAAATGCAACCCACGCTCCACCCCATCGGACAAAGNNGACCCCGGCCTGTCGCGATGAAACCGCGCCGAGGATGGGGCACTCGCATTCTCCTTGCTTCTACAATGATCTGATGAATAAAGGACGTTTGTGGACGCGGGGAGCTGGGCTGGCGGCACTGTCGCTGGCGATGATTGCGATTGCGACGGGTTCGAGAGCGCACGCGCAGATCGTCGAGGTGGGCAACGGCGGGCCGGGGCCGGTGAAGGCCGAGCATCTGACCGCTGAGCTGACGACGCTGGCGCCACAGATTGCGGTGGGTGGAACGCTGCAGGCAGGGCTGGTGCTAACGATCGAGGAGCACTGGCACGTCTATTGGATCAACGCGGGCGACTCGGGCGAGCCACCGAAGATTACGTGGACGCTGCCGCCGGGGATTACGGCGGGGCCGATGCAGTTCCCCCCTCCGGGGCGGCTGCCGCTGGGCCCACTGATGGACTTTGGGTATGAGGACGGGGTGGCGTTTCCGGTGCTGCTGAAGGCATCGCCGTCGATGAAGCCGGGGAATGTG
>PLHC01000087.1 GCA_003138795.1 Granulicella sp. | reverse complement strand
ATTCCGAGGCAAGATGTCGCAGTATGCCGATACGTACGGCCACTGACGATCGGTCGTCCGGCAAAACGTATCACGGAACCATAACCATCACGATAATCGGAGCCGCCCACAGTCACACCCTCTTTGCGCCGTGTGGCTGCTGGGTTCAATGCGTCTGGAATTGGTACGAGCAACGGAACTGCTTCACAGCAAGGGACCTGCTTCGGTTAACGGCGCAAGCGACGGCACGACGGGTCCGTACGTGCCTCTTTCCAAATTCTTTCTTCAACAAGAGCGTCAACCGAGGCGATGACCCGGTTGACGTATTTTGCACCCAACTCCGCCAACAGCAGTTCAGTCACGCCGACTTTGCGCTGAACGCTCTCAACCAACCTATCCCCTTGACATCCTCCCCTTCCTGAAGGAAGGGGATTCCTACGAGGGCGGCTAGGCTGCTCTTTCGGAGGGTTCCTGCTGCTGACGGCTTACTTCGCCGTTCACTTGACAGGCTAACCGGGCGTGTCCCGCCCTTAGTATGTTGATCGCGCCGACCAGGTCCGCGTTCTCGGAGTATCCGCAATCGACGCAAGCGAAGACCGCTTGCGATTTGCGGTTGTCGCCGGAGACAAGGCCACAACACGGACAGGTCCGTGAAGTGTTCTGCGGCGGTACAGCGAGGAACACGCCGCCCTGCCACAACACCTTGTACTCGAGTTGTCGCCGGAACTCGGCCCAGCCCTGGTCGAGGATCGACCGGTTCAGACCGGACTTTGCGCGGACGTTCCTGCCGGGTTGTTCGACAGTGCCAGCGGCAGACCGGGACATATTCGACACTTGAAGATCCTCTACTACGAGCATCGCGTGGTTTTTGCTGATGGTGGTAGAGGCCTTGTGCAGGTAGTCCCGGCGGGCGTTGGCAATGCGAACGTGGATGCGCTGGACTCTGGCTTTCGCCTTTTTCCAGTTGTTGCTGAACTTCTTCCTGCGGCTCAGCGCCTGCTGCGCTTTGCGCAGCGCGGGCGCATGCTGTTTGTAGTGGTTGAGCGATGGAACAACGTTCCCATCGGAGAGGGTGGCCAGACGGACCACGCCCATGTCGATGCCTACGGCACCGCCCTGAGCAATTGGCTGCTGCACCTCGCGAGCGGTCTGGATCGAGACGAACCACCTGCCGTTGCGAAGGCTGACCGTGACGTTTCTGACGGAGCCGAGGACCTCCCGGCTGTTGCGGTAACGCAGCCAGCCCAGCTTGGGCAGAAAGATTCGGCTGTTAGCCTTATCCAGCTTGATCTGCTTCGGGTCCGGATAGCGGAAGCTGTCGTGCTGGCCTTTCTGCTTGAAGCGCGGAAAGTCGGTGCGTCTGGCGAAGAAGTTCTTGAACGCCTTCTCCATGTCCTTCAGGCCCTGCTGCAGCGTATGGTAAGGAGCCTCCGACAACCAGATGGTGGCCTCGTCGGCCCGCCAGGCGACAAGGTTCTTCGCCATCGACTCGTAACGGATGAACTTGTTTCCGGCTGCATGGTTGGCTGTTTGCAGCGCCAAAGCCTTGTTGTAAACCACCCGCCGACAGCCTGCATAACAGACCATCCGGCGCTGTTGCTCGCTACTCGGCATGAGTTCGTATTTGAACGCCTGCTGTCGCTCCATCCCCACAACTATACCCACCATCCGAAGCGAAGACAAGGCGAAAACACCCCGGCTCCGCCGGGACCCTCTCGACCCCGCCCAAAAGGACGAGGTTTGCCGCGCTACGGATCAATGGCGCCACAACACGTTCTCTGGATCATTGACAATCTTCGATTCGGGTACTCGGAACATGAGATCCACCAAGTGGACCTTCTGGCCAAGAGTGCAGCCGTGTCCTCACACCCGATCGGATCAGGAGACTGTCCGCAATGGATATCCGGGCTTGGGATTAGGGTGGGGCAACCAACTCGGACTGTCCGACGTACGTCGTTGCATTATGTGTATACTTGCGATCTGACCTCTATAGTGGTCAGACCACGATGCAATTAGCGAAAGAGTAGACCCCAAGTCATGCTGATCCATGAGGACCTTCTGTTTCCTGCCGAGCCCGGTACACGAAAGATAGCCAAGGCGCTCTATGAGCAGGTGCGAACGTTGCCCGTGATCAGCCCGCACGGGCATACGCAGGCGTCATGGTTTGCGAAGAACGAGCCCTTCCCTGACCCCGCAAAGCTCTTTGTGCAGCCCGATCATTACGTCTATCGAATGCTCTACAGCCAGGGAGTCTCCCTGGAGGAACTCGAAATTGGGCAGACGGAGTTGAAAGATCCGCGCAAGGTCTGGCGCATCTTCGCCAGTCATTACTATCTATTTCGCGGAACACCGACACGCATATGGCTGGATTTCTGCTTCCAGGAACTGTTCGGCCTGGAGGAGCGGCTGTCGGATAAAAACGCCGATCACTACTTCGACATCATCTCAGAGAAACTAAGGACGCCGGAGTTTCTTCCGCGCGCTCTGTATGAACGCTTTAATCTGGAAGTGCTGGCGACGACCGATTCGCCGCTCGACTCGCTCGCCGATCACGAGGCAATCCGGGAATCGGGCTGGAAGGCGAGAGTTCTGCCCACCTTTCGGCCCGATTCAGTTGTCGATCCGGAGTTTGACGGATTTGCCGGAAACATAGCCAGGCTGGGCGAGCAGACCGGAGACGATGCCTCGACGTGGGCCGGTTACCTGAACGCTCTACGCGCGACACGCACCCGCTTTCGTGAACTTGGCTGTACGGCGACCGACCACGGTCATCCCACCGCCCAAACCGCTAATCTTTCCACTGCTGAAGCAGCGGAACTCTTCCGTCGCGTTCTCACTGGTAACGCCGCCCCCGCACAGCAGGAACTATTTCGCGCCCAGATGCTCACAGAAATGGCCCGCATGAGCCTGGATGACGGACTAGTGATGCAGATCCATCCGGGGAGCGTGCGCAACCATAACCGCAAGGTCTTCGAGCGCTATGGTCGAGATATCGGTGCGGATATTCCAAGCCCCACAAACTATGTGGACGCGCTGCGCCCCTTGCTCGATCAGTTCGGAAATGAGAGCAGTCTCACCATCATCCTCTTTACTCTCGACGAATCAACCTATAGCCGCGAACTAGCTCCGCTTGCTGGACACTACCCATGCCTGCGCCTCGGCCCGTCCTGGTGGTTTCACGACAGTCCAGAGGGCATGATGCGCTTTCGCGAGTATGTAACTGAGACGGCCGGCTTCTACAATACCGTTGGGTTCAACGACGATACCAGGGCCTTTCTCTCCATCCCTGCCCGCCACGATATGGCGCGGCGCATGGATTGCGGATACCTGGCCAAGCTAGTCAGTGACCATCGGCTGGTTGAAGACGAAGCAGTGGAGTTAGCCTGCGACCTCGCTTACGGGTTAGTCAAACAAGCTTATCGGCTATAAGGAGGGGACCGTGGCGGGAAAAGCTGCTTTTGTTGCCGAAGATGACGAAGAATCGTTGTCTGGCGATCGACTGGGACGCGTGCGCTGGACGATCTGCGCCATGCTTTTCGTCGCGACGTCGATCAACTATATGGATCGCCAGGTCATCGCGATCCTCAAGCCCACCCTACAGCACAGCATTGGCATGACGGAAGTGGACTACGGCTACATCGTGGACGCCTTTCAGATTGCATACGCGCTCGGCCTGCTGGCCGCCGGTCGACTGGTCGATAAAGTCGGCACACGGATCGGGTACATGATCATCATGGCCGTGTGGAGTCTCTCGGCCATGGGCCACGCGCTGGCTAGCACTGTGTTTGAATTCGGCATTGCGCGATTTTCTCTTGGGCTCGGCGAATCGGGCAACTTTCCCGCGGCGATCAAGACCGTAGCCGAATGGTTCCCGCAGAGTGAACGTTCACTGGCCACGGGTATCTTCAACTCCGGAGCAAATATTGGGGCGATTCTAGCTCCAGTTATCGTTCCCTGGGTGACGCTGCGCTATGGCTGGCACGCAGCCTTTCTGATCACGGGCGGCTTCAGCGCTCTCTGGATTTTGTGGTGGTTCCGCACCTACCGCAAGCCCACCGACCACCCCACACTCACTGGTGCCGAACTGCGCCACATCTACAGGGAAGCAGCCGCACAGATGGGCCCTTCTATGCCGTGGCGCAAGCTGCTGGGCTACCGCCAGACCTGGGCATTTTCGATCGCCAAGTTTCTCACGGATCCGATCTGGTGGTTTTATCTCTTCTGGCTGCCATCTTACTTCAGCGCGAAATTCCATCTGGACCTTGCACATCTTGGTCTACCGCTCATCATCGTCTATAACGCATCGGTCGTTGGAAGCATCGGAGGAGGCTGGCTGCCCACGCCATTCCGGCGCCTGGGGCTCTCGCCCAGCTACGCGCGGCTGGCTGCCATGCTGTCCTGCGCATGCCTGGTCGTTCCCATCTTTACGGTCACCCACCTAAAGTCTGAGTGGGACGCTATCGCCCTGCTCAGCGTTGCGGCGGCCGCACACCAGGGCTGGTCGGCCAATCTCTTCACGACGTCGTCGGATATGTTTCCGCGCAGCGCAGTAGGTTCGGTAACGGGTATTGGGGGCATGGCTGGGTCGGCTGGCGGTGCTCTGCTTGCCTTCTATGCGGGCCACATCCTGCAACTGACGCATAGCTATGCGACCCTCTTTGCCATCGCGGCCAGCGCTTACCTCCTGGCGCTGCTCATTATGTACCTACTCGCGCCCGGCCTGAAGAAAGTGGAGTTCGCCGTATGAACCTCTAACGGGCCGCCACAGTGTGCGTTTCATGTCATGTTCAACCCTGTTTCGAGCTGCAATACGACCGTTCAACCCATTTTCGTGATGCGCGATTGATCCACGAGGACTAACAGGGGTCCGGACCAGGGACGACAGGAGTCACCTGCCGTCCCTGGTCCGGTATGAAAACTGGGACTCTCGACATCTTCGTCAGCGCAGCGAGACTTTTGCTCCCACGAGCTTCGTGATGGGTTGCCCCTCAGCGGCTTGCACCGTGACGCCGTCGCCCGAGACCTCGGCATAACTTATCGTGAGTCCCTGCTGAGCGCTAATTCTGACATTATGCAAAACCACGCCGGTGATGGGTGCTTCCGGCAGCCCCACAATCGCTCCAGCTGATGCGCTGCCCGTAGCCGTCACATTCTCAATCGTTATGTCGTGAAAATGCGGGGTCAGCCGTGTAACCGGCTGCGCCGATACTTGATCGGAAGGAAGAATCTTCGGATAGTACTCACTGATAATCAGTGCATTCTTCACGTCCTTCATGTCGATATCGCGGAAGGATAGCGGACCGACATCAGCGCCACGGTCACGGTTTGCCTTAACGCGAATGCCATTGTCCGTGCCCTCGAAGTGAATGTGCTCGGCTCGGATGTTTTTGGCGCCACCGGCAACTTCGCTCCCTACGGAAAGACCGTGCCCGTGCAGAAAGGTGCAATCGGTAATCGTAATGTCCCGGCTTGGCTCATCCGGTCCCGGGGAGCCGGCAGCTCCCGACTTGATCGCAATGTCATCGTCGCCTACATCGGCAAAGAGGTGGCTGATCCGAACGTTCGACGAGGAAAAGGGATCGACGGCATCCGTGTTGGGCGAGTGGGCAGGCGCCAGAATCCTGACGTTCCGGATGGTCACATCATCCGAGTAATACGGGACCAACTGCCACATCGGAGAGTTCTGGATCGTAACGCCCTCCACCAGGACATGCTTGCAATGGTCGAAGACAACCAGTCGCGGCCGGGGGTGGTCAGACCCCATAATGCCGGTATCCTTGACCGCCCGCGCCATCTGCCACCAACTCTCCCCTGCCCCGTCGATCACGCCTTCGCCTGTAATCGAGACATTCGAGGCATTGGTCGCACTCACCAGCGCTTGCAGGCCGGGCTCGCGAAACTCCGTCATGGGCGGATAGTCGCCATGATCTGCGGACCCGAGCAAGGTGGCGCCCTTATCGAGCTGGAGGGTGATGTTGCTCTTCAGCACGATGGGAGCGCTTAGATACGTCCCAGCGGTGAGCCGCACAGTGCCTCCGCCTCGCCGTTGACATGCGTCGATCGCCGCCTGAATCGCAATTGTGTCCTTGGCAACGCCATCGCCCTTGGCGCCATACGCACGTGGGCTGCAGCTAGCGGATAAATCGAGCGCTCGTGCGGGAATGGCAGCGAGGAGAATCGGCAGGGTCAGTCCAAAACACAGGTATAGGGGCAATAGTCTCTGGCGGATCACAGGAGTTCCTCGTTTGCAAGATAGTTGACATTTCCAGGGGCCGCCAGCATCAGGCTCCAGCCATTCGGAAGCGCATCGAGCGCACACTGGTCTGACCACATTCGGAAACGCCAACAGTGTGCCGTTTAAGATAAAGGCCTGTCAAGCGGAGATCGGATCTGGCTGGAAACACGATCCAAAGCTGCGTTACATGGGGTCTCAAGACGCGTGCGATCTCAACTCCGCCCGGATCTTTTTGGGCTTGGCAGGGGCCTGATTTGCTTTCCGATCCTTGGCGCGCTCCTTACCTTGCGCAGTTTGAGCCATACGCAGATGCTGTTCCATGAGCTTTCGCGCTTCAATGGGATTTCGTGCGCGGATGGCCCGATAGATCTCGCGATGTATCTCCGCTGATTCGCGCAGATCGCGCGAGCGCTCGACTGTTTTGCGGCGGTCATCGTATAGCGCCGAGGTGATGGTCTCCATGAGAGCCGCCAGGATTGGATTGCCGGAGGCCTGCGAAATAATGCGGTGAAATAGCACGTCGTGGATCAGATAATCCGACGGACTGTCCATCGCGGCGAACATCTCGGCAACCTCTTCGGACAGCGCAGTGTGGTGCTCTTCCTTGCTGCGTTCGGCGGCGAGTTCGGCGAGATGGCTCTCAATAATCAACCGCGCCTCAAACATTTGCCAGGACTGAAAGCCGTGCAGCACGCCCATGAGACGGAGAGAGGCTTTGTCGAATTCGGGCGGCCCGTCGGCAACGAAGGTTCCAACACCGTGTCGCACTTTCATGACGCCCATTGCCGCAAGATAATTAATGCCCGTGCGAAGGCTGGCGCGGCTGATCTTGAGAGCGCGCGCGAACTCGCGTTCTGGAGGGATTTTGTCGCCGGGGTGCAACGTACCATTCTCCATGAGGGAGCGAATATGGTTGACCACTTGCATGGTCAGATGGGTATCAGGCGCTTCCTTTTTCAACCGCGGCATAGATTCAGATACCTCATTGCATCCGTAAAACTCTGACCAAGACGAGATTAGCATTGGAGGGGCATCGGCTACCCCACGCCAGTAGTCATGGCGGTGGAATTTGGCGATAGTTGGGCCTTTTCGATTCTCGCAACAGCCGTGCGTGACTTACGGCAGCAATGACTTATCCACCCACCCGCGGTCCGGGAGTGGTGAGTCATCAAGGCGCCTTACTCTACGGATGCCGCGAACAGAATTGCAAAGCAGTACAGCATCGGCGGCTTTCAGGTCCTCAATCGTAAAGACTCTTTCTTCCGCCGCCGCATAAGTCTCCAGTAGATGACGCCGCATGATTCCCGGTAATACTCCGCAGGTGAGCGGCGGAGTAATAAGCTTCCCCGCTTGCACAATGAAAATATTACTGATCGCTCCTTCTGTTACTTCGCCTTTTTCGTTCGTGAAGATAACCTCGTCGAACCCATTGGCACGTGCTTCATCATATTGCCGGTCATACATCTCTCGCCGCGTAGTTTTATGGCGGAGGAAAGCATCTGTAGAAGACGTGCATTCTGGCGACAGTTTGACATTGCCAGTGTATGGTTCCATGTCAAGCTCGGAACTCGCCAGCTTGGCGTTTCCGTTCGCATCCAGTAACAGTCGAACTTTATACCGCTTGCTGGCTGTGAACGAAGACGATAGCTCGTGCAATCTCGATTGAATAGCCCCGCGGTCGAAGGCAAAATTGAAGTATGAGGCTGACGATTCCAGCCGGTCCAGATGTTGGGAAAGAAAACAATACTCCTTATCCCACAGCATTGTTTCAATCAGCTGGAAGTTCTGATGCGCACGGGTGAGGAAAGATGCTTTGAGTAGACACTCGCGATACTCGTCTTCCGGGTCAGAATCCGCAACGATCCCTCCTCCCACTCCCATTTGAACGCAGCCATCTTTCATAACCAGGGTGCGAATGGCTACATTAAATACCGCGGACCTATTGGGAGAGATAAATCCAATGGCTCCGGTATAAATGCCACGTGGATTTCGTTCCAATTCCCGGATGATCTGCATGGTACGAATCTTCGGGGCGCCGGTAATGGAGCCGCATGGAAATATGCCTTGAAAAATGTCGTAGAAGGAAACTCCAGGTCGGAGCGTCCCCGACACGGTAGAGGTCATCTGCAGCAAGGTTTCGTATCTCTCTACAGAGAATAGGTCTTCTACTTGAATACTTCCCGTGGTGCAGATGCGGCCCAGATCGTTCCGAAGCAAATCTACGATCATGATGTGCTCGCTACGGTTCTTTTCATCGTTCTGAAGCCGGAGGATCGCCTGCGCATCTTCGGTCGAGTCAAGCCCCCGGGGCATGGTCCCCTTCATCGGCCGGGTTGTGATCTTGTTCTCATCAATCCTTAAGAACAACTCTGGAGATAGCGAAAGAATGTGATGGCCGGCCACATTCATGAATGCACCGTAGGCGACTGACTGATGCTTTGATAGGGATTCAAAGACGGTGGACGCCGAAACCTGCGTTTGAAAAGACACCCTGTCGGTGAAATTGACTTGATAGGTGTCGCCCGCTGCGATGTACTCTTTGACCTTCCGAATACTGGCGACGTATTCGTCTTTGGAAATCCCGAGAGTTAAATGATCCACGGCGGGATTTGTATCCTTCTGCCGATCCATCTGCAATCGCTGTGCGAGGGCGGACCCTTGAAAGCATCCGAGGGCATGATCGAAGACAAGAGGCGTCTCGTACACCCCAAACCATGCAAGCGGAAACCCCTGCAAGCTGGGAGGATCGCCACAGAATTTCTCGAAGTGATAGCCGCATTCATAGGAGAAGAAACCAGCTACATGGAAGCCGCTCGCCAGCGCTTCTTCTATCCGGGAAAAGAGCTGGGGGATCTCGTCCAGCGCACCGGCGGAGATGACGCTGATAGGGTTCAGGAAAAGATAGCTAAATCTGTTGGACGGGTCGAAACGAAATGTCTCCAGAAGGATGGAACCGGGGGTATCCGCGACCACCGCGTGTACGGCTTCCGGGAGTTGAGTCCACTGCGCCACGCCTTCTTCTTTTAAAATGCTGGACATAATAGGTAGCGGATGATTTGAGCGCGTGATGGCATGGCTGTGGACTCCCGGGAAGTTCTGCCCGATGGCAAGGAAGGACCGAGAGGATCCGGGCGGCTGGTCTCCGTGCTGTGCGAATCGTAGCAGAGCGAAAATTGAGGCGATGGACACCGCTGCAGGTGCTGAAGGTCCAACTTTCTCCCTTCACCTTATACTTGAGAAGAAATTGGGACAAGGTTCGCATTCTCTTTCGGTGCCGACCTGCCTTTGAGGAGCTCATGGCCGCACTGATTGATGCGATTAACGTCAAGCGCAAGACCTTGTTTGAGTTTGAAAACACGCCGTTCGCCTGCCTGGAAGCAGATGTGAGCACGCCTACCGCTCGTGGCGGCCAGACCCTGGTGCGCCTGAAGATGCGCAATCTTCTCACGAGCGCGGTCTTTGAGAAGACCTTCAAGGCCAACGACAAGTTCAAGGAGCCCGACCTCCAGCTGGTCCCGGCCACCTATCTGTACAGTGACAAAGATGGTTCTTACTTTCTGGACCAAGAGAGCTACGAGACCTTGACCCTTACCGGGGAGATGCTCGGGAGTGCGCTGGACTTCCTGATCGATGGCACCTTAATCCAGTTGCACAAGTTCAACGGCAATCCCATCGGTTTACAGCTGCCGATCTTCGTTGAGCTGGATGTTGCCTATACGGAACCCGCGGTGCGGGGCGATACTTCGAGCGGCAGCGGGACCAAGATTGCGCGGCTGGAGACGGGGCTGGAGATTCGCGTTCCGCTGTTTATCAAAGAGGGCGAAAAGGTGAAGGTATCGACGGAGAACCGGGAGTTTGCGGGGCGGGCATGAGGTAGGCGTCTCGATCTCGCCGGTCTGCCTCCCGCGCTGGAACTCACCGTGTTCCATTGCATCGCACAGTTGCCAATCCCTGCTTCAACAGAGTTTTAGACGATGCAGCGATGGCTGGCTAGTCAAGACACAGGAAGAGGTATACGATTTCAGATCGAGCTTAGGCTGCAGGATTGGCAGCAGGTAGAGCAGTTGCTGGGCAGCGGCTTGCAAACGGTGCGCTCAGTGTCAGACAAGAACATAACCGCAAGTACGTTTGGAGAACGGCTATGAACAAAGACATTAGCAACACTTCGTCGAGCATCTGGACCAAGCTGTTATGGGCCGCCGTGATTGCGCTGGGCGTCGTTTCGTTCGCGTTCGTTGCACTGCATCGAAATGAGCCCGTCAATGCCGCGTGGCTCGTTGTCGCTTCGGTCTGTATCTACTGCATCGCCTACCGCTTCTATGGTCTATTCATTGCCGACAAGGTGCTTGGCGTCGATCGGACGCGGCAGACGCCGGCCTATCGACGCAACGACGGGCTGGATTATGTGCCGACCAACCGTTATGTGCTGTGTGGTCACCATTTCGCGGCAATCGCCGGCGCGGGCCCGCTGGTTGGCCCCGTCCTTGCCGCCCAGATGGGCTATCTGCCGGGAACGTTGTGGATCCTCGCGGGCGTGGTTTTCGCTGGTGCGGTGCAGGACATGACCGTACTGTTCCTGTCGACACGGCGTGACGGCCGATCGCTGGGGGACATGGTGCGGTCCGAGATGGGAGCGGTCGCCGGCACGATCGCGGGCATTGGCATAATGCTGATCTGCGTCATCATCCTCGCAGTGCTTGCGCTGGTTGTCGTCAAAGCCCTGACAGGCAGCCCGTGGGGCACCTTTACCGTGTTCTGCACCATTCCCATCGCGCTCATCATGGGAGTTTATAGCCAGTTCATCCGGCCCGGCCGCATCGGGGAGATGTCGGCCATCGGCGCGGCGCTGCTCCTGGCGGCGCTCATCTTCGGGCGTACCGTCTCGGAGAACCCGGCGCTTGCGACCTATTTCAACCTATCGGGCACGTCGCTGGCCCTGATCATCATCGGCTACGGCTTCGTTGCCTCGGTGCTGCCGGTCTGGCTGCTGCTGGCACCGCGGGACTATCTCACGACCTTTCTCAAGGTCGGCACGATCCTCCTGCTAGCGGTCGGCGTCATCATCGTCCATCCGACCCTGCAGATGCCGGCGTTCACACGTTTCGTCAACGGCTCAGGCCCGGTCTGGGCGGGCGGCCTATTCCCGTTTCTCTTTATCACCATCGCCTGCGGCTCGGTCTCCGGCTGGCATGCGCTCATCGCGTCGGGCACCACGCCGAAGATGATCGAGAATGAGAACCAGATCGCGTTCATCGGGTATGGCAGCATGCTGATGGAATCGCTCGTCGCGATCATGGCCATGATCGGCGCTTCCGTGATCCACCCGGGCGTCTACTTCGCGATGAACAGCTCGGCCGGAGTGATCGGCACCACCGCGAGCCATGCCGCACAGGTGATCTCGTCGTGGGGCTTCACCGTGACCCCCGATATGTTGACGCAGATGGCGCATAACGTCGGCGAGGCCAGCATCCTGTCGCGCACCGGCGGCGCGCCGACCCTTGCGGTTGGAATGGCGAGCATCCTGTCCAGCTTCCTGGGCGGCACGGTCATGATGGGGATCTGGTATCACTTCATCATCCTGTTCGAGGCGCTGTTCATCCTGACGACGGTCGATGCCGGTACGCGGGTCCTGCGGTTCATGATCCAGGATTTTGTCGGCAACATCATTCCGGCCTTCAAGGAAACCAAGTCCTGGGTCGGCAACATCGTCGGCTCGGCCCTTGCCTGTCTGCTATGGGGGTATCTGCTCTATGCGGGCGTCATTGACCCCTATGGCGGCATCTACACTATGTGGCCGCTCTTCGGTACCACCAACCAGATGCTGGCGGCGATGGCGCTCATCTTCTGCACGGTGATCCTGTTCAAGATGAAGCGTGGACGCTATGCCTGGGTGACCATCGTGCCGACGGTTTGGCTACTCGCGTGTACGGTGACCGCTGGTCTGGAAAAGGTCTTCGACTCGAATCCCGCGATCGGTTTTCTCAGCCACGCGACGAAGTTTAGCAGTGCCGTGGCGGCCAATAAGATACTGGCACCCGCCAAGACGCTGGATCAAATGAGACGCGTCATCTTCAGCGACTATCTGGATGCCAGCCTGGCCGCTCTGTCCGTCGCGATCGTACTGGTCATGGTGGTCTACGCCATTATCGATATCCGCAAGGCGCTGCGTAGCCCGACGAGCACTGCGGTCGAAGTCGATGAGACGCCCGCCATGGCAGGAGGCAGTGGTGACTGACATCCGGAACATCTTCCATCGCGCATGTCATGCCATGCGCGTGACAACCTATTGGACGGTACGGACCGCTCGTTTGATGGTCGGGATTCCGGACTACCAGACGTACGTCGATCACCAACGGATAGCTCATCCTAGGGAACCGGTAATGACGTATCAGGAGTTCTTCAAGGAGCGGCAGAATGTCCGCTACACCACCACGAAGGGCCGCTTCAAAGGCTGCTGCTGATGAAGGAGAGAATTCCACCAACTCCTCTACTTCGACATTTCAATCGGTAAGAATAAAACTTGAGTGTCTGCTGCGTGATGTGGGACACGCGGCCTACCTCCTCGAGCGCCTGGGCTGAAAGGGCTTTTGCGGCAGATGCATCATCGCCGGTCGAGGCGAGATAAAGAAGATTTGTGATCGCCTCCCCAGGAAATCAACCGATTAGGACTGGATTGCCGGCCATCCAGAGACGCTTTAGAAGCGTTCGTGAGGGCCGTCTTTTGTACTCTCTACATCAATTCATCGAAGAAAGACCTGGCGATGTCGGCGGGTATGCGGATCTCCTGTTTGACGAGCGGTCCAGCCTTCAGGACCGGCTCCGCCTCGTGCAGCGAGGGCAGATCGGTTCGCTCGAAGAATCTGCCGATGGGGATCTCGTCGCCCCATATCTGAGATTTATCCATGGCTGCATCCCAATCGGTGGGATCGTACCCAGGATTGTCCTCGAGCTTCTTCACCCGCGGATGAAACCACTGGAAGGTGTTGTCGTGGTTGTAGGTGACGCAGGGGCTGAAGACGTCGATAAACGCGAAGCCCTTGTGCTCGATGCCGAGTTTGATCAGTTCGGTGAGGTGCTTTTGATCGGCGCTGAAGCCGCGCGCGACGAAGGTCGCCCCCGCGGCCAGAGCGAGAGCAACAGGATTCACCGGCCGCTCAATATTCCCGAAGGGCGTGCTCTTGGTCTTCATCCCGACGCGACTGGTGGGCGAGGTCTGGCCGGTTGTGAGCCCGTAGATCTGGTTGTCCATCACGAGGTAGAGCAGGTCGACGTTGCGGCGCATGGCGTGCACGAAGTGACCGCAGCCAATGCCGAAGCCGTCTCCATCGCCGCCCGTGACCAACACCGTCAGGGCGTGATTCGCCATCTTTATTCCCGTCGCGACGGGTAGAGACCGGCCGTGCAGCGTGTGTATGCCATAGGTATCGATGAAGCCCGGAAAGTTCGACGAGCATCCGATGCCGCTGATCGTGGCCACCTCGTGTTTCGGGATCTGCAACTCGACCAAGGCCTTTTCGACGGCGGCGAGCACGCCGTAATCGCCACAACCGGGACACCAGTCGGGATCGACCTTTCCCTTGAAATCAGTCCTCGCCACTGCCGTTGGAGTCACCAAATCTGTCGCCATCGTTGTTCTCCTTAATAGGGAAAGGATCGGTCTCTGTGCTACAGCTACGGAGATGCTTTCTACAGCATGGGGTCTACACCATGATTTCGTGGGCCGGCACCGAGAGTTTGGTCTTGCCTGCAAGCTGGTCCTTGACCGCTTCCACTATGTGATGCGGCAAGAACGGCTCGCCGTCATACTTGCGAATGTACCCGCTGGGAACAAAGCTGGTTTCACTGCGCAGATAACGGGCGAACTGGCCACTGTAATTGTTCTCGACGATGATGGTGTGCCGCGCGCCATGCAGCAGGTCGAGGATCGCGTCGCCATGCAACGGAACCAGCCATCGGATAGGCAGATGATTGGCGGAGATGCCCGCCTCCCGCAGGAGTTCGCAGGCCTCGTCGATCACCCCATAGGTCGAGCCCCAACCGATCAGCGTGACGTCGGCGTTGGCCGGACCCCGTAGCTGGGGCGGTGGAACCGAGGCCACGATGCCCTCCACCTTGCGCATGCGCTTTTCCATCATGGCGCGGCGCTTGACCGAGTTCGTGTACCTGTCGCTGATCAGCCCGCCGTCTTCATCGTGTTCGTCGCTCGAGACGGTGTGGGTGTAGCCGGGCACGCCGGGAATGGCGCGGGGGGAGACACCGCTCGCGGTGATTTTGTATCGCTGATAGGCTTCGTGTTCACCCGTTCCACTTGACGCGATCAGTTCGCCGCGATCGATGGCGGGATAGAAGTCGAGTTCCGTGGGATCGACGCTGAGCCGTCCTTCGGCGAGGAGCAGATCGCAGAGCACGATTCCCGGACACTGGAAGCGGTCGGCGATGTTGAAGATCTCGGGGATCAGATTGAAGCAGTCGGCGATGTCGAGGGGTGCGGCGATGACCCTGGGGTAGTCGCCAAAGGCCGCGCCCAATGACTGCCAGAGATCGCCCTGCTCGGTTTTGGTGGGAAGGCCGGTGGACGGACCGCCGCGTTGGCAGTTAATGACCACGATCGGAATCTCTGCCTGAGCCGCGAGGCCAAGGCCCTCACTCATGAGCGCGAAACCACCGCCCGACGTGGCGCACATGGCACGAACTCCGGCGTGCGCGGCCCCAATCGTCATATTGATAACGCTAATCTCATCCTCGGCCTGGCGCACCATGATCTCCGCCTTGCGCCCGTGCGCCGCCATCCAGTGCAGAACGCCGGTGGCGGGGCTCATGGGGTATGCGGAGTAGAACTTTACGCCCGCCGCCACGGCTCCCATCGCCATCGCGACGTCGCCGCCCAGGACGGCATAGCGGGGCTCCATCATAGGGAGTTGCCAGGCGAAGGGCTTGAAGTTTTGAGTGGCGTAGTCGTAGCCAGCGCGGGCCAGGCTGACGTTTTCCGCAATCACCGCCTTGTCCTTCTTGCGGAACTGCTCTTCGAGCATACTCTCCAGAGCGGGAAATCCGATCCCCATCATGCTCAGGGCTGCGCCGATGGCAAGAGTGTTTTGCGCGATCTTGTTGTGACTGATATCGGTGAGTTTCGAGACCGGGATAGGACAGAGTTGCACCCCAGCAGCGGGAGAACCCGGCTGAATCAGGTCCGCGTTGTACAGGCAGGCGCCGCCGGCCAAGAGCATGCGCAAGTGGCGGTCCATGGTGTCCTGGTTGAGCGGGATCAGCAGATCAAGCCGACCGTCTATGGTGGCAATCTTGTCCGGGCCGGTGCGAATCGTCAGGAATGTATGGCCGCCGCGAATGACCGACTGATAGGCGTTGTAGGCGTTAAAATGCAGCCCGTGGCGGGCGAAGATCTTCGCAAAAATATCGCCGGGCGTGGCTATACCCTGACCGGCCGCGCCTCCGATACCCACACTGAAGGACTGCTTCATAAGCATCTCCCACACTGGCCCACGGTTTTCAACATCCCGGCACCAGAAAAATATCGAACGATTGGATAGTACGGCACACTCGGCACGCAGGCAAGTATGGGCTGGAATTAACCGAGGCAAGAAGCATCACACGAGGCCCCCACTGGCTCGTGCGCTGCCGTTCTGGCTCTGGTTAAGTCACTGCGATTCCGACATGCCGGGCGCCGGCCGATCTGCGCCACGGGCGCCCGCGATTGCCTCGCGTCCCGCTGGCCGCAGCACCGGCTCACCACCACCACCCACCGTTCTTCGGTCAACTCCCACGTCCAGCCGCCGGCGTACGGCTGGTGGTGGGCGGCGTGGCCCGTGATGAATCATTCGGGCCACAGTTCCCAACTCTTCTGCAACGCAACTTTACTTATAGATCAGGTGGACAAGTATCTCCGTCGTGGGGCAGCCGACCTGCATGGCTGCGGTGTCGAAATCGGGCGCAATGAGGCGCACTTTTGGATTGTTGGAGAATCCGAAGCCCTCTTTCGGAAAGCCCAGAAAATTGCGATCGAGTTTGTGGTTCGAATTTTCATCATGCAATACAGCGATCGAATAACGGCCGGACGGAACGTTTAACGAAACTGTGGCCTGGTTTCCAGAAAATGGGTAGGACCCATGCTCGAAGGCCTTGTCGTTCTGCTCCGGCCATCCATCTGGCGATGTAAAGAGCGTCACGCCGGCATCACCCTTCTGGTTGCGGAAGCCATCAATATGGACGATCAGGGTGCAGGTGGGGGTCTGCGCCACAGCAGGAATGGCCTGAAATGCAAAGGCAGTGGCGAGGATAGAACAGAAGAGAACGGCTTTCATATTTTTCTCCATCACATCACACCGTCGCGGCAGGCGCGAAGATTTCGCTCCTGCCGCGACGGTGCTCTCAATTAATTATTCTGGGGCACGAGAATATTGCGTCCGAAGTGGAAGGTTGGCCCAACGGAGTAGCGGTAGCTCCAACCACCATCTCCCAGGATGGCGTTGAACGGATGGTTCCAGATAGCATCCAGTTGCGCGCGAACGCCGAAATGATTTGTCAATCGCAATTCCGCGCCACCGCCTACACCGTAGGCTCCTGTCCAATTAGTTATCGTTCCCTGGGGCGTAAGATAATTTCCCTGTTCGAGCGCAGCAACAACGGTCGCGTCACCCGCGTTGCGTGGATGGGGTGTGGCCGAGATACGGAAGGCGGCAAGGCTTGGGCGGATAAAGAGTGTCACCTTGGAGAAGTGGCGATAGTCGAGCGTCGGTCCGGCCGTAAAGGTCTGGGTGGTTGCGGACAAGGGAATGTTGACAGCGTAGGTGGGGGGAAGAGCCCCGACCCCGTACAAATATTCAATGCCTGCTAAGACCGCTGGGCTTGCCATGCTTGGGATCAAGTTTGTGTTGCCATGCTCCACGCTGTAGTCGAAGCCGGTGGTCAGCCACGACCGATTGTCCACTCCTGCCTGCAAATGGAAACCTAGCTGCTGAATGTTATTCAAGCCCGGGGTATAAAGATCGGTGAAACCGGTGTAGAGACCATAGCGGCCAACGTATTGCTGCTGTGCGTAGCAGGCGATCTGGGTAAGAGAAAAGAAGAGCGTCAGCAGCAAACAGACACGTGCTGGCAGGGTAAGGCGATGATTAAGCGTCATGGTTTCTCCTTGAAAAAAGTCAATGCACTTACGACATTCAACCGCCGGTTAGAGGCTGCTATTTATTTACGAATTACAACCGCCGGTTAGAGGCTGCAATTCGGTTAAAAACTGGGAAACCCGGCTCAATAAACGATCTGTCTGCTCCCTGTGTGGAAGATGACCCGTATTGGCGTAGGTTTCATGCTGTACATCCGCGAGAGAAGCCTGAAGTGCCGCGAGCTGCAGCGTAGTTCCAAATTCATCGTTTGATCCCTGCAGCACCAGTACTGGACAAGTGATGTTCGGGAGTAAGTCTCGCAGGGGAAAGATCTTCTCTTCGTCAAGAGTGGCAGCCCACCTAACCCATGAGTTGAAGACCTCATCCGGCTCTTGATGGTAGTGGGCCAGGCGCTCCTGCAGCTTGCTGCCCGGATACACGGCAGCCATGTTCTCGATGACCAGAGCTGCGCTGCGCTTGGGAATAACGAACGGGCTTTCAAGGATAAGCGCCTTCACGTGGGTCGAGGTGGCGGCATAGAGCAGTGCGATACCCGCGCCCTCGCTGTGGCCGTAAAGAACAGGACAGTCAACCGAAAAGTGCTTGAGCAGGGTGGGAATGACGACCCGGACCTGGTGGAGGTAGTACTCGTCGGTGCGTAGTTCGAGGGGGCCCTCGGAGTTGCCGTGGCCGGCACGCGAATACACAATTATGTTGTACCCTGTGGCGCGGGCAAGCTTCTGCGGGAAGTCCTTCCAGTAGCTGACGGAGCCGAGCGCCTCATGCAGTAGCAGGATGGTGCCGGAAGCCGATGGGAAGGCGTGATAGGCAACTTCGGTTGATCTGCCGTCCAGTGGCAGATGCATGAGTTGGGACCGCAATGTTTCGCTCGTTTCAGTCATAGGGTCTCCATCCAGATCACCTTGCGCTGCGACTTTTCCCATTCGGCGAAGCGTGGCCCAAAACGTTGTTCCAAGGCAGAGCGGCGCACCTTGAAGGTCGGCGTCAGGAGTTCGTTTTCGATCGTCCATGGTTGCTTGGAGATGACGATGAAGCGCAGTTGCTCGTGGTGGTCCAGGTGCGCATTCACGCTGTCGAGTTCCTCCAGCAACTTGACCTCAACGGCATCGCGGTGTTCGTGTAGCTGAATCTCCTCCCTCCTGGGAGGAACAAGAACGGCCATGGCAAAGGGCGAGGTCATACCGCTGCCAAATACCGCCACCGATTCAAAGAGATACGATAGCGACAGAAGCTTTTCAATCTGCGCTGGAACAACGTACTTGCCCTTGGAAGTCTTGAATTCTTCTTTCAAACGGCCGATAAGGCGGAGGCGGCCCATCTCGTCGATTTCGCCGCGGTCGCCGGTGCGGAAATAGCCGTCCTCCGTAAATACCTCTTTGGTGAGCTCCGGATTGCGGTAGTAACCAAGCATGTTCATGGGTCCCTTGATCTGCACCTCTCCGTCCGCGGAGATGCGGGTCGTCGCCCAACGGCTGGCGTTGCCAACAAACCCAACGCGATACTTGCCGGGCAGCGGGACATGCGTGATGCCCGTCTCGGTCATGCCGTAGCCTTCGAGGAAGTTGACGCCCAATTTCCGATACCAATCGATGATCTCGACCGGTATCGCCGCGCCGCCGGAGCAGATAAGACGGGTCCCGCCGAGACCGAGAGTGCGCAGGATTTTTTTGCGAACCAGGCGTCCAACGATAGGGATGGCCAGGAGACGCTTCAATTTCTTCTCGTGGATTTTTTCGTAGACGCCTTGCTGAAATCGGATGTAGAGACGGGGAATCGAGAAGAAGATGGTGGAGCGTGACCGCACCAGATCCGGGAGAAAGGTTGGTTGGCCCTCGGTGAAAAAGATGTGCATCGGTGCAAAGAGGGCATTCATTTCCACGATGGCGCGCTCGGCCACATGGGCGAGTGGCAGGTAGGACAGAATGCGGTCAATTCCCTCTGGATTCTTCCCAAATGCCGGCTCCATGGATTTGCCCATGAGGCTGAGAGACCTGAAGGTGTGCATGGCCCCTTTGGGCTGGCCCGTTGTTCCCGAGGTGTAGATGATCGTCGCGACGTCACCAGCCTGGCGCAATGGATAGCCTTCGAGCGGCGCGTGTTTCTCGACGATGTCCGACCACAACGCGCTGCCCGGGGGGGTGTGTTTCGACGCGCAGTTGGGGAATGCGACGTAGGGGAGCTGCTGAAAGATGTCCTCGTTGAGCGGCAATGCATGCTCGAGCTGGCCAAGAAAACAAGCGACCGGCTGGCAGTGACGGAAAAGAGAGGCAAGGGAAGCATCCCTTGCTGCAGGGAAAAATGGCACGCTCACATACCCTGCCATCCAGATGGCAAAGTCCGCCATGATCCACCAGGCGCAGTTCTTCGACAGAATGACGATGCGTGATCCGGGAGGCCATCCCTGCTCCTGAAGCCACGCGGCGACGCGCCGTGCTTCCTGCATCGCACTGCCCCAGGTCCACCCCATCACCTCGCCGTGGAGAGGTTGTGTGAAGAGCATCTGCGATGCCCAATTGCGTTCACACGCATAGATCCGCTGTAGCGGCAACTCACTTTCCGGAAGCTCCTGCCCCGGAAAATCTGTACCGACCGTCTGTGTTTGTTCCAGTAGCGCCATCACTTTTTCCTAATCTTCCTTACCGGAGGGTAAGATAACCAAAAAAGAGGACATCTGTCACGTTCAATTTTTTACCGCTGGTTGCAAGGGGCAAAGAAAGGGCCTTACTCGCAAGGAGAAACAATAGCACCACCTGCAAGAACGCCAATGTTGTTGAAAAACTCCACCGGTTTGGGGAAGAAATTCCGCTGAACTGGATCGGGCCGTTCGGGACGGCGCGTTCTCCACTCATTTAGCATGGCAGCCGGATTGCAATGGATGGAGCGCAATCTTTGGCCTGCCGAAGGCAATCCCTTCAAGAAAGAGAGACTGACACATGCCTGACCTGAAAGACAAAACGATCTTTATCACTGGCGCAAGCCGAGGCATTGGCCTGGCCATCGCACTGCGTGCAGCGCGGGATGGCGCCAATATTGTTGTGGCTGCCAAGACCACTACACCCAACCCCAAACTGCCAGGAACCATATTGACGGCAGCAGCGGCGATTGAGGCGGCTGGCGGAAAGGCTCTTCCACTCCAGTTGGACATTCGCTTCGAAGACCAGGTCCACGAAGCGGTACAGAAGGCCGTTGCGCACTTCGGCGGGATTGACATCCTGGTGAATAACGCCAGCGCGATCAGCCTGACAGGGACAGCGGAGACGTCACTCAAGCGGTTCGATCTGATGATGGGTGTCAACCTTCGCGGCACCTACGTTTGCTCTCAGGCATGTTTACCTCACCTTGCGAGGGCGGCAAATCCCCACATCCTCACGCTCTCTCCTCCGCTCGATATGCGCCCCAAGTGGTTTGGCCCCCATGTGGCATATACCATCGCGAAATACGGAATGAGCATGTGCGTACTCGGCATGTCCGAGGAGTTCCGCTCTCTGGGCATCGCGGTCAACGCGCTCTGGCCGCGCACCATCATTGCGACGGCCGCTTTGCAGGCGATTCCCGGCGTCAACCCAGAACACGGACGCACCCCGGAGATCGTCGCAGACGCAGCCGCATACATCCTCACCCAGGACAGCCGCACAACGACCGGCAACTTTTTCATTGATGAAAAAGTACTTGCCCAGGCAGGCGTCAGTGATTTATCACGCTATGCAGTTAAACCCGGATTACCGCTTCAATCCGATCTCTTTGTCGACTGAGGGGGAGTCATGAGTTCCTGGCGCAGGAGTTGCGCCAGCGGCGTCTGCGTGCGATTCCGGCCAGACATGCAGCGTATATTGCCATTCCTCCTGCTACGTTTGGAGCCACGATCAGGCAATCTGCGACCTGTAAAATAAACCTCCCAGAACGCAACAGGCAATTTTAGTTTTTCTTGAAAGAAAGTGGCCCCTTGCCCAAGACCATGGAAACGAAAGAAGGACCGAATCGTCCCCACGAGCCCTGGAAAGCGTTCCAGGTGCGGCAACGCAGCCTGGACGCAAAGCGCGACGCAGTGCTGCAGACTGCGGCGCATTTATTTCTTGAGCACGGTTATCGAAAGACCTCAATGAGTGAGCTTGGGACTCGTCTCAAAATTACAAAACCTGCGCTGTACTACTATTTTCGCAACAAGGAAGAGATCCTTGTCGAGTGTTACCGTGCCGGCATCGCAGCGATTGAAAGCCTTCTCGATAAGGCCGCCGTGAGCCACGGAAATGGACTGAGCAAGGTAAAAGCGTATATCGAAGCCTACGCAAAGGCGGTCGTAACCCATGACTTCGGCCGCTGTGTGTCCATGCTGGACGATACCGAGTTATCGCCCAAGGCGCGTCGCGAGGTGCGGGACCTGAAACGCCGTATCGACCTCTCTATTCGTGGCTATGTCGAAGAAGGAATTGCAGATGGATCGGTGGTTCCATGCAACGCCAAGCTGGCGTCTTTTGCACTGGCGGGAGCGGTCAACTGGATCGGCACCTGGTACCGGCCAGAGGGCACTTTGACTCCAGACGAAATCGCTTCCGAATTCGCAACCATGCTGACCCAGGGACTGCGCAGGGGAACTGTGAAGGCTCCGCGTTTGCCAGTCACGCCATCCCCGGAGCGAGCTCGGCGTAAACGTTAAAGACCATTAAACAAAAGTTTTGCGTGTTAGGAATGCGACGGTTTTCCACTGTTTTCACGCATTTATTTGCGCATGTTGACTTTCTGACCGCGCGTTCAGTATTCTGCATCGGGTCGGAGAGAGCCCGGTATTTGGGCCTCCAGCAAATGCTGAGAAACCCCCGGTTTGGCTGATAAGGAGTAAACATTATGGCGTCGCTGGTATCTGAAGAAATGGTTCAAGAGGCTTCCCACTCAGGAAGAACGGGAGACAGGGTTTACGACGTGCGGCGGGTCGCTGTACTCGGTGCAGGCACGATGGGCGCCCGTATCGCCGCCCACATCGCGAATGCTGGGCTGCCCGTCTTGCTGCTCGACATCGTTCCCGCGAGCGGCGATCGGAACAGCAT
Source organism: Granulicella sp. (assembly GCA_003138795.1). GTDB lineage: Bacteria > Acidobacteriota > Terriglobia > Terriglobales > Acidobacteriaceae > Granulicella. Next base: position 7,100 of record PLHC01000087.1, on the reverse strand, counting down.
CGCTGCGCACGCGCTCGATAGCCTGAAGAAGGCGAAACCAGCGGCCTTTGCCGTTGCATCGTTTGCCAACCACATCAGCATCGGCAACTTTGAAGACGATCTTGCCAAGTTGAAGGATTACGACTGGGTCATCGAGGTCGTCGCTGAGAACCTGGAAATCAAGCGCAGTCTGCTGAGTAAAGTCGTCACGCATCTCCGTGCAGATGCCATCCTGACGACGAACACCAGTGGTCTTCCCGTGGCGAAGATCGCCGAAACGCTTCCCGAAGATGTCCGGCGCCGCTGGTTCGGCACCCACTTTTTCAATCCACCGCGCTACATGCGGCTGTTCGAGCTGATTGCTACACCGGAGTCGGACCCGAAGGCGGTGGCGGCTATCGCCGAGTTCGCGGATCGCAAACTTGGCAAGACGGTGGTTCCCGCAAAGGATGTGCCCAATTTCATTGCGAATCGCATCGGCACGTTCTGCATGCTGAATACGTTGCGCATCATGGAGGCGCAGGGACTCAGTATCGAAGAAATCGATCTCCTGACGGGATCCGTGATCGGATGGCCAAAGACGGGAACATTTCGGCTAGCGGACATGGTTGGGATTGATGTCCTCGGAAGCGTCGCACGGAACTTTGCCGCAAATATTAGCGATGAGCGGCCAGACGTAAAGTTGCCAGCAATCATCGAACAACTCATCGAACGCAAGTGGCTTGGCGACAAGACGAAGCAGGGATTCTATAAGAAGGAACGCGGCCCCGATGGGAAGGACGTGAGGCTGGTCCTTGATTTCAACACCCTCGAGTACAAGCCATCGGCGCGCGCTGCATTTGCCGAGATTGAAATGGCAAAGACGAATGATTCCCTCGCCGGAAGGATCAGCACTCTGTTGGGCGGAAACCCGGAGAAAGACAGGGTTGCCAAGTTCTACTGGCAGGTTTTGCCCGAGTTGTGGGCGTACGCTGCGAATCGTATCGGCGAGGTGGCGGAAACGATCGTTGAGATCGACCGCGCCATGCAGGCAGGGTTTAACTGGGAGCTCGGACCGTTTGCGATGTGGGATGTGGCCGGGGTACCGGAAACCGTCGCAACGATGCGCGCCATGGGACTGGCTATTCCTCCGGCAGTAGAAAAACTGCTCGCCTCCGGTGGCACATCATGGTATCGCGCGGAGAGTGGTGAGTTCTTCGATGTCGAATCCGGCGCCTATCGTCCGGTAGATCAAAATCCGGAACTCGCCCGCGTAGCCCGTTTCAAGAAGTCCAATGGCGTGTACGCGCAAAACGCCGGGATTTCGCTGATTGATGTGGGCCATGGGATCGGCTGCTTCGAGTTTCATTCGAAGATGAACAGCCTTGGTCAGGATATCGTAAGTTTTCTCCATCAGAAGCTCCAGCCAGGGAGTGACGCGGTTAAGCATTTCGACGGCTTCATCATTACCAGTGACGCGCAGAATTTCTCCGTTGGCGCCAACCTCATGCAACTGCTCCTTGCNNGATGACGCAGGCAATCAAGTTCTGCCCTCGTCCGATGGTCGCCGCTCCGTTCGGACTGTGCCTGGGGGGTGGGACGGAGATCTCAATGCATTCCGCCCGGCGTCAGCCACATCTTGAGCTTTACTCCGGATTAGTGGAAACCGGAGTGGGTCTGCTGCCCGCTGGCGGCGGATGCAAGGAAATGGTGTTGCGTGCCATCACAGCGTCCGATGCCGTACATGCAGACAGTCGCGGAGAATCGGTCGAGGTGTACGAAACGATCAGTGATGTATTTGAGACCATTGCCATGGCCAAGGTTTCCACATCGGCCTTTGAAGCGCGCTCGCTGCGGATTCTCGAGAAGAGCGACTTGATTACGATGAACCGCGACCGACTCGTCAGCGACGCAAAAGCCCAGGCGCTTGGTCTGGTTCATGCCGGCTACACAGCGCCTGTTCCGAGAACGGACATACCTGCTCCTGGAGCCTCTGTGCAAGCGACACTGAAGCTCGGCATCTACACGATGCTAGAGGGCGAGTACATCAGCGCCCATGACGCAAAAGTTGCCACGCATGTGGCCCGCGTGCTCTCCGGTGGCAACGTCACGTCAGGAACCCCGATGAGCGAACAGTATCTTCTGGATCTTGAGAGGGAAGGATTCCTCTCGCTTTGCGGCGAGGCGAAAACGCTTGAACGCATCGGATTCACCTTGAAAACCGGCAAGCCACTTAGGAACTGATCCAGCTTCATTTTGAAGCACACCGGAGAAAACCCGGCCAGAGAGAAGTGGAGATGGAGGGAGTCGATGATGAAAGAAGCAGTGGTGGTAAGCGCGGTTCGCACCGCGGTAGGGAAAGCGCCCAGGGGAACACTCAGGTCCACGCGTCCCGATGATCTGGGAGCTATTGCGGTCAGGGGAGCCCTGGAGCGTGTGCCCACGCTCGATCCGAAGGAGATTGAAGATGTGATTATCGGCTGCGCCATGCCGGACGGAGAACAGGGCATGAATATGGCGCGTATCATCTCCCTGCGTGCGGGATTGCCGGTCGAATCTGCCGCCATGACCATCAACCGCTTTTGTGCGTCGGGACTGCAGTCCATTGCGCTGGCGGCGGAGCGCATCCGCGGCGGCGGTGCTGACGTGATTATTGCCGGCGGCGCGGAATCCATGTCCCATGTGCCGATGGGAGGCAATAAGTTCTCTGCTAATCCCTGGCTGGTCGAAAACCATCCCGGCTCGTATATGTCCATGGGGCTTACCGCCGAGCGCGTAGCGAAGCACTACGGAATCACTCGCGAAGAGTCGGACCAGTTTGCGCACAGCAGCCATCAGAAGGCGCTCGCGGCGATTCAAGCCGGCAATTTCGTGGATGAGATCGTGCCTGTTCCGGTTGTAACCACTGTGCCGAACGGTGGCGGCAAGCCAGTGACGCAAGAGAAGGAATTCAGAGTAGACGAAGGACCGCGTGCAGACACTTCGTTCGAGGCGCTCTCCAGGCTGCGCGCCGTCTTTCATGCAAAAGGCAGCGTAACTGCGGGCAACAGCTCACAGAACTCCGATGGTGCAGCGGCCGCAGTCATCATGTCGGAGCAGCGCGCCGGGGAGATTGGAGCAAAGCCGCTCGCCCGGTTTGTTTCCTTCGCCTACGCGGGATGCATTCCGGAAGAGATGGGCATCGGGCCGGTCTATGCAATTCCCAAGGCACTCAAGATGGCCGGCCTTACGCTGGATCAGATTGGCGTGATCGAGTTGAATGAAGCCTTCGCGGCGCAGTCCCTGGCGGTGATTAAGATGCTGGGCATCGACCCTGCGCGTGTGAACGTCAACGGCGGCGCCATCGCGCTCGGTCATCCACTGGGCTGCACCGGCGCCAAGCTCACGGCAACACTGCTGAACGAACTCAAGCGCCGCCACGCCAAATATGGATTGGTGACGATGTGCGTCGGTGGTGGTATGGGCGCAGCCGGCATCTTTGAAAATCTGCAAAATTAAATAAGCGGGAGAATCCACTATGAGTACAGCAGTTACAGCAAATACAACAAAGCGGGCGTCCGGTGGTAGCTTTCTCATCGAGGATTTGCTTCCGGAAGATATCTTTACGCCGGAAGACTTCTCAACCGAGCAAAAACAGATTGCTCAAATGACCATCGATTTTGCCGAGGAGAAGATTCTCCCGCGCGCCCAGGAGATCGAGGAGAAACACTTCGAGGTCAGCCGCAGCCTCATGCGCGAGGCAGGCGAGCTCGGATTGCTGAGCGTCGATGTGCCAGAGGAATACGGTGGCCTTGAATTGGATAAGGTCACCTCGGCCCTTATCGCGGATAAGATCGCTGTGTCGGGCAGCTTCTCTGTGACATTTAGTGCGCACGCCGGCATTGGAACTCTGCCGCTCGTCTGGTATGGCACACCGCAGCAAAAGGAAAAGTACCTCGCCAAGATCGCATCCGGAGAATGGATCGCAGCGTATGCGCTTTCGGAATCCTCTGCCGGGTCCGATGCCATGAATATTCGTACCCAGGCGGTTCTCTCGCCCGATGGCAAGCACTATATCTTGAACGGCGAGAAGATGTGGATTTCAAATGCTGGCATGGCGAACCTGTTTACCGTGTTTGCCAAGATCGACGGCGAGAAGTTCACGGCATTCCTGATTGAAGCTGGAACGCCGGGCCTGACCGTCTGCGCCGAAGAACACAAACTCGGCATCCGCGGCTCGTCCACATGCCCGTTGAGGCTCGAGGATTGCAAAGTTCCCGTCGAGAATCTTCTTGGAGAAGCCGGTAAAGGCCACCACATCGCCTTCAACGTTCTCAATGTTGGTCGCTATAAGCTGGCGGCGGCGGCAATCGGAGGTGCGCGCAAATCGTTCCGCGACGGCGTTCGCTATGCAAAGGATCGTATCGCGTTTGGAAAATCCATTACGTCCTTCGGGCTGGTGCAGGAGAAGATCGCCGACAGTGCGGCCGGAATCTATGCAGGCGAGGCGCTCGTTTACCGCACCGTTGGAGCAATCGATGCGGCGCTTGCGGGGCTCGATAAGACTTCGCCGAGCTTTGTTCAGGATGTGCAGAAGCGGATCGAGGAGTTTGCCGTCGAGTGCTCGATCCTGAAGGTCTGGGGGTCGGAGATGCTGGAGCGCGTCGTCGATCAGATGCTCCAGTTGCACGGCGGATATGGATATGTCGAAGAGTTCCCTGCGGAGCGGAGTTATCGCGATGCGCGCATTAACAGGATCTTCGAAGGGACCAACGAGATCAACCGGCTCATCATCACTGGATGGATGATCAAGCGGGCATTGCAGGGGCGACTGGCCCTGCTGCCTGCCATCAAGCGTGTGATGGATGAGGTCATGGCGGGACCTGGAACGCGCACGGTATACGAAGGCCCGTTGGCTGAGGAACGGGCGCTGCTGGCGAGCGCCAAAAAGCTGGGCTTGTTCTGTTCAGGCGCAGCCTCACAAAAATATGGGAATGATCTAGCCGAGCAGCAGGAAGTCATGGGAGCGCTGGCCGATATCCTGATTGAAGTGCTGACGCTGGAGTCGACCATCCTTCGGACGGAAAAGATGGCCGGACGGAACCAATTGGCTATCAACATGACGAAGTACTATGCTGCCCGCTCGTTTCGCATAGTAGAGACTGCAGCGGAGCGAGTGATTGCAGCGGTCGCCGAGGGCGACATGTTGCGAACGCAGATGGCGATCTTCCGGAGACTGGCGAAGCACGAACCGGTGAACACAGTGACGCTGGGACGCGAAATCGCAGCTGTAATGGTCGAAGCTGGCCGCTACACGATCTAGTGAGATGCGGCGGCTACTTCGGGCTTCGTGGCCAACTTGGGGGTTGCAGTGTTTTGCGGCTGTGAGCCCAACAAGCGGTTGCGATATGCCATAACCCTGCGCTGCAGAGTCTTGCGGCTCAAGCCGGTTTGCGAGCAGAAGTCATCAGACCACTCATTCCACGATGTCTGGCGCCCAGAGCCTTCGCCCTTGGTCTGGGCTTTGAGGTAGTGGTCGCCACGCTGTGACATATGTGACCAAATATCGTGCAGCATAGGGAGCAAGGTGTCCCATTTTGCATCCAGCTCGCCCTGAGCGGTGGCTACAATCCTACCCTGCGCGAGCGCCGCCTGCTCTGTGCAATGAAACCGAGTCTCCTCGTCCTTTGGCGCGGACTGCGCGGGCGGTGCCACCGAAGTTGTGCCCAGCAGCAGCATGGGCCGTGAATTAATATCGCTAGTTCCCACTGATGAAACCTCCAACAGCCTCTCCTTCGAGGCTGTTGGATTGAACCGTAGCAATAAACCTTGCGAGGCGGAAGGCCAATCCGGGATTAAGTTTTTTTATTATGCAATTGGGGGACGGAAAGGGCGTCAGCGACAAACTCCGGACACCTGTCCCGAGTTTTCGGCGCCGATGCTGGCACTGTGTCATTGCTTCGTGGGCAAGCAGATCACGCCGAAGTCGAGCGTCCACCCATCCACCTGCTGCGCCCCTAGCAGAGCGCGCGTTGGACCCCCTTCTTCAATTCCCTACTCCTTCGTCTTCAACCTGGATTCGTTTTCGTGGATGAACGCTTCTATCTCCGGCGCACTCGCCAGGACGCGGAGCCACTGCTCCTTATAGAGCGTGACCGGAAAGCGGCCCATGCCGTACAGCGAAACCGCGCCTTTCTCGCTCACCTTCAATGTGAGGCCGCCCTTGTCTTTGTTTTTGAGTTGGGCATTCTCTGCCCGCAGACGCTCCAGCTCCGCTTGCATTTCCGCTTCGTTCATCGCTTCCCTCTCTTCTTTACCGGCACATATCTGTAGAGCCTATCCCGGCTAATCCCAAATTCCCGCGCCAGCGCGGCCTTCGAGACGCCTTGGGCGACTCGCCTCAGGGCCGCGCAGCGCCGGTGTAACCGGGGCCGAGGCAGCCTTGACGCGGAGCTGCCGAAATGATCCTGGCTAGGTCCGGGATGGAGAATGTTTCTGAGCCTCAACATATGCCCTGAGAACCGCGTTCATGCGGGTAAGGTGTCCCTTTCCATTGGCCTTGAACCACTCCACAACGTCACTGTCGAGGCGAAGATGGACGGAAGTTTTCCCCCCTGGCATGACGACGCGGGCACCCATCCAGAAGTCCGCGCCGAGAGACTCGGCTTCAGGCGCATCTGGACTGGTTTTGTCCTCGCCCCGTTCCCGCATGGCTCTGACCTGGCTAAGGGAGTGTCGCACTATGGTAGATTTCTCTTTCATCTCTGCTCGCTTTCTGGGCGCTGATGATGCGGATGAGGTTTTCGCCACGCCAGGTGTACACGACCCGATAGACCTCTGTATCGACCCTGCCGAGTGCAATAAAGCGAATCTCTCCGTAGTCTTCGCGGTCGTCGATCCGCTCCATGATCTCGTTGGCAAAAATTTCAGCAGCGGTCAGGAACGAGACGCGATGTTTGGCGAGGTTGGCGCTGGCTTTCTCTTCGTCCCATTCGAATTCCAGTTCCACGCACCACACCGCCTCTGGATATAATACACAAATGTGTACATGCTTGGATAATAAATTTTCGCCTGGTTGGATCCGAAAGATGAGAGCCGGAAATGAGTTTTGGGAGAAGCCCCAATGAATTGGGCCGTAAGGCCCTAGCAGCCCGTGGCTAAAG
>PLHC01000030.1 GCA_003138795.1 Granulicella sp. | reverse complement strand
GCTGCCGCTGATCACGCCGCTGGAGGAGAAACTCAAGCTGCTGGCTGCTACCGGACTCGACCTGGTGCTCGTGCTTCCCTTCACCGACGAACTTCGCCACTGGAGCGCGCGCCACTTCGCCGAGCGCGTGCTGCGCGATGCACTGCACGCGGTAGACGTCCATGAAGGTGAGACATTTCGCTTCGGCTATCACGCTGAGGCTGACATCACCGGTCTGTCGCAGCTTGGCCGCGAGCTGGGCTTTGGGGTCCGGGCCTATGTGCCACGCATCGCTCGTGGCCAGGAGATCTCTTCGAGCCGTGTCCGCAATCTCATCGCTGCTGGCAATCTGCACGAAGCGCGCGCCCTGCTGGGGCGGTCCTTCTCCATTCGCAGCCGGCCGGCTCCCGGCAGAGGCTACGGCACGCGCTATGCGGTCCCGACGATCAACCTCGCTCCTTACGCAGAGCTGTTGCCAGCGCACGGCGTTTACGTCTCGACGTTGACGATCGGAGACCAGCGAGTCTTCCGCGGCGTCACCAACCTTGGCAACCGGCCAACCTTTGGCGCCGACTCCTTCGCCGTGGAGACGCACCTGCTCGACTTTGAGCCCATCGCGCTCGACGAGACGACCCCGCTCGAGCTGGCCTTCCTGCGGCGACTGCGGCCGGAACGCCGCTTCGAGTCGCCCGAGGCCCTTCGCGCCCAGATTGGGCTCGACATACAACAGTCCCTGCGCTACTTTGCGCTCGCCGACGCGCTCCCGACTCGTCTCGCCTAGCCAGATGGCGGCTGTGCCGCGGCGGGGAGAGGCTTCTTGATTCTGGCCGGCTTCGGCTGCGCCGCTGCTGCGGGCTTGGGCGCTACTCTGACGATGGGCGCTGGCGCCTGCCTATCCGCAGCCGAATCATCGGTGAGCGCGGTGGGCGCAGGGGCAGGCGGAGCAGGGGCAGGTGTCGAGTCAGTCGATTCCTGATCATCTGCATCCGGTTGATCCTCCTGTGGCGTTGGTGGAGGCTCTGGAACGGGAACCGCATCCGTTTCCGGCTCGGCTGCAACCTCGATCTCCCGCTTGGGTGCGTTGGGCTTCGCGAAGGCCTCGTTCGGCCTATCCGCAACCGCAACCTTCATAAAGTCCATCCACATCGGCAGCGCGGCTTTGGCCCCGGTCTCCTTCTCACCCAGCGACTCCCGGTTATCGAAGCCGATCCACGTTCCACAGGTCACCGACGGGGAAAATCCTATAAACCAAGCGTCTGTGTAGTTGTTGGTCGTGCCCGTCTTGCCGCCAAAGGCGTGGTGCATCTGCGCCGCTGCGGCACCCGTTCCGTGCTGCACCACAGCCTGAAGCAGCAGCATCATCTCGCGGGCAATATCGACCGATATAACCTCGCTCACCTGCGGGCGCTGTTGCTGCAGGGGCAGACCGTCGGCCTCCGTCACGCGGCGGATGTAGTGCGGAGCAATCCGGATGCCATCGTTTGGAAAGACACTGTACGCGCCAACCTGCTCGGCCAGCGTGAGGTCGGCTGCCCCGATTGCCACGGGAAGATACGGCGGTATATCGCTGGTGATGCCGAAGCTGTGGGCCACACTGATGACGCGCTTGATCCCGACCTTATCCGCCAGCCGCAGCGCAGGAATATTGCGCGACTCCGCAAAGGCGTCGATCAGCGTCATCGATCCGCGATATCCCGGCTCATAGTCGTGGGGCGTGTAGGGCCCGCCCACCGTAAAGAATGTCGCTGGCGCGTCGAGCACGGTGTCGTACGGCTTCATGCCCGCCTCCATCGCCGTGGTGTACACATACGGCTTGAACGNNGTCGCGCGATTGAACTGCGAGAGAGCGAAGTCGCGTCCACCGACCATCACCAGCACCTCGCCATTCGAGTTATCCATCGCCATCATCGATGCCTGTGCGCCACTGTCCTGCTCCAGCACGACGTGGGGTGTCTCCGTCTGGGCGCCACTCGCCACCCTCACGTAGACGATGTCGCCCACCTGCGCGAGGTTCGTTGCCTTCGCCTGCGTGGTCCACGCCCAGTCGGCGGGAACCATCGTGGCGCTTATCTGACCGATCTTCACCGTCATGTGCGACGGCGCAACGTCCGTGACCAGCGCGTGGAAGTACGAGCCGTCGGTCACGCTCTGCGTCCAGTCAGGATGCTTGTATGCATCGATCCCCACACCGGTCTTCAAAACGTTCTCGAGATTGCCCTTCCAGCCGTGCCGGCGCTCGTACGCAGCCGTGCCGTCGAGCACCGCCTTGTTGGCCGCTCGCTGCAAATCGAGATCGAGCGTCGTGTACACGCGCAGTCCCGCGCCATGGGCCTCCTCGACGCCATACTCGTGCTCGAGCTGCCGCCGCACCTCCTCGATGAAGTAGGGCGCCTCGCTGTTCGGGGGCGACTCCAGATTCAGCCCGAGCGGCGCAGCCTTTGCCTCCGCTGCCTGCTGGGCAGTGATCTTGTGGTCGCTCAGCATCTCCTGAAGAACCAGATTCCTGCGCTTGAGCGCGCGGTCCGGATAGCGCACCGGCGAGTAGTACTCCGGGCCCTTGGGCAACGCTGCCAGCAGTGCCGCTTCGGGCAGCGTCAGGTTCCGCGCATGCTTGCTGAAGTAGTACTCGGAGCCGGCCTCAAAGCCGTATGTCCCGCGCCCCACATAGATCTGGTTGGCATACAGCGTAAAGATCTGCGACTTGGTGAAGCGCCGTTCGATCTGCAGCGACAGGAAGATCTCCTGCAGCTTGCGACCGTAAGTCTTCTCCGAGGAGAGAAAGAGGTTTCGCGCCAGCTGCATCGTCAGCGTCGACGCGCCCTGCGACTTGCCATGGCTATGCACATCCCGGTAAGCCGCGCCCACCACACGCACCAGGTTGATACCGCTGTTGTGCTCGAAGTCCTTGTCCTCGATCGAGAAAATCGCCTCGCGCAGCACCGGAGGAAACTCCGAATACGGAACCACGATGCGCCGCTCCAGCGCGAAGGAGCCGAAGACCTTTCCGTGGATGTCGTAGAGTTCGGTCGTCGTGCTGGGGCGGTAGCGCTCCAGATCCGCCATCTGTGGCAGGTTGATCGAGTAGACAAGGATCAGCCCCAGCATCACGCCGAAGAGAGCCGATGCGGCCAGCAGCAGCAGAACCGCCGCGCGGGCTGCAAACTGGCGATTGCCGGACTCGGGATCCTGAAACGGAAAGCGGCGCATGGCGCGCCACAGCATCGACCGCGAGTTTAGCGATTCTTTGGCATGATGATTCGGTGAAGTAGGCACGGCAAAACCAACCTTACCATGCTGCTGATGCAGCTTAGGCTGCCTTGGCCTTCAGGATGTCGAGGGCCTTTGTGAGTTGATCGTCAGGCCGCGGCGCGGCTGTCTTCGGCTCGGTCTCGGCTTCCGACGAACCGTCCTCTGAATCCATATCGAACGCATCGGAGGTCGCGGCAACCAGCGTTCCCGGCGTCACTGCATCATCTTCAAACTGCTTGCCCGAGGGCGACGCGTACTTGGCAATCGACAGAATGATCGCCCCGCCGTCCGGCAGGTCGAAGGTCTTCTGCAGTGATCCCTCGCCGAATGTCTTCTCGCCGACCAATTGGCCGCGCTTATCATCCTGGATTGCGGCCGCCACCAACTCGGCGGGCCCCGACGTGCCACGATTGATCAGCACGACCAGCGGCGCGGTCGCGTTGATCGTATTCGCTGGGTCGGACGTAAAGGTCTCCTTGGGGTACTTCTGCCCCTCGAGCGTCGCAATCGTTCCGGAGCTGATGAAGAAGTTCGCCAGGTGAACCGCCTCGTTCATATCGCCATCGGCAACGTCGCGCAGGTCCAGCAGAATCTTCTTGTTTCCGGCCTTTTTCATCGCCTTCAGCTTCGACTCAACCTGCTGCACGTGCTCGCGGTCGATATCCATCGGCTTCAGATACAAGATCGAAGAGTCTTCATACATTGTCTCGGCGACAGGCGGCTCGGACACCACAACGCGGTTGAGCGTCATCTTCTCCGGCTCGGCCTTACGCGGCCGGATGACCGAAATCTGCAACTCACTGCCCGGTATACCCTCCAGCAGAAGCTGGATCATGGCAAGCGAAAGATCGCGGGTGTCCTGGTTGCCGATGGCTTCAATGATGTCGCCATCGGTCAGACGTGCCTTGTCGGCCGGCGAGCCCGGCACAACGGAGATGACCGTCGCATAGCCATAGCGCTTGGACACATTGATGCCGACCTGCGCCTTGCCGCCCCTGTCGGCCTTATAGGCCTTGTAGTCGGCTGGCGTGAGGTAGCTGGAGTCCGCATCGAGGGATTCGAGCAGTCCGCGCAACGCACCATTGGTCACCTGGGAGATGTCCGGCACCTCGACATAATCGGACTGAATATGCTGCAGCACCTCGCCATAGACGTTGATCTGGTTGTACGCGTCCTGCGGGACTGCATTGCCGGCAGCGCTCACACCATGCGTGTTCACGCCGAGAAAAACACAAAGGATGAGGGCTACCGATACGGCGAGCAGTGAGATCTTGAGGCTCTTGGGCATAGTGCGGTGAAGGACTCCGGAATCGGTTTGAAGATCAGCTTCGAGCTTCCTGCCATTTAGACGTAGCTCGATAGCGGAATGATACTCTCTACTGCAGAAGTTGCGATCCGGTCAGCGGCATGGCGCAGCGGATGAGTGGTGGCGGTGAGAGGAATCGAACCTCTGACCTACGGGTTATGAGTCCGTCGCTCTAACCATCTGAGCTACACCGCCGGGTGGGAGACTGCATCCAGCGGCCATAGAAACCCGGCCGCGACGACAGCCGCTCTCCCATCATAAGTTTCGTAACTTCACAGGTCAAACGTGCTCAACGATTTTGCAATCCGGAGACGACTCGCCAGGACATCCGCCCTGCTTCTGGCTCTTGCATTTGCGGCCCCAACGGGCAGCCTGGCGCACGCATCCACACACTCTCTCACACCCGATTGCAGCGCATCCGGCGACACCCTGAAGTGCGATCTGCTTGGGTTTCTCAACTTTCTGTATGCTGCTGCAGGCGTGCTCGCGCTCGTGCTGATCGTGGTCGTGGTGTTGGCGGTAAAGAGTTATCGTAAGAATAGAAATGACGAGAAGGTTGGCTCATGAGCAGCACCCATAACCGCATAGTCGGCGTTATTCCAGCACGGCTGGCCTCAACCCGACTTCCCCGCAAGGTTCTTCGTACCCTGGCCGGTGAGCCGATGCTCGCCTGGGTGTATCGCGCAGCAAAGGCCTGTGACGCGCTGAGTGACGTAATCGTCGCCGCCGACTCCGCCGAGGTACAGCAGTTCTGCGACCAGCGCGGCTGGCCCTGCATATTGACCTCGCCCGATCTGCCCAGCGGCACAGACCGCCTCTACGCCGTCTCGCGCGTCGTGGATGCAAACATCTACGTCAACATTCAGGGCGATGAGCCGCTGCTGCTGCCGGAGCACATCACCGCCATTCTGGAGCCGTTCGTCTCGCCTCATGTCGAGGTCACGACTCCCAAGGTTCGCTGCACCCCGGAAGATATCGCCAATCCGAACGCGGTCAAGGTTGTCACCGCCATCGACGGGCGCGCGCTCTACTTCTCGCGCTCTACGATCCCCTTCGATCGCGATGGCCGCGGAGATGCAATCTACTGGAAACACCTCGGCCTCTACGCCTACCGCCGTGCCGCGCTCGAGCGCTTCGCCGCACTTTCCCCCAGTGAGCTCGAACAGACCGAACGCCTCGAGCAACTGCGCCTGTTGGAGAACGGAATCGCAATCTACGTGGCCGAGACCGAGCACGACACCATCGGCGTCGACACCGAAGAGGATCTGCGCCGCGTTGAGGCGATGTTGCTGGAGCGCTGCCGCTCGAAGGCGTAATCCCTGCTGGGGATTGCGGAACTAGAGCGTGTTCAGACTGATCACGAGGCCATGCAGACCGACCTTGGCGCGTACATCCTCGAGCGTCCGCACCACCCAGCTGGCACCCGCCGCGCGCAGTCCAGCCTCGCTGGACGAGCCCAGAACACCAAGCACACGACAGCCCGCCGCCACGCCTGCGCCAACGCCGTTCGGTGCATCTTCAACCACGATGCACTCCGCCGGCGCTGCTCCCGCCTTTTCAATCCCGATCAACTCCGCACCGCGCCGATACGGCTCCGGGTCGGGCTTGCCGCGTTCCACCATGTCGGCGCTGATGATCCGTTCCGGCATCGGCAGCTCCGCCGCACGCAACCGTCCCAGCAGCAGCCGATAGGTTGCCGAGGTCACAATCGCCCAACGCTCGGCTGGCAGACTCTCCAGCAGCGCCCGCGCGCCAGGAAGCACCCGCAGATCGGACACGTCTTCGATCTCCATATCTTCGATCAGGCGCAGGCCCTCGGCCACATCCAGTCCGGGCTTCAGCGTCTTGATGATATCCACGGCCCGCGTTCCATGCGGGATCTGGAGCGTCTCCGCGCCGGCAACGCCATAGTGGTCAGCCCACCGCCGCCAGCATCGGTTCACGCTGCCGATCGAGCTGATGAGGACTCCATCCATGTCGAACAGGATGCCCGCGGCCTCTACGCTCACCCCACCGCTCACGCGGAATTCCCTTGCAGGACAAATGCTCTCGCGGCCTCGAGCACCTGCTGCACGCTCTCGGTGCTGCAGCTCTCGCAGTAGACGCGCAACAGCGGTTCCGTTCCACTCGCGCGCAGGAGCAACCATGTCTCTGCTGCGTTGGGCTTGTCCGCGCACGCCGGATTTTCGAGGAAGAATTTTATGCCGTCGAGCGTCTCGACACGCAGCACCTTGAGGCCCGCGAAGTCGCTCACGCTGGCGCCCGCACGACGAATCGCCGACTGCTTCAGCTCTTCGCTGATGTGCATATCGATGCGCCCATACTGGTGTTCGCCATACTCTTCCTGCAGCGCGGCGACGAGCTCGCCCAGTGTCTTGTGCTCGTCCGCCATCACGTTCGCGAGCAGCAAGCTGTTCAGCAACCCATCACGCTCCGGCAGATGCCGGCTGATGCCCACGCCACCGGACTCCTCGCCGCCGATCAGGATCTCCCGCTCCAGCATCAGGTCGACAACATACTTGAACCCGATGCCGTGCTCAAGCAGTGTGCGACCATATTTTGCCGCAATGCGGTCGAGCATCTTGGTCGTGTTGAACGCCCGCGTCACAGCGCCGGGCCACTGCTTCCGCTTCAGCAGCCACTGCAGCAGGATCGAGAAGATCTTATGCGCGTCGACGACGTTCCCATGTTCATCCACCGCGCCGATGCGGTCCGCGTCGCCATCGGTGATGAGGCCCGCATCGCAATGCTCCGCGACGACAGCCTTCTGCGTCGCAGCAATGTGGGGCAGGATCGGCTCGGGATTAATCCCCGGAAACGCAGGGTTCATCTCACTGCGAAACTCGACAAATGGAATGCCCGCGCGTCCGAAGATTCCCGCAACATACCCTTTGCCGGCGCCGTACATGGTGTCGATCAGGAAGCGATAGCCCGAGGCCTTGATGGCCTTGAGGTCAATAAACGCTTCGAGAGCTGCGATGTACGGTGGGGAAAAATCCACTTCCTCGATCGGTGCAGGCGTTGGAGCCAGCGGCAGCGGCTTCAACAGATAGCTCTCGATCGACGCAATGATGGCGGGATTGCCCGATCCGCCATAACTCGCCTTGTATTTCACGCCGTTCCACTCGGCTGGATTATGGCTCGACGTAATCATCACGCCGCCCGCCGCCCTGCGCCCGCGCACCGCAAACGAGAGCTCCGGAGTGGGCGTCACCTTACTCGCCAGCGCAACCGGAATGCCCGCACCAGCGAGCACCTCCGCCACCACCCGCGCGAACGATCTCGACCCGAAGCGCGTGTCATAGCCAATACAAACGCCGGCCTTCGCATCCTCATGCTCGATAACGTAATGCGCGATCGCTCTTGCGGCTACACGTACGTTTTCATAGGTGAAGTCGTCGGCGATGATGCCGCGCCAACCATCGGTCCCAAATTTCACCACTGTCTTCAAATCGTTCATCGTATCCCAACATGTCACAACCGGAATCGCAACCAAACAAAATGTCATCCTGGCCCTGACCGTAGTGAAGGGGAAGGACCTGCTTGCCTATGGCGCCCAGACTGTCCTTCAGATCAGATCTGTTCTACCCGCCTTCTTGAGTTCCTTTACCACCCGGCCCACATCCTGCGAGCTGTTGCGGGTCGTGACGAGGATCGCATCGTCGGTTTCGACCACGACAATATCCTTCACGCCCACCAGCGCCACCGTCTTGCCCGGCGAAAACACGTAGCAACCGGTCGACTCGATCTGAACATTATCCTCAGCCTCGATGACGTTCGCATTCGTACACTCCCGCGTCTCGGACACGTACTCATGCAGTGCTGCCCACGAGCCCAGGTCGTTCCACGCAAAGTCCGCTGGCAGACAGTACAGCTCCGACTCGACTTCACCCTTCGACGAACGCGGCTCGAGGATCGCATAGTCAATCGAGATCGATTCGCACTGAGGATACAGATCGGCGTAAACCGCCTCAAATTCGGGCGTTCCCCACGCAGCGGCGATCTTTTCCAGCAGCGGCGCCATCGCCGGCGAGTGCTCGCGGACCGCGTCGCACAGCGTCTGCGCGCTCCACAGGAACATGCCGCTGTTCCACACATAATTTCCCGACCGCAGAAATTTTCTTGCCCTGGTGCGATCCGGTTTTTCCGTAAACCGCCGCACCCGTCGCACTGGAATCGCCTCGCCTCCGACCGTGGTCGGCGTAACGGCCTCGCCCAGCTCGATGTAGCCATAACCGGTCTCATCGCGAGTCGGCGGAACGCCCAGGACTACAATCTTCGGGCCGGACGCCGCCAGCTTGATCCCCGCGCGCAGAATCATGTGAAAGCGCGCGACGTTGCCAATCGTGTGGTCCGAGGGAAAGATGCCGATGACGGTCTCCGGATCCTCGCGTTCCAGCAGAAACGCCGCCAGCGCGCAGGCCGGTGCGGTATTGCGCGACTCTGGTTCACACAGAATGCGCTCTTGCTCCACCTCGGGCAGCTGCTCTGTAATCGTGCCGCAGAGCAGCTTGTTCGTAATCACCCAGACGGCGACGTCCTGCATGACGTCTTCAAGACGCGCGACCGTCTGCTGGATCATCGTACGGTCGCCTTCCAGATGGAGAACCTGTTTTGCTCTGGCCTGCCGGCTGCGGGGCCAGAACCTTGTTCCGCTACCTCCCGCGAGCACTACCGTAGCAAACGGATGGCTGGTCTTCGTCGTTGTAGCAAACAAATGGCTGGTCTTCGTCGTTCCTGATGCCATACTTCTCCATCTCTAATTGCGAGGGCCGTCCCCAATCTCGGGACGGCCCTCGCGACTTGCGTCAGCTCAGTTTTGCGAGGAACTCGCGAATGCGTTGCACACCCTTGTCGATCACCTCTCCCGCCACTGCATAGGAGAGCCGGATATGGTCATTGGTTCCAAAGGCTTCACCCGGAACAACCACCACGTGCGCCTCGCTGAGTAGTTTTGCGGCGAGGTCCGAGGCCGACGTAATTCCGCCCTTGCCGATGAACGCGCTCACGTTTGGATACACGTAGAACGCCCCCTCGGGCACCGTACAGGTGAGTCCGGGAATCGTCTTGAAGCCTTTGAGCACGCGGTCACGCAGCTTGATATAGTCTGCGCACATCTCCGCGACGCACTCCTGCGAGCTCGTCAGCGCGGCAATCGAAGCCCGCTGCACCATAGTGGCAGCGTTCGACGTGCTCTGCGACTGCAGCTTGCTCATCGCCGAGATCACCTGCTTCGGCCCCAGCGCAAAGCCTGCGCGCCAGCCGGTCATCGCATAGGTCTTCGACAGCGAACCGAGCACGATCACATGCTCCTTGCAGTCGGTGAACGTCCCACCGCTGACAATATTGCCCGTGAAGTTCAGGTAGACGTAGCACTCATCGAGCAGCAGGTAGATCCCGCGCGCGTGGGCCAGCCGCACGATCGCCTCAAGGTCCTCCGGGCTTACCACCGCGCCCGACGGGTTCGACGGCGTATTGAGGATAATGGCCTTGGTCCGCGGCGTGATTGCAGCCTCGATCATCTTTGCGGTGATGCGGAAGTTCTCCTTCTCATCGCTCTGGACGTAGACCACCTTGCCGCCCGCATACTGGATGATGTCCTTGAAGCTGACCCAGTACGGCACGGGCAGAATGACCTCGTCGCCGTGGTCGACCAGCACCTGGATCGCGTTGAACAGCGCCAGCTTCCCGCCGGTCGTAAAGACGCACTCCTCGATCGTGAAATTCGTGCCGAAGTCCGCAGCGTGGCGGTCGACGATCGCCTTGCGCACCTCGGGAGCTCCAGCAACCGCGGTATAGCGGGTGAAATTATGCTCGATGGCCGCAATCCCCGCGTCCTTGATGTGCTTCGGCGTCGCAAAGTGCGGCTCGCCCGCGCCAAAGTCAGCAAGATCGATGCCCTGCGCCTTCAGCTTGAGTGCCTCGGCGGTTATGGCCATGGTGGCGGAAACTTCGATACGGTTGATCCTGTCGGTCAATACCTTCTTCGTTATCGCTGTACTCATGTATCTTAGTCTTTCAGATTTGGGCGTGGATAGAAAGTGCTTGCCCGTTATCTGCCTCCGGTGCGCTTCCGCACGACCCATGTGGTCATACAGCGGTAATCCTGCACGATGGTCGTCTTCAGCGGGTCTACCAGCAGCCCGCCCATCTGCTCCGTCATCCGGAGCAGCACAGCCTCATCCACCAGAAACCACTCCGACCCGTCGCCGATCCGATACACGTTGTCCCGGACGCGCTCAAAGTCCATTCCAATTCTCGACCCCAGGCGGCAGAAGAGCATCCCGCCCGGCCGCAACACCCTCCACAGCTCCTCCACCATCGCCAGAAAATGCTGTTCGTCGCGCGCGAAGTGGAGCACTGAGCTGCAGATCACGACATCCGCAAACGCATCCGGAAAGTCCATCCGCTCGATCGCGCCCACGCGAAAGTTCTCGGCCGGAAGTTCTGGAGCCAGCATCGCAGCCAATGCCCGCACGTGCCCTACTCCCGCTTCATCTGCGTCCAGCGCAAAGACTTCGCAGCCCTCGCGCAGCAGATGCACCAGGTTTCTGCCATATCCGCACCCGGCGTCGAGAACGCGCATTCCCGGCGCGATATTTCCGCGCAGAATCTGGTCGAAGACATAAATGTCGATCTGCCCAAACTGTTCCTGAATACTGAGCCGCGGCGCGCCAGGCTGCGGCGGCAGCGTCTCGGTCACGAGGACTTCCCCAACGACTTCCGCTTCAATCGCTCCATCACATTCGGAGGCACCATCGTGCTCACATCTCCACCCAGCTCAAACGCTCCCTTTACCAGCCGCGAGCTGACATAGGTGTACCGCTCGCCCGGTATCATGAACAGCGTTTCGATCTCTGGAGCCAGCTTGCGGTTCATCATCGCCATCTGCAGTTCATACTCGTAGTCCGAGACAGCGCGGATACCGCGCAGTATGGCCCTGGCTCCCTGCGTTCTCGCAAACTCCACCATCAGGCCATCGAAGGTTGTTACCGAGACATTCGGAATTTCGGCCGTCGCCTCGCGCAGCATCTGCTCGCGCTCCAGGTAGGTAAACAGGGCCGGTCCCTTTTCTGATTTGTCCGAGTTGCGCAGCACCGCAACCAGCAGCTCATCGACGATCTTCGCCGTGCGCGCGATCAGATCGAGATGTCCATTCGTCAGCGGATCAAACGTCCCTGGATAGATTACTTTGGTTCTTTTTGCATTATGCATGGCTCCGACAGAATACTCGTTGGAGCAAATGATTGGCTAAAAAACTTATGCCTCGCGTGGCAGGTAATACCCGGTGATGTACTCGCGCACGCCGTCTTCCAGGCTCGTAAAGGGCTTCTTGTACCCGGCCGCGCGCAGCTTCGCGTCGCTCGCCTGCGTAAAGTACTGGTACTTCCCCTGCAGCTGATGCGGCATCTCGATGAACTCGATCTTCGGCGGCAATTCCATTGCGCTGAACACCGCCGTAACCAGGTCGACCCACGTCCGTGCCTTCCCTGTTCCGCAGTTCAGTAACCCGCCGAACAAGCCTCCGGGTGCATCGGCTGGCTGCAGGGCAAAGTGCAGCGTCACGTCGACCGCGTCCTTCACATAGATGAAGTCCCGCATCTGCTCGCCGTCCTTGTACTCTGGCCGGTAGCTCTTGAACAGCTTCACGACCCCTGTCTCGCGGATCTGCCCATAGCTCTTTGACACCACCGAGCGCATATCACCCTTGTGGTCCTCATAGGGCCCGAAGACGTTGAAGTACTTCAGCCCGACAATATTGGAGCCCTCGGCGCCGTTCTCGAACAGGCCCTGCTTCAGCGCCCACAGGTCGAATATCTGCTTCGAATATCCATACATATTCAGCGGCTTCAGCAACGGCGTCACATCGTCCGAGTCGTCATAGCCCTCCGCTCCATCGCCGTAGGTCGCAGCACTCGACGCATACACAAACCGGATCTCATTCGCCTGCGCCCAGTTACTCAGGACCCGCGTGTACTGGTAGTTGTTGCGCAGCAGGTAGTCCGCATCCTTCTCGGTCGTGGAACTGCACGCACCCAAGTGGATGACCGATCGAGCATCGGCGAACGCGCCATCTTCGATCAGGCCGAGAAACTCCTCCGGCGACACGATGTCCTCGTACCGCAACCCGATGAGGTTCTTCCACTTCTCATCCTTACCCAGATCGTCGACAAGGATAATCTCGTCCTCGCCCCTCGCGTTCAACTCGGCGACGGTATTGCGCCCGATGAACCCCGCAGCTCCCGTCACAATAATCGGCTTTGCCATCGACAAACTCTCTCCTTACATCTTCACGCTGTGTCTCTCCGATGGTACCTGCTCTGGACCATCGCTCCCGCAAAACCTGTCAAGCCCCCGGACCGCCATCTTTGCTCCCAAACCGCTGATAGCACAAGAGATAAAAGATCCAAAACATTGGCATAATCCCAGGTTCAGTTGCCTATAATTGAAATAGGGCTTCAACGAAACTGAACGCTGCTGCGGCCCATAAAGCCTTTCGATGCAATACTTTTCCCGTAAAGTCTCTGGATGGAATACTTTACAGACACCGGTTTTCGTAAGTGTTGCAACCAGAGACTTTACGAAATCAGGGGGGGAGGGGGGTACCCCCCAGCTTAGCCGGCCAGCGCCTGTTGAAGGTCCGCGAGAATATCCGCGA
This sequence comes from Granulicella sp., assembly GCA_003138795.1. Lineage (GTDB taxonomy): Bacteria > Acidobacteriota > Terriglobia > Terriglobales > Acidobacteriaceae > Granulicella. The sequence goes on along the minus strand of PLHC01000030.1, from coordinate 46,894 downwards.
CATCCTCGATCCCAACGGAAATTCGCATCAGCCCATCGGTAATGCCGAGCTTCGCTCGCCCTTCGGCGCCGACCGCCGCATGCGTCATCGTCGCCGGATGGCAGATCAGCGTCTCGACGCCACCCAGCGACTCGGCCAGATAGCAGAGCTTCAGGCGCGTCGCAAACGCATTCGCCTGCTCGAGCGAACCCAACTCGAACGAGAGCATCGATCCGAAGCCGCGCTGCTGGCGCTTCGCGAGCTCGTACTGAGGATGGGTCGGAAGACCTGGATAGAACACCTTGTCCGCGCCCAGCTTACCGGCGAAGAACTCCGCGACGATGCGGCCGTTCGCGTCGTGCTGCCGCATCCGCACCGCCAGCGTCTTTACGCCGCGCAGCAGCAGATAGCTCTCGAACGGCGACAGGATTCCGCCCGTACACTTCTGCACGAACCGGAACGTCTCGGCCTGCGCTGGCTTGGTGCAGACCAGCACCCCACCCAGCCCGTCCGAGTGGCCGTTCAGGAACTTGGTGGTCGAATGCATCACGATGTCCGCGCCCAGCTCGATCGGCCGCTGCAGATAAGGAGAGAGAAACGTATTGTCGACGCTGAGCTCAACGCCCTTCGCATGACATACATCCGCAACGGCGCGAATATCCGTGACGGACATCATCGGGTTCGTCGGCGTCTCGATGTGGACCAGCCTGGTCTCGGGCCGAATCGCAGCTCTCACGGCGTCAACGTCGGTCGTGTCTACGTAGGTAAACGCCAGCCCATAGTTCACCAGCACCTTGTCGAACAGCCGCGATGTTCCGCCATACACATTGTCCGAGCAGACAACGTGATCGCCCGACTTCATCATGGTGCACAGAGCCGTAATCGCAGCCATGCCCGACGCAAAGCAATGCGCCGAGCTTCCGCCCTCGAGTGAGCAAAGACTCTCCTCCAGAGCATCGCGCGTGGGGTTCGTCAGCCGCGCATATTCGTGACCCTTGTTCTTGCCGATCGCCTCCTGCTGATACGTCGAGGTCAGGTAGATCGGGACATTCACCGCGCCGGTAAGCGGATCGGGTTGCTGGCCATCGTGGATGGCGCGCGTGGCAAAGCCTTGCTTAGGATCAGACATAACCCTATGGTAGCGAACGCCACGGAAAACGGCAGCCGCTTCAACTCGGCTGCCGCTCTTGCTACTCTCTACTGTCTGCTGCTATGCCTGCGGCTTCGGTGTAAACAGGATGAAGTTGGCCGAGACGTTGGACCAATCGGCCAGCAGCCGCTCGCCGAGCGTGCTGTGTGCGAGGCATACATGCTCCTCGATCAGCGCGCGCAGGCCGCTCTGCTGCTCCACCGTTGCCTCCGCGAAGGTCTGCGCCTCGAGGAAGTCCACATGGTAGCGACTCTTGGAGATCATCGTCTGCTTCGCGTCGAGCACCCATGCCAAACCGCCAGTCATACCCGCGCCGAAGTTGATGCCAACCTCGCCAAGGATTGCGACCAGTCCGCCGGTCATGTATTCACAGGCGTGGTCGCCAACTCCCTCGATCACAGCCGTCACCCCGGAGTTGCGCACAGCAAAGCGCTCGCCCGCGCGACCTGCCGCGAACAGACGCCCCGATATCGCACCATATAGGGCAACATTGCCGAGCAGAACGTGCTCATCGCTGCGCTCGGCAGCGCGGCCGACAGCGCGCAGGATAAGATCTGCGCCCGAGAGCCCCTTGCCGACGAAGTCGTTCGCCTGCCCGGTGAGAATGAGCTTCATTCCCTTGCCCGCAAAGGCCCCGAAGGACTGGCCGGCTGTTCCGTCCAGGTCGAAGGTCACATCAGCCTCGTCGAGTTCGCCCTTCGCGCGGCGTATGGAGAGCTCGCCGGAGAGCCGGGCGCCGACCGCACGATGCTCATTGCAGATCCTGCTGTGCACCGCGAAAGCCTCGCCCCTGGCTGTAGCGGCCAGGGCCGGCTCAGTCCACGGGTCGTCGAGGGGGTGATCTTCCCCAGGCCGCTGATTGTGCGATCCCATCCAGCGCGTTGGCCCATCGCCCGCGGCTGAAAGTATTGGCGTCAGATCCAGATTGCCGTCGAAGCGTACTTGCTCCAGCAGATCGACGCGACCGATCGCCGCTTCGAGGCTGGGTAGCCCAAACTTCGCCAGGAGCCGTCGCAGGTCCCCTGCGAGCTGGCGGAAGAACATTACAACGTGCTCGGGTTTGCCACGGAACTTGGCGCGGAGTTCGGGGCGCTGTGTCGCGATGCCGGTGGGACAGGTGTTGAGATGACACTGCCTGGCCATATCGCAGCCCATCGCGACAAGGACAGCAGTACCAAATGCATATTCATCCGCACCCAGCAGCGCGGCGATCAGCACATCGCGGGCCGTCGCAATGCCGCCATCCGTGCGCAGTCGAACGCGCTCCCGCATGCCGGTGGCTCGTAGCTGTTGCTGTGCCTCCGAGAGCCCCAGCTCCCAGGGATTACCCACATACTTGATGCTCGAGAGAGCTGCAGCGCCCGTGCCACCGGAGTTTCCAGCGATGACGATGAAGTCCGCATAGGCCTTGGCTACGCCCGCAGCAACCGTGCCGACGCCGCAGCCAGAGACCAGCTTTACGCCGACCGCGGCACGCGGGTTTACGCGCTTCAGGTCGTAGATCAGCTGTGCAAGGTCCTCGATCGAGTAGATGTCATGGTGCGGCGGCGGCGAGATCAGCGATAAGCCTGGCTGCGCATGACGCAGCCGCGCAATCAGACCCGAGACCTTGTGCCCAGGGAGCTGGCCGCCCTCGCCCGGCTTAGCCCCTTGTGCAACCTTGATCTCGATCTCTTCGGCATGGGCGAGATATTCAGCCGTAACGCCGAAGCGGCCTGAAGCAATCTGTTTGATCTTGTTATTGAGAGAGGTATGCACTGCGGGCGCGGAGACGAGCTCGGCGACAGCCGTCGCGCTTCCCTGGCTAGTGGACCGAGCGGAGAGCGCTCCAGTATCGCCCGGATCCGCAATCGGAGCGGTGCCCACAGGCCGATAGACGGCCGGATCTTCGCCGCCTTCACCCGTATTGGAACGCGCTCCAAGTGAGTTCATCGCCTGCGTGATCGTCTGGTGTGCTTCGGGGCTAATCGAACCGAGCGACATCGCGCTCGAGATGAAGCGCTTACACAGACTCTCAGGTAGCTCCACGTCATCCAGCGCGAGCTCCGCACCTGCAGGTCGAACATCGAGCAGGTCGCGCAGTGTCACGGCCTCGCCCGCATCGATGTTGCGGCTGAAGATCGCGAACGCCGCAGTCGGATCGGAGCTTGCTGCAACACCGCGCGCGCTGCCAACCACGGTCTGCAGTGCCCTGACCGTTGGCGGCTGCCACATGTGCGGTTCGGCGATGTCGGCCTTGCGGAAGCGCACCCAGCCAAAATCCGGAAGCTCGGCAGTTCCGGCGGAAGCAGCCGTCACCTCGGGCTGCCATGTCAGACGTAAGCGGCGGTCGAGCTCGGTAAAACCGATGCCCGACAGAGGAGCCGGCGTGTTCGGAAAACATCGATCGACGACGCTTGCGTGCAGGCCCAGCAGATCGAAGAGATGCGCGCCACGATAGCTGTCCACCACCGAGATGCCCATCTTCGACATCACCTTCGCGAGGCCGCCGTCGAGAGCCTTGAGTATCATCTTCTCGCCGTCGACACCCTCCGGCTGCAGCGAGCGTGCCGTCTCCAAAGCCAACCAGGGACAGACAGCGCCCGCACCATAACCGATCAGCACCGCGGCATGGTGAATGTCGCGACAGTCGCCCGCTTCCACGGCAATGCCGCATAGTGTGCGCAGACCCGCCGCTACAAGCCCCTGATGCACTGCGCCGGTGGCCATCGCCATGGGAATCGGGAGCGCCGTTGCACTCGCACCGCGATCGGTGAGCAGCAGCAGGCGAACACCCGTGCGCACCATCTCCACAGCGCGACCGCAAAGGTCATCGATGGCCTGCTCCAGAGTCCGTTCCGGCGAGAAGAGGCATGGAAGCTCCTCTAGCCGCAGAGCCTCGTTGTGCGGATACATGCGCGCCCGCAGAGCTGCAACCTGCCCCAACGAGAGAAATGGCGAAATTAGCGAGATGCCAGGCAGCGGCTCGTTCTTCTCGAGAATGTGTGCCCACGGGCCAAGCCGCGTGTCCAGCGAAACCACAATCGCCTCGCGAAGAGGATCGATGGCCGGGTTCGTTACCTGTGCAAAGCGCTGACGGAAGAACGAGTACAACGGACGTGGACTGCGCGCAAGGAACGCCAGTGGGGTGTCGTCGCCCATGGACCAAACGGCATCCTTGCCGCTCGTAGCCATCGGCTGCAGAATCATCTTCACGTCTTCCTGGGTGTAGCCGAAACCACGCTGCTGCGCCGCAAGATCGACGACGCTTTCGGTTTCAGCGACCGCTACCAGCGGCGAATCTTCGACCAGCGTTGCGTAGGTCGCATTTGCGTCGAAGAGGTCGAGTAGCTCTTCGTTGTGCAGCACCTTGTGTTCGACCATGTCGACCACAAGCATCTGGCCCGGGCCAAGACGTCCGCTCTCGATCACGCGCTCTGGATCGAGGTCGACCAAGCCAGCCTCCGAACCGGCGACAACCAGGCCATCGGCAGTAATTGCAAATCGACAAGGCCGAAGTCCGTTGCGATCGAGTGCGGCGCCCACAATCTTTCCATCGCTGAAGGAGATCGCTGCGGGTCCATCCCATGGCTCACTACAACCGGCGTGATAGTGCAGGAACGGGCTGACGCGATCGACGATTGCTGGCGGCAGCAGCATGCGCACGGCCTCAGCCAGCGTGCGACCGTTCTGTGAGAGCAGCTCGACTGTTTCATCGAGACTCGTCGAATCCGTTCCATCCTTTGTGAGCACGGGCTTACATTCGACCGGCAGGGTGGAATCGCGAGCTTCCATGCGCGAGCGATTGCCCCAAACGGTGTTGATCTCGCCGTTATGACCGAGTTTGCGACCGGGTTGCGCGCGGTGCCACGCGGGCAGCGTGTTGGTTGCATAGCGCTGATGAAAGACCGCAAAGTTTGTAATGTAGTCGGGTGAGGCTAGATCCGGGTAGAACTCGGGCAACAGCCGGCCGAGGCACATTGCCTTGTACACCACTGAGGCCGTCGAGAGAGAGCAGACGTAGCCAGTGACTTCGCCTAACTCAATGGCGCGCTCGAACTGCTTGCGCGCGAGATATAAGCGGCGCTCCATGGGGTCGGGATCCTGCGGTGCGGCGTCGGCGACGAGAACCTGCCGGATACGCGGCATGGTGCTGAGCGCGATCTCGCCAAGGATCTCGGGCCGGGTCGGCACATCGCGCCATGCGAGCACGCGCAGCTGCTGGGACACCAGGCAGCTCTCGAGCACAGCCTCAGCGCGCGTCTCTGCCTGCGGCCAAAAGACCATTCCTACACCGAGCGTCTCGTCGGCGCCCAGATCGATACCCGTCGCGGCTAGAAGCAGATTACGCGGCACGGCGGCCATTAGCCCGATGCCGTCGCTGCTCGCACCGTCGGCGGCAACCGCACCGCGGTGCTCCAGGCGTGAGAGAGCCGTTAGGGCGTCCTGCAAAATCTTGTGGTCCGCTTTACCCAGCACGGACGCTACGAAACCCACACCGCAAGAATCATGATCGAAACGAGGGTCGATGAGAGAATTCTTGGTTTCGCTCAACGAGCTCGTGATACCCCGCAGCAAGCACTGCTGAGACGGTTCATGCTGGGCGTGCGTCTGTTCACTACGCCCTCGGCTTTCTAGTTCAGTAAGACCCATAGTTCACTATACTTCCGTTCCCGTACAAACATCTAACTAACCATCCATGACCTGTACACTACTAAGTAGCGGCGAAATGCATAGTGTTCGCCGTATTGACACTGCGTGTGTGTATATTTATACATGAATTGTGGATGTTTATGCGGAAGGTGTGACGCTTTGTGCGTCACGTTTTTAGTGCTTGCAAATTACGGCGTTACTGAGTGGGAGTGCATGAAGAGTCATCGGCATAGTGCGATTCGCGAGCTCCTCGTGAAGACGACCGTCACCAATCAGGATGAACTGCGTCGCAAATTGGCCGGACGTGGCATTCATGTCACGCAGGCTACGCTTTCGCGCGACATTCGCGAGTTGAAGCTGATGAAGGGACCCACTGGATATGCTCTCCCCGTCGTCCCGGACGGGGAGGATGATCTTCCGGAGATCGCCAGCGTGCTGCAGGATTTCGGGCTTGAGGTGCGTCAGGCGCAGAATCTGCTTATCGTCTTGACGACCGTGGGCGGTGCGCAGCCCGTCGCAGCCAGCATGGACTCCGAGGAGTGGGAGGAGGTCGTCGGCACCGTTGCCGGCGATAATACCGTGCTGATCATCTGTCCAGATAGCCACAAGGCAGAGTCATTGAGGAGCCGAATCGAGGCATACATTGCCTGACACTGGCCTCACTTCCCTGCGGACGGCAGTGGCCGGCGTCAGTGGATACACCGGCGGCGAACTTGCCCGCCTGTTGCTGCGTCATCCGCGGTTGGCGAACACGCCGCCTATCTTTCTCGGACGCCTGGGCGAAGCCGACGCACAGCCGGTCGCACTCACCAGTCTCCATCCGCAACTCTCAGGTCTTCCTCATGCTGATGAGTTGAGCGTGATGGCGTTTGATTGGAAGCAGTTGCAGCGCGAGTCCATCGATATCCTTTTCCTGGCAACACCGCATGAACAATCCCGTGCGTGGGTGCCCGAGGCGCTCGAGCAGGGTATTCGCGTGATCGATCTCAGTGGTGCGTGGCGCCTGCACAGCGAAGGCAATCGTGCTGTTTACAAGCTCGAAGACGCCGACCCAGCGCTCGCAGCAACGCTGCAAGCTGAAGCCGTCTACGGCTCGCCCGAGCTTCACGGACCGGCGATCGCGCACGCGCGCCTCGTCGCAAATCCTGGCTGCTATGCCACGTCCATTATCCTTGCGCTGGCTCCCTTGCTGCGCGCGAACCTTGTCGACCTTGACTGCGGGATTATTTGCGATGCTAAGTCCGGAGTCAGCGGCGCAGGCAAATCGCTGGTTCCAGCGAACCACTTCATGCAAGCCGCCGACAACCTCTCGGCATACGCGGTCTTCGGCCATCGCCACACGGGCGAACTTCTCGAGCAGCTCAACCTCACGAGTGAGCAGATCCAGTTCACGCCGCACTTGCTGCCGATTCCGAGGGGTATCCTCTCGACGATTTACGTGCGCTTGAATGAGCGCGCAGATACCGCAGAGATCCAGTCCTGCTTCGATGACTTCTACGCAGATGCGCCTTTGGTTCGGGTTCGTCGCTCGCCGCAACTGCCGCAGATTCAGCACGTTGTGCGTACCAACTTCTGCGACCTTGGTTTTCAGCTCGCTCCCGATGGCCGGCGCCTGGTCGTCGTCTCATGTCTTGACAATCTATTGAAGGGCGCGTCCTCGCAGGCAGTGCAGAATATGAATCTCATGGCTAGGTGGCATGAGGTGGAGGGTCTTCTATGAAGTTCGTAGTAAAGCTCGGCGGCGCAGCACTGGATAATCCAGAGCTGTTGCAGCGCTGTGCCAGAGCCATCGCTGAGCTAGCCAAGGACGGCCACCGGGTGGCACTGGTCCACGGTGGCGGTGTGCAGCTCACAAGGGTGCTTGCACAGATGGGCAAGAAGAGTGAGTTCGTCGCGGGACTCCGCATCACTGACGCAGAGACTCGCGATGCAGCACTCATGGTCCTTGGCGGCCGGGTGAACAAGTCGTTGGTGGCCGCGCTCGACCAGTGCGGGCAGGCAGCGATGGGGCTCACAGGGGGTGATGGGCATGTTTTTCGGGCACGCAAGAAAAAGACCACGCCAGACCTGGGATACGTTGGCGAGATCGCGGCGACCGATCCCAAGTGGCTCGATGCCATCTGGACGATGGGGGCAGTCCCTGTCATCTCCTCGATTGCGCTTGGGTTCGATGGCGAATACTACAACATCAATGCCGACGAGATGGCCGCGGCCTGCGCGATTGCGACGAAGGCCGACGCCCTCGTCTTCCTTACAGATGTTCCCGGCGTCAAAGGAGCAGACGGCAATGTCATGCGCTGGCTCTCACTCAAACAGATTCCGGCACTTGAAGAGCAAGCTGTTGTCTCTGGAGGGATGTTGCCAAAGCTGAATGCATGCAAGGAGGCACTGACACATGGGGTCAAGCGCGTTCGCATCCTTCCTGCAGAATCCGCAGCAGTTCTTCCTGATCTGCTTAGCTCGCGCGTCAACGATGGAACGGAGGTGATGGTCGCATGAACTCTATTACTGGAAGCAGTTTGAAGGACCTTCAAGCAGCCGAGTCTAAACTGCTGGTTCAGACCTACGAGCGCTACCCGCTGCTCTTCGTCTCAGGCGAAGGCGTGCACCTGCGCGATGAACACGGCAACGATTATCTCGATCTGCTAAGTGGTATCGGCGTGTCCGCGCTTGGCTACAACCATCCTGCAATCACCCATGCCATCGCCGAGCAGAGTTCTCAGATCCTGCACACCTCGAACCTCTTCTATCACCGCGGCACGACCGAGTTGGCGATGCGACTGACTGAGATTACCGGCCTCGATCGCGTCTTCTTGTGCAACAGCGGCACGGAGGCCTGGGAGGCGGCTCTGAAGCTGGCCCGCGCGCATGCCGGCCGCCTGCGGGCAGAAGGCAAGCAACTCGGAACGAAGTTCCTCGCCATCGAGCACAGCTTTCATGGCCGCACGATGGGTTCGGTCGCAACAACGCACAAGCAGAAGTACCGCGAACCCTTCGCTCCGGTGATGCCAGGTGTCGAGTTCGTCGCCTTCAATGACGTTGCAGCGTTGCGTGGCGCGTTCTCCACCGACGTCTGCGCCATCGCTATTGAGCCCATTCAGGGTGAGGGTGGCATCAATCCCGTCTCGCAGAAGTTCCTGGCTGCCGCGCGGGAACTCTGTGACTCCACAGGCGCGCTGCTGCTACTCGATGAGATTCAAAGCGGCATGGGCCGGACAGGAAAATGGTGTGCCTATCAGCACTATGGCATCCAACCCGACGTGACAACGCTCGCGAAGCCGTTGGCCGGTGGCATCCCCATGGGCGCGATGCTCTGCACGGAAGAAGCAGCGCGTTCCTTCACTCCAGGCATGCACGGCACTACCTTCGGCGGCAATCCACTGGCGTGCGCTGTTGCTGTCGCTGTCGTCGACGAGATTAAGCAGTCCCGCTTGCTGGATCACATCACATCCACGGGAGACTACTTCCGCACACGTCTCCGCGATCTGCAAGCGAAGTATCCATCCATCGTCGATGTGCGCGGCCTCGGTCTGATGATCGGCGTCGAACTCAATTCGGACGCGCTGGCGAAGTCGATCCTTGCCGGCATGATGGATCGCCGAATTCTGCTCAACCGCACGCATGAAACCGTACTCCGATTCTTGCCACCTTTCCTCATCACGCGCGAGCACGTCGATCAGACGATCGCCGCTCTAAGCGAGCTGCTTGCGCTGCATACTCCGTCAAACTTATTGCACAGCACATCGCTGGCTGGAGAACCGATCAATGGATAGTAAGACCATCGTTATGAATTCCCCCAAAGGCGCACGTCCCGCGGTCACACTCGGCATTCAGTCCGACACGGCCTTTAACGAGACCGCGAAGAGCCTCGCGGGTCGCGATCTCTGTTCCATCGCCGACCTCTCCGTTGCGGAGATGGCCGCGATCATGGAACTAGCGCACGCCGTCAAGGCGCAACCTGAAGACTTCCGCCACGCGCTCGACGCAAAGCAGATGGTGCTTATCTTCGAGAAGGACTCACTGCGCACGCGCCTCACGTTTGAGACCGCGATGAATACCGTCGGCGGGAATGCTCTCTTCGTTGACCAGACAAACTCCCCCTTGGGCGAGCGTGAGTCAATTCCTGACATAGCGCGCAACCTGGAGCGCTGGATGCATGTCATTGTTCTGCGCACGTATGCGCATGACACCATCACTGAGATGGCTGCCAATGCAAAGGTTCCTGTCATCAACGCGCTCTCCGACCTCGAGCATCCCTGTCAGGCAATTGCGGATTTTATGACGCTGGAGGAGCGCTTCGGCTCGCTTGAAGGGCTCAAGTTTACTTATGTGGGCGATGGCAACAATGTCTGCCACTCGCTCATCCTTACGGCTGCGCTGCTCGGCGTTCACTGCACCGTTGCGACGCCAAAGGGCTTCGAGCCGAAGCTCGACATCGTCCACAAGGCTATTGAAATCGCCGAGAACACAGGTGGCTCGCTTACTCTCACGCACGATCCGATCAAGGCTGCCACTGACGCGGATGCCATCTACACCGATGTCTGCACGAGCATGGGCCAGGAGCATGAGGCTGCGCGGCGCGCACCCATCTTCAAGCCCTTCCAGGTGAACGAAGATCTGATGTTGCGCGCGCAGGAGTCAGCGGTTTTCATGCACTGCCTCCCGGCGCATCGCGGGGCCGAGGTCACGGACGCCGTCCTCGACGGCCCACAGTCCGTTGTCTTCGATCAGGCCGAGAACCGCATGCACGCGCAGAAGGCCATCACCCTCATGCTGCTTGGCGGTGCCAAGCGTATACCCAGCAACCGCAACCGCTCGGGCTTGCAAGCCCGCACAAAACGATAAAGCTCCAGGAAAACCATCTCTATGTCCGTAATTCTCGAAACCCTGCCGCTCGGCCAAAAGGTGGGTATTGCCTTTTCCGGCGGGCTGGACACCAGCGCCGCACTTCACTGGATGAAGCAGAAGGGTGCTATACCCTACGCCTACACCGCCAACCTCGGTCAGCCTGACGAGACCGACTATGATGAGATCCCACGCAAGGCGCTCGAGTATGGTGCTGAAAAGGCCCGGCTCATCGACTGCCGCGGCCCGCTCGTTCGCGAAGGCATCGCCGCCCTCCAGTCCGGCGCGTTTCATATCACCACCGCCGGCGTCACCTACTTCAACACGACACCCATCGGCCGTGCGGTCACCGGCACCATGCTCGTGACCGCCATGAAGGAAGACGACGTCAATATCTGGGGCGACGGCTCGACCTTCAAAGGCAATGATATCGAGCGTTTCTATCGCTACGGCCTGCTCGTAAACCCGGACCTCAAGGTCTACAAGCCGTGGCTGGACGCCGCCTTCATCGACGAGCTCGGCGGCCGTGCCGAGATGTCGGCCTTCATGCAGAAGTCCGGCTTCGGCTACAAGATGCCCTCCGAGAAGGCCTACTCGACCGACTCCAACATCCTCGGCGCGACCCACGAAGCCAAGGATCTAGAGCTTCTCACGAGCAGCATGAAGATCGTCGTCCCCATCATGGGCACGGCCTTCTGGCGCGATGACGTTGAGATCAAGCGCGAAGAGATCACCGTCCGCTTCGAAGAAGGCTTCCCCGTCGCCCTCAACGGGACGTACTATGCAGACCCTGTAGCCCTGATGCTCGAAGCCAACAGCATCGGTGGCCGCCACGGCCTGGGTATGAGTGATCAGATCGAAAACCGCATCATCGAGGCTAAGAGCCGCGGCATCTATGAGTCGCCTGGTCTTGCTCTTTTGTTCATCGCCTACGAGCGCCTGATCACCGGCATCCACAACGAAGATACGATCGAGCAGTACCGCGACAGCGGACGTAAACTTGGCCGCCTTCTCTATCAGGGCCGCTGGTTCGATCCCCAGGCCATCATGCTGCGCGAAGCCGCCCAGCGCTGGGTCGCCAAGCCCGTCACCGGCGAAGTCACGCTTGAGTTGCGCCGTGGCAACGACTACTCCATCCTGAACACAGACTCGCCCAACCTCACCTTCTCGCCCGAACGCCTCAGCATGGAGAAGACCGAGTCCGCCTTCTCCCCGCGAGACCGCATCGGCCAGCTCACCATGCGCAACCTCGACATCACTGACACCCGCGCCAAGCTGATCATCTACGCCGCAACCGGTCTACTCACGCTAAGCAAAGGCTCTGAGATGCCAGAACTGAGCAGCGGGAGCGACAAGGAGTAACTACAACGCTGGTTGCCCCAGCCGAGCACCATGCCAAACCCACGGCCTTTGCTGCTGCTTTTTGTATTTGCTGTTGTTCTTGTTTTTCCATTTTCTGCTTCCCGCGGGGGATCTGCTGTTGCACTTGTGGTTGACTGTTCTCTTTCAACCCGGCAGGAATCGAAGGGGCACGGCTTCAGCCGCGCCGTACGTAACAGACACAAACATTTCCGGGCTTTAGCCCCTGAGGTACGCTTCCCACGATGTCCAATGAACCCACCAAAATGTGGTCCGGCCGCTTTCGCGAGCCCCTCGACCGAACCTTCGAGCAGTGGCAGCGGTCGTTTCCGTTCGACTGGCGATTGCTTCCGCAGGAGGTGGCCGCCAGCTCGGCGCATGCCCGTATGATTGCAGCCGCCGGTGTCCTTACGCCTACAGAACTCGAGACAACGCTGCGTGGTCTCGCCGCTGTGGGCACTCGCGCAGAGGCCTGGTCGCACCGTATCTCGGTGTCATCACCAGAGCCCGACTACATTACGAGCACGCAGCAGATCGGCGCTGCGCTCGTCGCCTCATCGCCACAGGCCGAGGACATCCATCACTTCGTCGAACTCGAGCTGACCAGGGAAATCGGCACTCTGGCGCTGAAACTCCACACTGGCCGCAGCCGTAATGAACAGATCGCCACGGACATGCGGCTCTTCGTGCGCGACAGCATTGATGCGACCCTCTACGGCCTTGAGCAATGGCTGTCCGCGCTGATCTTCCTCGCTGAAGAGGCAGGACGGGCTGTCATGCCCAGCTACACGCATTTACAACGTGCAGAGCCTGTGCTCGTTGCACACTGGCTCCTCGCCTACGTGAGCATGATGGAACGCGACTATTCGCGCCTCGTCGATGCGCGCGTACGGATGAATCTCTGCCCGCTGGGCTCCGGTGCAGTCGCCGGAGCAACGCTCGCGCTGGACCGTACCATCGCTGCCAGGGCCCTCAATTTTGACGCGCCGACGCCAAACAGCATGGATGCTACGAGTGATCGCGACTTCGCGGTTGAATTCACGCAAGTACTTTCCACACTCGGCCTGCATATCTCGCGCTTCGCCGAAGAACTCACCCTCTATTCGACAGCAGAATTTGGCTTTCTTGACCTTCCAGAGCGCTTTTCCACAGGATCGAGCGCGATGCCGCAGAAGAAGAACCCCGACCTGACCGAGCTCATTCGCGGGAAGTGCGGACGGCTCGCGGGCGCGGCGGCGACGCTCGGCATAATTGTCAAAGGACTGCCCCTCGCCTACAACAAGGACCTGCAGGAAGGCCAGGAACCGGTCTTCGACGCAGCCGACACGATTGCCGGGATTCTCAGTGTGCTGCCAGCTTTTACGGTGTCGCTCAAATTCCGCTTTGACGTAATGGACCGCGCCGCACAATCTGGGTATCTCAATGCAATGGCTGCGGCGACGTACCTGACGCACAAGGGAGTCCCCTTTCGCAAAGCCCACGAGATCATTGGAAACGTCGTTCGTTTCGCACTTGAGCGCCGCGTGGAACTTGACGCGCTCTCGCCCCAGGATCTGCAGCAGTTTGGTTCGGAGTTTGGCCCTGACTTTCATGAAGCAATCTCGCTGCAGGCAACCATCGACTGTCACGATGTTGTAGGAGGAACTGCCACGACCCGCGTCCAACAGGCTCTTGCAACTGCGCAGGAACGCGCAAAGCAGCACACTGCTGCACGTCATTCACCGGCCGCGGAGGTTGCCAATGCCTGATATCCGGGTGCACAAGGCGCACCTTCAGGATGCGCGTAACGTCTTCGATCTCGTGAACTCGCTCTCTGGCGATGGAACACTGCTACGCCGGAGCTACGCAGAGATCTGCGAAAACATTCGCGACTTCACGGTCGCCGAGACCTCCGACGGCGAGTTCCTGGGCTGCGGCGCGCTGCATCTCTACGGACCTCATCTGGCCGAGGTACGCTCAATTGTGCTGAGACCGGAGGCAAAGGGCCAAGGTGCCGGTGGACTTCTCCTGAAAGCTCTCGTGGAAGAGGCCGAGCAGCACGCTGTCACTTCAGTATGCCTGTTCACGCGCATTCCCACCTTTTTCGAGCACTTCGGCTTCCGTGTCGCTGAACGCGATGCCATGCCGGACAAAATCTACAAGGATTGCCAGACCTGTCCACGCCTTTATGCTTGCGACGAAGTTGCGATGGTGCGTGGCCCGCTTCCAAAGGTCGCAATGCTGGGCCCCAGTAAACTGCAGCGACCTGAGTTAGTCACGCTTCAGGTGGGTTCGACAAACACAGGCCGCTAAGGTCGCTCACCACGCATTCCAATATCCACCGCGTTCGGTCATTACGATTTCGCGCCCAAACAAGTCACTCAAGCGTTGCTCCGTGAGCAGGTCGGTCTTGCTTCCATCAGCCACGATACGACCATCACGCATCATCACAATCCGATCGATCTCGGGCAGTATATCGGCGATATGATGCGTAATCAGCAAAATAGCCGTCCCTCGCTGCGCTAATCCGCGCAGCATCTCGCGCAGGTCGTGTTGCGCGCCCAGATCCAGGGCGTTTGAAGGTTCATCCAGCAGCAGCATCTGCACGTTGCCTCCATCGTCAGTCGAGGATGTTCCTGCCATCGCCCGGCCGATCATGATGCGGCGCTGCTGGCCTGCGGACATCTCTCCTACTGGCTTATTGCGCAGATTCTCAGCACTCACTAGTACTATGATTTCCTCTGCGCGCTCGCGCATCTGTGCTGTTACCGTCAGATTCGGCCACAGCGTTGAGCTTGAGAAAAAACCCGTAAGAATCGCATCAAAGCCGGTCGTCGACAGCGTCTGCTTTCCTGGCAACTCTGTTCCAACGATACCCATTCGGCGCTTCAATTGCGTCAAGTCCCAGCGCTCTCGGCCCATGATGCGCACGCTCGTCTCCGGGCGAACCAGTGGATAGACCTCGCAGGTAATCGTCTTCAATAGTGTGGATTTACCACAGCCGTTCGGCCCCAGAATCGCAAGATGTTCACCGCGGTTGATCAGCAGACTTAGATCGTGCAGAACAACGTTACTCCCGCGTGCCACATGCACATGCTTCAGCTCAACAATAGGATCCATTTGCCTCTCACTCCATCTTGGACGCATACGGAGATCGCTTGGACGCATACGGAGATCGCAAAGATTCTCCGTCCTGCTTCGATGGGCTTTCTACCAGTGGTTTTCGAAACCGCGGTTCCACCTCGAGATAACATGCGCCTCGCGTTCGAATCCCAGGACGCTGACGCTGCCCGTGCCCAACGCAAATGACTTCCCCCCAACCGCCGGTAAGCTAATCCATCGAGCCGCAAGAATCCGCAGAATATGGGCATGCGCGAAGAGTGCAACCGCACCACCCGAGGGCGCAGCAGACAGAGACTTCGCCATCATGGCATCCGCCCGCTCTCCGACTTGCTCCACAGTTTCGCCTCCAATGATAGGATCCGTCCACACGCTCCACTGCGGCCCGTAGATCGCGCGCATTTGCTTGGTAGTCTTACCCTCGCTTTCGCCGTAGTTCCACTCCTGCAGGTCATCTTCAACGACCGCCACGTCGCCGTAGCCGGCGATCTCGCAGGTCTCACGAGCCCTCTGCCGTGGGCTCACAAATACTGCCGCAAACTTTTTCCCTGCGAGGAATTCGCGCAACTTTCGGGCGCTCTGGCGTCCGTGGTCGGTTAGCGGAATATCCGTCCAACTCGTATGCCGATCATCGAGGCTCCACTCCGTCTCTCCATGCCGCACCAGCCAAAGCTCAGTCATTCCCTCGGGCATCTTTGCCCTCCCTTTGCCATATCCTACAAGGATGGACTTCCAACTCGTCTCTGAATACAAGCCGCAAGGTGACCAGCCACGCGCCATCGCCGAACTGGTCTCGGGTATCCACGCAGGCGAAAAGGACCAGGTGTTGCTTGGCGTCACTGGATCCGGCAAGACTTTCACGATGGCGAAGGTGATCGCCGAGCTTAACCGTCCCGCGCTCATCCTCGCGCACAACAAGACTCTCGCCGCACAGCTATACCACGAGTTCAAGCAGTTCTTCCCCAACAATGCCGTAGAGTATTTCGTCTCCTATTACGACTACTATCAGCCCGAGGCCTATATCCCGGCTGGCGACCTCTACATCGAAAAAGAGTCCACGATCAATGATGAACTCGATAAGCTTCGACTTTCTGCGACGCGGAGTCTCTTCGAGCGTCGTGATGCCATCATCGTCAGCTCTGTCTCCTGCATCTACGGTCTGGGCTCTCCCGAGGCCTACTATGGCATGCTGCTGTTGCTCGAAAAGGGCCAGAAGATTAAGCGTGAAGATATCACCCGCCGCCTCGTCGAGATCCTCTACGAACGCAACGACGTCGACTTCCGCCGTGGAACATTTAGAGTGCGCGGGGATGTGATCGAGGTCTATCCGACATACGACGAGAACGCGTTTCGCATTGAGCTCTTCGGGGACGAGATCGATTCGCTCTCGCAGATCGATCCGCTGTTCGGCACCATCAAGCAGAAGTATTCGCGCCTGCCCATTTATCCAAAGAGCCATTACGTTGTTCTTCCTGAGCGCAAGAACGCAGCCGTCAATAACATCCTCGCCGAACTCGCCGACTGGGAGGCTCAGCTCGAAAAAGAGGGCCGCCTCGTTGAGGCGCAACGAATCCACCAGCGCACCCGCTTCGACCTCGAGATGATCAAGTCTGTCGGCTTCTGCCATGGAATCGAGAACTACTCGCGCCACTTTTCCGGACGACTTCCCGGCGAGCCCCCGCCGACGCTTCTCGACTACTTCCCGAGCGACTTCCTCGTCTTCATCGATGAGTCGCACGTCACAGTCCCGCAACTCCACGGCATGTGGCACGGCGACCGCTCGCGCAAGCAGAACCTCGTCGACTACGGCTTCCGGCTTCCGTCGGCGATGGACAATCGCCCATTGCGTTTTGAGGAGTTCGAAACTCGCGTCGGACAGACCATTTACGTGTCCGCTACGCCCGGCCCCTTTGAGCTCACCAAGTCCGCCGGAGTCGTCGTCGAGCAGATTATTCGCCCCACAGGTCTTGTCGATCCGGAAGTAGAGATCCGCCCCGTCAAAGGTCAGATCGACGACCTTCTAGCCGAGATTCGCGACCGCGCTGCGAGGAACCAGCGCGTACTCGTTACCACACTCACCAAGCGCATGGCGGAGGATCTTGCCAACTATTACACCGAGGTCGGCGTTCGCTGCCGATACATGCACTCCGAGATCGAAACCCTCGAGCGCATCCGTCTCCTCCGCGACCTACGTAAGGGCGAGTACGACGTCCTCATCGGCATCAATCTCCTGCGAGAGGGGCTGGATCTTCCTGAGGTGTCGCTTGTTGCGATTCTCGATGCTGACAAGGAGGGTTTTCTGCGCTCGCAGGGGTCCCTGATTCAGACGATTGGTCGCGCCGCTCGCCACCTAGAGGGTCGCGCCATACTCTACGCCGACAAGATGACGGATTCCATGCGCCGCGCTATCGACGAGACCGATCGTCGCAGGGAAAAGCAGGTGGCTTACAACGAAGAGCACGATATCACGCCACAGACTGTCATACGTGGCATCAATGATTCGCTTGCAACGGTTCTCAAGGCAGACTATGCGGATCTTACCGAAGAGGATGCAGCGCTTCCCGACTTTGGGACCCGGGCCGACCTCGACAGCTACATTGCTAACCTTGAGAGTGATATGCGAGAAGCTGCGAAGAAATTCGAGTTCGAAAAGGCAGCTAAGCTTCGCGACACAGTCAAAGACCTACGCACAAAAGAGTTCCTTTTCAGCTAGAGAATTACCGTAATCGTGTTAGCGTCGCCATTTTGTAGCCTGCCTACTCTATGAATCCATCGAGTTCCGTTGACGATTCTTCACTGCAGTCCAATCTGTCTGCCACGAGCAAGCGTCTTTTGCCGTGGCTGGTTGCAGTCGCGTTCTTTATGGAGTCTCTGGACACAACGATTCTGAATACAGCGGTACCCACCATCTCTGCCGCCCTTAAAGTGGCGCCGCTTAGCATGAAGTCGGTGCTGGCCAGCTACACGTTGAGCCTTGCGGTCTTTATTCCGATCAGCGGTTGGATGGCCGATCGGTTCGGAACACGCCGCGTATTCGCCTCCGCGATTGCGCTCTTTACTCTGGGTTCACTTCTCTGCGGTATATCGAGCGACATCCATTTGCTCGTCGCGTGTCGCATCTTGCAGGGTTGCGGGGGAGCCATGATGGTGCCGGTGGGGAGGCTCACACTGGTACGGTCGTTTGCTAAATCCGAACTCATCCGCACCATGAGCTTCGTTGCAATTCCAGCGTTAGTTGCTCCTATGCTCGGCCCCATCGCCGGAGGCTTGATTGTTGCTTACCTTCACTGGCGGTTCATCTTTTTTGTCAACCTTCCAATTGGCCTGGCCGGTTTGATCCTCGTCTATCTACATTTGCCGGACTATCGCGAAGAGCAAACAAACCCACTCGACGTGGTCGGGCTAATTCTCTTTGGATCCGGAATCGCGCTGCTGTCCTATGTCTTGGAGATATTCGGGGAACACACTCTAAGCATACGAGAGATATCGGGGCTATTGACCCTTTCTCTCGTGCTGCTCGCAGGCTATGGAATCCATGCGAAGCACATTCCATTCCCATTGTTGAAACTTAGCCTATTCAGCATCCGAACGTTCCGCGCTGCGGTGAGCGGCAGCTTCTTCACCCGTCTTGGAATCGGCGGCGTGCCATTTCTCCTGCCGCTCCTCTACCAGGTTGGTCTGGGGTTCAGTCCCATTCAGTCAGGGTTGCTCATCATGCCGCAGGCGATCGCCGCCATGAGCATGAAGCTGTTCATGCCGGGCCTACTATCGCGCGTTGGGTACCGTGGCGTGTTGATCTCCAACACGGTGATTCTCGGCCTTCTCCTTCTATTCTTTGCGACCATCGGACTTCACACACCAGTCTGGCTTATCGTTCTGCAGGCATTTGGCTATGGAGCTTTCAGCTCTCTGCAATATACGAGCATGAACACGCTTGTCTATGCAGACATCACGGAGGAAGAGGCAAGCAGCGCGAGTTCCATCGCAAGCACCATGCAGCAGATGTCGATCAGTTTTGGTGTCGCAGCAGCGGGATTAGTTACCGTATTCTTCATTACGAAGAACGTAAGTTTAGGCCCGGCGGAGATGATTCACGGGATCCATAAGGCGTTCGTCATTCTTGGCGGCATGACCATTCTCTCCACGGTGGTCTTTGGCATATTGAAACGCGGGGATGGTGACAACATAAGCCACCAAAAGGTTCTTCACCCTGGTGGCTGACCGCCCATCGAGATAAGCCGCAGTGGGCAGTAGAGCAATCCCGCCCTCCAAAACTCGAAGCCTCCGCACAATGGCGATTCTGTTCCCTGCCACATCGGCATCACGGGGCTTTCGTAATGATCTAAGAAAGATCCATCACAGACGACTATTGTGGCGCTAATCAACTTTGTAGGTCATGACCGGGATTTTCGAGCAGCGGATCACACGAGCTGCCACATTGTCCGATGTGATGGAAGAGAGGCTGTGGCCCCACTTCAGCGGCATCAGGATGAATGGACTATCGATCTCGACACCTCGACTTCGTATGACGGTGTCAGGCATCCCACAGTATAGCGACCATTGAGCGCGTATGCCACCACGGCGTAGATGCTCGGTCAATTGCTCGCATTGGTATTCGAGATCGTGGATAACTGCTGGTTTCACGTGATCCGCGACATGCAAGATCTCAAGTTTAACCCCAAACAGTCTTGCGACTTCCATTGCTCGCTGTAGTTGACTCAGGGGACAGGGCAGCGAGACCGGGACAAGAACGGGCCCCTTATGAACTATCAAATCGAAGGTGGAGGTGACATTTGGGCCATACGTCAAAGTCAGGCAAGGCACTGCGCGAAGCAGATATTCCGCGGTAGACCCGAGCGTTTGGCGATCTTTCAGACCGTAACCGTAAGCCCCGAGCAGGAGAAGATCGGCATTCTCTTCGCAGCAAATGTTGAACAAGGTATCCCCAACGATTCCGCCTCGCACGATGCCCCGACTGGACAGACCGGCACTGGCAAGGCGACTTCTGATGGCCTCAAGATCGCTGGACTCCAGCATTCTCTCAGTACGAAGGACGCTACAACTGTTTCCAGGCTCGTCGTCCGGCGCATTTGCCTGGGCAAGCAGAATCTCAGCCTTGAATCGCTTCCCGATTGTGATCGCGTCGTCGAGCGCTCGTTGAGCGGAAGGAGAGGCGTCATAGGCCACCACGATCCTCTTTAGGCCATATTCGGTCTCTTGTCCTGCTGGACCTTGAAGATTAGTTGTCTCCATCTGAACTCCTTGTGCCCCACTACATGGGCTGAATGATTTCGGCGATACAGGTGTCGATTCATTCAGGCAGACGTCCTCTTCCTCGTTCAACTTCGAACATAACAGACTTTGCGGTGACCGTAATCACGCAACGAACCGTCGTCTAACCTTCAAGCCTTCAAGCGAAGGGTACATTCAGGTGACCTGAAGGTTCATGGATGAACTGCACGAGCAACCGCGCGAAATCCTTCCTGCCTCTGGAGTGTTACTTTCCGCAGCTCGGCCAGCAGAGCTGCGTCCTCGCCGTATATGTCCGGGAGAAAGTACACCGCTCCATCTTCAGCGGCGAATCCTGTTGCATAAACGATGAGAACGGGAATCGGATGGATCACCGGAACGGACATCGACTCTGTGCCGTGCATAGCAGATTCGATCTTTTCACGAGGCCAACCAGGGTTCTGCCGCAGTACCCACACTGCAAGACCGACTGGATCCTCCACCCGAATACATCCATGGCTGAAATCACGCCGGGGTCGATCAAACAGACCCTGTGCCGGCGTGCCATGAAGATAGACGTCATACACATTCGGTAACGAGAATTTGATCAGACCCAGAGCGTTTTGATCTCCAGGCCGTTGCCGAATACGAACACTGCCTCCCGATCCACGCACAATCTCATACCCATGCTTTTTGAGATATTTCGGATCACGCCGCATCGCCGGCTCGATTTCTTTGCGTTGAATGCTCGGAGGAATATTCCAGTAAGGACGAAAGATGACGGACGATATCTGGCTTTCGAAAATAGGAGTCTTGCGGCGATAGGCTTTACCGACAATCACCTTCATTGAAAGCGCAACCTGCGAATTGCTGTCATAAGCGCGAACCATGAATTCTGGAATATTCACCACAATGGGAGGTTCGGCAAACGATCTCTGAATCCAGCGCCAGCGCTCCAGCGTAATACCGAGTTGCGCAACTCGGTATTGCATTGGTGTTGCAAGCTGTTTGTAGGTCTCGGTGGTCAGTAGGCCGTTCGGAGTTAGACCGTGTCGCAGTTGGAATGACTGGACGGCACGAACAAGCCCAGCGTCATAAAGTGAGTTTCCGGAGTCTTCGGGCCCGGCTAGATCTCCGGTCTCGATCAACACTGCGCGTAAAGGCACGATGCTGTCGGAGTTTTGTCCCGGATGAACCGTCCCCCGCAGAGGAGGAAGAACAGTCTGAGGCGTGCGCGCCAGATCGAGATACCTGCGCAATGCATTCTTCGTCCTCAAATAACCAAGTGCCGCTGGCTCCAGTGAATCTAACTGCTCCGACGGATTCTGCACGTGCGAAACGTTCCACACAAATTCAGTGGGCTGAAAACCTACGCAGGCGGACGGTAGGTCAGCATGAAGAGCATGAGGATCGACCCGCCCACACCGAAGGTCTCTCGCCAGGAGCAACGCTCCGATGCTCAACTGCAGTTCAAACCTCGTGAATGCCGCGATGGAATCAGGTGTGGAGTTCATCGTCCCCACTGGCGGCGCTAGGGAAGAAGGATAGTCGTTCGCATCCAATCCTCTTTCCGCGACATCCCTGAGCACATCCGACATGGCGAGCGCCGCTGGGGTGATATTCCCATTCCGGATCCAGGCGGGAGCGTAATCGCAAGGTCCATAGAAAGCACCCACCAACCGTGCATCGGAAGGGGGCAGGAGAGATTGAGTCTGTGCAAGTTTCGCACTCAGGAGTTGGTCAACGTCGTTCATCTGAGCGGAAGAGGAATGGCAATACTCAGGATTCGCCGATGGTGATGCAGTTTGCGTTTGGCTCCAGGCAGCCCCCAAGAGAAATAACATGGAGACGACAAGCTTCATAGCTAGAACGGCTTCTGACCAAGGTCCATCTCTTCGCTCATCGAGACAGTTTGCCTCCGGGTAATGGGTCAATCCACTTCGTTCGTGAGCGGATGAGGTCTGCAGATGAAAGATCATGCTCCCACACTAAACCCAGAATCGAAACCTCGATGTGCTTCGAAACATTCAACATTGTGATCGAGATCCCCCGAGCCCTGCACTTCGGGTCAGCAGGCGCACAGCCGTTCGAGCGCTCTGGGCTGAAGTACTGTCATAACAACGCCGCTCATCGAAATGATCTTCTCGCTGCGGAAACGGCTGAGGGTTCTAGTCACAGTCTCTCGCGTTGTCGCGGTCATCAAGGCAACTTCTTCATGCGTCAAAGACATCGTGATGAAGGCGGCCGAACTGTCCCTGGCGTCATCAGCCCAATCCAGGATCAGCCGAGCGACCCGTCCTGCGGGCGATGCTGGAAGAGCGATGAGCCGTGCTTCATCAAAGGCTGCGCGATAGTCCTCGGCTAAGACGTTCGCAGCTGCCAAGCTTGCATCGCCGTACTTCTGTAACATGCTGGTGAGGTTCGTGAGATGAAGCACGCGGGTCCGGCAAGGCTCGATGGCACTGGCTGTAACTTCGTACTCCCCCTTAGCCAACGCTGCGCTCATGCCCAGTACATCCCCAGTATCCGCGATCCGCAAAATCATAGTACGGCCTTCCCTCGAGGTAGCTGAAAGCTTTACTTTGCCGGAGCAGACCACGAACACCGCATTGCTGCGATCACCTTCTCGAAAGATGGTTGAGCCTCGCGGATATTCCGTGTTGAGCGAGTTGGATTCGAGGAAAGCCCGTGCATCCTGACCGAGATTGCAGAAGGCATGCTTTCCTGCTTCGGGGCAATTGAGGCACTTGGACATGGAATCCTCGATAGGTGAAGCCTGCCCTCCGTAAAGGCAATTACTGTGCCAAACTCGATTCTTAGTGATTACAGTCACATACGACCGTGCGGCATGATGTGCACGCGTCTGTATTGGGTGGCTAGGCGCAGGGATTGCGCCATATCACCCAACTGGCCAACCTGGCCTTTGCACTATACGATTTAGATGGTCGACGACCCTCTATGCCAGAAGCTGTTTCTATTGTCGTGATTGACGATAACCTAGGCAGTCTCGAACTGCTATCCGCAGCACTCACCCATTCGGACGCCGCTGTCTACACGGCTTCGAATCCGGCGGAGGGGCTGGAACTGGTCCGAAAGCATTGTCCGCGACTCGTTGTGACGGATCTCGTGATGCCGAGGATGAGCGGACTGGAAGTTCTACAGCATGTCGTCGACTTCGACTCATCCATTGATGTCATCCTAATGACGGCCCATTACACAACCGAAACGGCAGTTGCCGCCATTCGTCAGGGAGCTTCCGACTACCTGCAAAAGCCTGTCAAGATCGCAATTCTTCGCGAGCGCGTCGCAGCCCTCATCGAGTCTGCCCACCACAGGAGGAGAGCCCGCTCGGCTTCCGCAGCGGGGACGCAGGATCTGGAATTTGAGGGCCTCCAGGCAAAGAGCAACCAGATGTGGGACCTTTTCGCCATGATTCAGCGGGTGGCTCCGCACTATCGGTCCATGCTCATTCATGGTCCGACTGGCTCGGGAAAGGACTTGGTGGCAACCGCTCTCCATAATCGCAGTGGAGTGCTGGGTAAATTCGTGGTGCTGAACTGCTCCGCTGTGGTGGAGACCCTGTTCGAAAGCGAACTTTTCGGCCACGTGAGGGGGGCGTTCACGGGAGCGGACCGGGACAAGACAGGCCTATTTGAGCTCGCCAACGGAGGAACGCTCTTTCTGGATGAGATCGGAGACATGCCGCTGCCGACACAAGCAAAACTGCTGCGCGCCATCCAGAACCAGGAGATACTCCCGGTCGGCTCGCTCACCTCTCGCAAGGTGAATGTCCGTATCGTCGCCGCAACTCATCGTGACCTGCGCGTAGCTATTGCGGGTGGCAGATTTCGTGAGGATCTTTATTACCGGTTGTCGATGGTGGAGATCACCGTTCCTCCACTGAAGGACCGATCTGAAGATATTCCGCTTCTAGCTCGCCACTTCGTCCACAAGTTCAGCCGCGAGTTTTCTAAGACGATCGAAGGTTTGACCCCGCGTGCATTGCTTGTCCTGCAGCGGTATGGCTGGCCGGGTAATGTAAGGGAACTCGAACATGTCATTGGTCGGGCATGCATGCTAGCAGACACCGCAACTGTCGATGTCGAGAATCTTCCTGAGAATCTCATCCATGCCAATCCACCTCCGGATGCAAGTGGAAACACGCCATCGGCACTTGCAGAGCAGGAGCGGCACCTCCTTGAAGACGCATTACGAGCGTCGGGAGGAAACCAGTCGGAGGCGGCGCGACGGCTTGGAATTGGCCGCGATGCTCTTCGCTACAAGATGAAGAGATACGAACTTTCGTCCTAGTTCGGCGTCCTACGCTGTTGTCTCAGACCGGCAAGTTACAACAGGCTTGCGACACATTGACGCAGTCGTGCCGGACCGATCGGCTTCACGAGGTATCCTGTGAAGCCGGCTTGGGCAACCTGCTCTGGAATCCCATCCGGCAATGCCGCGATCAGCGCCACAATAGGCGTTCGCTCGAATGCAGGAATTTTCCGCAAGGCAACTGCTGCCGCACACCCGCCAAACTTTGGCATTTGCAGATCGAGGATCACCAGGTGAGGCTCAAAAGCGGTAGCTCTTTCGAGCACCTGTTCACCATCCTCTGCCTCGACCACTTCGTAGCCACTACTCTCAAGGATGGACCGCAGGAGCTCACGGCCACTTAGCGTATCGTCGGCGATCAGTATTCTTATCTCCAAGGGCCGATCAGCGCCCTTCGAACGATCTAAAATTCCTTTACCCACATATTAAGCTTAGGCGCGAGCAGTGGCAGCGATTGTGATTTCAGTCACACCAGGCTGTGCGGCAAGCTGAAATGAAAGTGGCTTCCCTTTCCAGGCTCGCTCTCCACCCAAATCGTTCCGCCCTGCATCTCCACCAACTGCTTGCAGATTGCTAGCCCAAGGCCTGTTCCCTCCCGAACTCCAACCGGTGTGAACCCGACCTGATAGAACTTATCGAAGATGCGGGTGCACTCCTCTTTAGCAATTCCTAATCCAGTATCTGCGACGGTGATTCTCACGGAGCTTTCATCAACCGCTGCATCCACGCTGACTTCACCGCCCGCCTCTGTGAACTTTGCGCCATTGCTGAGAAGGTTATAGAGGATCTGGCGGAGGCGCATAGGGTCGGCCCAAACGCAAACGTCGAGATGGTCGCCCTCCCGGACGGAGACCGACTTCGAATCTGCATAAGGGCGAATCGCGTTCACCGTCTCAGCGACAATCGCTTGCAGAGACAGTGACTCGGTGCGCAGATGGAGACCGCCCGCCTCGATGCGGCTCAAATCAAGCACGTCATTGATCAATCTCAGTAAATGTTCAGAATCACCATGAATGTGGTGCAGAAATCGTCGCTGTTTCTCATTCAGCGAGCCTTCGGTCTCTTCTTCGAGGAGTTCCGCGAACCCAATGATCGTATGTAGCGGCGTTCGAAGTTCATGGCTGATGCTTGCCATAAATTCGCTCTTGAGGCAATTTAACCGTTCTGCTTCCTTTTGCCGGGACTCCAACTCGGTCATGTATTTTTCTTGCAGACTTCGCACTCGCCGCTCGGCCTGCTTCCGGTCGGTGACATCCCGAATGACCGCTGTGACATTGATTCCGCTCTCCGTCGGCACTGGGCTCACGCTAATTTCCACGGGAAACTTCGTTCCATCTTTCCGTCGGGCGAAGAGATCAAGGCCTAGACCCATAGGCCTGGTCACGCCGGCCGAAGCAAAGGAGTTGCGGTGTCCTGCGTGCCCGGCGCGGTTTGCTTCGGGCACAAGCACATCCACTCCGTTGCCCATCAACTCTTCGCGACTATATCCAAACATCGTCTCCGCAGTTCGGTTCGCGATCACAATTGCGCCCGTTGAGTCGACCTGCAGAATCGCGTCAGGAGCATTTTCGATCAACTCCCTAAACTTCCGTTCCGCAAGCACCTCAGCACGGGCGGTTTCCTCCAGCTCTGTAAGCTTGCGTAACCGGAGTTCATTTGCCGCCAGTGCCTGTTCTATTGTCTTTCGCTCCGTAATGTCACGGGCGATCTTTGCAATACCGATGATGGTGCCGTTGGCATCCACGATGGGCGAGAGGCTGATCGAGACAATGACCTTCCTTCCGTTCTTATGCTTTCGCACAACTTCAAAATGGGTGACACGTTCTCCACATCGAAGCTTCTCAAGGAACGATTCGATCCGTTCCTCTTCTCCGGGCCAAGCGAGAAAGGAAACATGTTTGCCGATCGCCTCATTCGCCTTGTAGCCAAAGACCCGCGTTGCGCCGGCGTTCCAGCTCGTGATAATGCCGGACAGTGACTTTCCGAGGATCGCGTCGTCGGACGTTTCCAAAATTGCGGCCAGCCACCGCTCAGCATTGAGGTGATCGAGTGTATCCCTCTGAACGACTGCAGAAGCTTGGACAGAATCTGGGACGCCATCTCTCATCGAAACCCGCTGCACGACCGTCTATGGGCTTATTCTATCCCTGACCGCGTTGCATAGCGGAAACCCAAACCGCATGAGGCGGTAGCAGGTCGGAAATCCTTGCGGCTTGCAAGTTGCGGAGCAGTCCTGTCCGCTCGCGCTGAGGATTTCTCCGACACCTGATATAGATCCCCAATCGCGCGGACGAATCTTCGTTCATAGGCAGCCAGCTGGGCGACTAGTTGGCGCAGACGGTCATCACCGGACACGCTGCGCTCATTAGCACCTGTCCGACTGTGCCTTCTACAAGGTGAGCAAACCAGGATGCGCCGTGCTTGGCTCCGAGAACGAGGAGGTCAGCCTGGACCTTTTCGGCGAGTTCGAGGATATGCGGCGCTGCGGCGCCAACCTCTACCACGCACTCGGGGCTGCACCAGTCGTGGGTTGACTGAGGTATCAGTCTCTCCAAGGCAGATTCGAACTTCAGCTCCATGCTGATGGTCTCGGAAATATCTTTGCCGGGGCGACCCAGCACATGGCAGAGATAGATCTTTGCAACGCTGTTCTGGGCAAAGCTCAGCGCTACGGCCGCCTGCTTGGCGGCATCGGAGCTGAAATCGGTTGCAAACACAACAGTGTGAAAAGATAACCCTCCGCTTGGAGCTGTCTTTGCCTTTGGTCCAATCGTCAGGACCGGACAGCTTGCGTGTCTGATGATCCCCTCAGCGCATGAACCGAGAATCGCTTTGCTAAGTCCATGCCGTGCGTTCGTTCCGGTAACGATAAGGTCGGCCCGGAGCTCCTTTGCGAAGCCGACAAGAGCAGCCGCGGGATTGTGTGACTCCAACGTATGCGCCGTTGTTCGAACTCCTGCCGAGGTCATATCGCTAAGCAGGCGTTCCTGATTTTCCGCAGTGACATGACGTATCTCGTCGATAGCCAATCCCACGGCTTCGCATTCGGAACGAGTGGCGACCGACAAGTCAATTACATGGACCAGCGACAGGCTCGAACAAAAACGCTTCGCTAGTCCTTGAGCATAGCCTGCCGCCTTTTCAGAGACAGGGGAAAAATCTGTTGCCAGAACAATCCGGTCTAAACTTAGTCCAACTTGATCTCTGATTACGGGCATACGGCACCTCCCCGCGTCAATTTCGATAACGCTTGCGATAAGCCTAAGATTGCGGAGCTCGACCTGCCGTGAGCTCCTTCACTCCAGATTGTGATCTTGGTCACATGCCAGAGTCGATGAAGGTGGCATGCCTGGACACTCGACAAATTGTGACGGCGATCACAATGGTTTGTGACGAGAAACCTGTCGCATCCCATCCGATTAGGAGATCATTATTTGATGGGCGGAATCCTTAAACTCGCATACAAGCTACTGGTGAATGACAGAGCAAAGTTCCTTACGCTGCTTGTCGGTATCAGTTTCGCTGTATTCCTGATGATCATGATGATGTCTATGTTTGCGGGTGTGTTGAACCGTGCATCGGCCACAGTGATCAACATTGGTGCAGATATATGGGTGATGGATCCCTCTGTGCAAACCGTGGCAAACACGATCGGCTTGCCAGGCTATGTGCTCGATGCGACGCGCAGCATCCCCGGGGTAAAGTTTGCCGTCCCGCTTTTCTCTGGCGGGGCCCTTGTAAAACTGGGAAACGGCACATACCAGGCGGTGAATGTAGTGGGTCTGGATGACACCAGTTTGTTTGGCAGGCCTCGAATGCTCGAAGGGAGCATCCAGGATATTTTTGCAGAGAACTCGTTTATCGTCTTGCATGACTCGGAATTTCACAAGTTCGGCGATCCCAAGATTGGGACTACTTTTGAACTGAATGACCATCGCGGGAAGATTGTTGGCATTGCAGAGACTACATCCAGTAGTCTCTTCGGTGTTCCTACTCTCTACACAACGTACTACCGGGCGATCCAATACATTCCTAACCCGCGATTCACGATCTCCTACGTGCTCGTTGAGCCAAAGACTCCGGCAGACATTCCGCTGATCAAACAACAGGTTAAGGCGCTTGGTTATCTGGCCCTGACACGTGAGGAGTTTCAACAAAGAATTTCAGACTTCTATATGTACCAGACCGGCATCGGGATGAATATCCTGCTGATGACCGGGATCAGCTTCATAGTGGGGCTCTCAATATCAGGACAAACCTTCTACACATTCATCCTCGAGAATTTGGACAAGTTCGGAGCACTGAAGGCCATAGGGACCAGCAGCCGCGTCCTCATCTTCATGATCCTCTTTCAGGCATCTTTTACGGCGCTGACCGGTTACGGCCTGGGCGTTGGCCTATGCACCCTTTCGACTACGCTCGCCAAAATGCGTCTTCCAGATTACGCCTCGCGCATTACCTACCCGAGTCTGCTTCTCGCGTTGGTGATGGTCACTATCATCGCCGCATTCTCGAGTTACATCGGAGTGCGGAAGGTGCTACGTATTGAACCCTTCGATATTTTCAGAGGATGACATGCCTACAGTAGCGATCAAAGCTGTTGGATTGACGAAGGGCTTCGGAGAGGGCGAAGCCCGGACCGTGGCGCTACGGGATGTCAATCTCGAGATGTACTTCGGCGAGATGGTCTACGTCGTCGGTCCGTCGGGCAGTGG
This sequence comes from Granulicella sp., assembly GCA_003138795.1. Taxonomy (GTDB): domain Bacteria; phylum Acidobacteriota; class Terriglobia; order Terriglobales; family Acidobacteriaceae; genus Granulicella. Next base: position 17,554 of record PLHC01000030.1, on the reverse strand, counting down.
CAAGACCACGCTGCTGAGCGTCCTCTCCGGGATTCTGAGACCGGATACGGGTACGGTGCTGAGCGAAGGAGTAGATCTCTGGTCTCTTAAGAATGATGAACTGGCGGCATTTCGGCTTAGTAAAATCGGATTCGTCTTTCAGGACTATCACCTCTTTCCCCGCTTGACGACAGCCGAAAACGTCGCCATTCCGCTCATTCTTAAGCGTAAGAATTGGGATGAGTCACTTGTTGAGGCTGCCAAGTACCTCGATATCGTCGGGCTGAAGGGACGCGCCGATCTTCCTCCGGTGAAGTTGAGCGGCGGCGAGCAGCAGCGTGTGGCCATTGCGCGCGCCATCGTGGGTCAGCCAGACATTCTCATCATGGATGAACCGACTGCTTCTCTGGACGGCGATACCGGTCGTTCGATTGTCAGCTTTGTCAAGGAAAACATTCTCAATCAGAACCGCTGCATTCTCATCGTCACACACGACAGCAGAATCTACGAGTTCGCCAGCAGAATCCTGCACATGGAAGACGGCCGGCTCACAAACGAGGAGAAAGGAAAAGAAGATGAAGACTAAATGGCTATTTATTCTCTCTGCGGCGGGCATACTGGCCGCCTGTTATGCCGCTTATCTTTCGACGATTACCAAAGCTGCGGAACCGCCGGTCTTCAATCCTGCGTCGAATCCTTACTCGGAAGGGATCTATGCGGAAGGCATGGTGGAAAGTACGCAGTCGAGTGGGGAAAATATCAACATGTATCCGGAAGTTGCGGGTACGGTGAAGCAGATCTTCGTAAAGGAAGGGCAAGCTGTCCGCAAGGGTGAGCCACTGCTGGAGATTGACCCATCCATTCAACGCGCAACAGCAGAGCAGCAACTATCGCAGGCGCGGGCGGCACACGCGATGCTCCAGGAACTAAGGGCGGAGCCCCGTAAGGAGACACTGGACGTCACAGTGGCTCAAGTGCAGGCAGCGCAGGCAAACCTCAAGACGACGATGGACGAATTGGAGAAACAGGAGGCAGCTTACAAGATCGACACAGGATCGATCAGCAAAGATGCGCTCGACAATGCAATCAATGCCAAAGCCGTCGCAGAGACAAATCTCGAGGTTGCGATAAGACAATACGATCTGACCAAGGCCGGTGCCTGGATCTATGACATTCAAAATCAGGAAAGACAATACGTCGCTCTAGAGAGATCCTACGTAGCCTCCCATTCGCTGCTCGGTAAGTACATTCTGCACGCCCCACAGGATGGGGTCATGCTGACCGTCAACACAATTGTGGGAGCTTATGTCTCACCGCTGGGAGCCTACGATGCCTATACGCAAGGCAACGATCCAGTGCTGACCTTTGGTAGCAGTGGAACCCATTTGAATGTGCGCTGCTATGTGGACGAAATACTAGTATCTCGTCTGCCAGAGCCGTCACACATCAAGGCAACCATGACCATCCGCGGAACCAGTACACAGATCCCGCTGACCTTCGACCGTATCCAGCCTTTTGTCTCGCCAAAGATCGAGCTTTCGGACCAGCGTCAGGAACTCGTCGATGTACGTGTGCTGCCGATTATCTTTCAGCTCGAGCGACCGAAGAACGTAAACCTCTATCCCGGCGAACTAGTAGATGTGTATATCGGTCACTAGACGCGCCTCCCGAGGAGAGGAGAAGACCATGACATTTGACAAATTCCATTGCACGATTGGTCCCTTGACGCCAGCGTCTTTGATCATGCTGTGCCTGCTGACGAGCGGCTGCCGAATTGGCCCCACGTATCGGTTACCTACAGTACCGACAGCGCCGGCTTACAAGGAACTGGACACGTCCACCTGGAAGACCGCCAACCCAAATGACGCCGCTGTCCGCGGCAAGTGGTGGGAGTCATTTCAAGACCCGCAACTCAATGCGCTTGAAGACCGTATCGACGTAGGGAACCAGAATATCGCTGCTGCAGCAGGCAACTATGCAACTGCGCGAGCCGTGGTGAGAGAGACGCGCTCCCAGTATTTCCCAACGCTGACCACAACGCCGTCTATTACTAACATGCGCGTACCTGTCACGCCGTATGTACCGGGGTTCACTGGAACAACCTACACCGATTACAGTTTTCCGTTAACTGCATCCTGGGCGCCCGATCTTTGGGGGCGTGTACGAAAGACTGTTCAGGCGAAAGAGTACACAGCCCAGAGCGACGCCGCCGACCTGGAAAATGTGCGCCTGCTCGCCCATGCTGACCTGGCCGCGGACTACTTCCAACTTCGCGGCGTCGAGGCGCAAAAGGAGCTACTCGATGCAACCATCGTCGCGTGGCAGAAATATCTCGATCTAACAAGAGCGCTCTACAAGAGCGGCCTAGATGCTGACGAGGCGCTCGCAGCAGCCGAGTCACAATTGGAAGCAGCGCAAGCACAGGACACGAATCTGGGCATCTCTCGCGCACAATACGAGCATGCCATCGCCATCCTGCTTGGGCAATCCCCCTCCGCCTTTGCGATTCCGGCCGGGACGAAGGAGATTCATGTTCCGGAGATACCCGTCGGCATTCCAGCCGAGTTGCTGCAACGGAGGCCGGATATCGCCGGGGCGGAACGTGCAATGGCTGCGGCAAACGCGCAGATTGGCGTGGCAAAGACGGCCTATTTCCCAAACATCGTTCTGAGTGCCACCGGGGGATTCGAGAGTCTGTCATTTGCAGATTGGTTCGCTTGGCCGAGCCGCTTCTGGTCCATCGGTCCATCCGCTGCTGAAACCATATTCGACGCTGGACTGCGAAAGGCCACGGTCAGTCAATACCGGGCCTTGTACGACGAAAGCGTCGCAAATTACCGGCAGACGGCGCTCACAGCATTCCAACAGGTGGAGGACAACCTTGCGGGACTACGCATCTTATCTCAAGATCTGCAGCAGCAGGATGCGGCGGTGCAATCAGCCAGAAGGTATCTAACCCAGGCAACCACACGCAACGTGGCTGGTCTTGATCCGTATCTGAATGTACTGACCGCCCAAGTGAGTCTTCTGGTCTACCAAGAGACGTACGTGACCTTCCAGACGCAGCAGAGGATCACTAGTGTTCAGCTGATCGAGGCCCTGGGCGGTGGCTGGAACACCTCGCAACTACCTTCTCCGAAGCAGGTTTCACTCCAACCTTCTAATCCCTCACCGAAGGCGGAATGAAGAGCCAACCTCAAGAGAGAGAGTTCAATGAGGAAGCTTGGCCTTCTTCAATGAAAGGGGCTAGTACCTTGGGATTGGCATTGCGGCATCACACGAGATCGACTATTAGTGCGTGTTCACATTACGCCTAGATTTCTATTTAACTATCTTTACCGATGAAACTGACGGAAGCGCAGTACGAACGCACTCAAGAGGGCGTTGCCGGTGCAGCGTGGCAACGTGAGCCTGAGCAACCTGCAAGTGTTGAATGCAGTGCTGTATGTTGCCGAACAGGGCTGCAAATGGCGTGGTCTGCCGAAGCGCTTCGGCCGCTGGCACACCATCTATATACGGATGAGTCGGTGGTCCAGAAACGGCGTTCTTGACCGCGTCTTCGAGAAGTTGCAGGTGGAGCAGATCATCCGGATCAAGCTCGAAGCGGTGTCTCTGGACTCGACTTCGATCAAGGTTCATCCGGATGGCACGGGGGCTCTAAACCATGGGCTTATGACCGGGCCCTCTACAAGAAACGCAGTGAAATAGCGAGGCTGTTCCGGCGGCTCAAGGGCTTTCGCAGAATCTTCTCCCGCTTTGAGAAACTCGATGTCCTCTTCCTCGGCTTCGCCCTCATCGTTTCCTCGGCTTCGCCCTCATCGTCGAACCTCTCCGCTAGCGTCAACACGCCTTGGTTCAATGCAGATTACTCCAATAAATTTATACTCTCCGATTTAGCGAGCTTGATCTCACGGGACTCACCTAATCTTTCGCTGTACTACTGATTCACCCCGCTTGCGAGAAACCCACCGTCCACCACCAGAATCTCACCCGTCACAAACGTGCTCGCATCCGACGCCAGATAGATCGCCGCGCCCACCAACTCTTCGGTCTTCCCAAACCGGTTCATCGGCGTGCGCATGCGTAGCTCCTTGCCGCGCTCGCTCTCGTCGAGCAACTTCTGATTCAGCGCGGTCCGAAATACCCCTGGCGCAATCGCATTCACCGTCACACCTTGCGAGCTCCACTCAACCGCTAGCGACCTCGTCAGCGCACCCACCGCCGCCTTTGAGCACGCATACGCCGTGACCTCCTTCAGACTCACAAACGTATTCAGCGAAGCGATGTTGATGATCCTTCCGTAGCCGCGCTCTAGCATGTGCTTTCCGAAGATCTGGCACGCGCGCAGCGTCCCCGTGACATTCGTATCCATAATCGACTGCCACTCGTCCTCAGGAAAGTCGATCGTTGGCGCACGCTTGATCTTGCCCGCGCAGTTGATAAGGATATCGACCTTTCCAAACTCCTCGATCGTCGCCGCACACAGCTTCTCCAGGCTCGCGCGATCGGCCACATCCGACGTCAACCGCAGCGCCCGCTTGCCAACCGCCTCAAGCGCCTTCGCGGCTTCTTCCACCTGCTCCGCGCGCCGGCTCGTTGCCACCACATCCGCACCTGCTTCGGCCAACCCAATCGCCATCGCGAGCCCAATGCCCGATGTTCCTCCCACAACTACAGCAGTCTTCCCCGTCAGATCGAACAACTTCGATGCCATCGTCTCTCCCTTACGCCATAATTTCTTGCATAATCTCGTCCACAATTTCTTCTGGCGCGCGATCGTTCACAACGCGCAGCGCATCCGCCGGCGGCTCCAGTGTTGCCAGTTGGCTATCGAGCAGCTTTGGATTCATATAGTGATTCTGCCTCTCGGCCAAGCGCTCCGCGATCAGTTCCCTCGACCCATCCAGCAACACAAACACAACCGAGCCCTCCGGCAGCCCGCTCACCAGTGTCTTTCTGTACGCCTCTTTCAATGCCGAGCACGCCAGTACGCCACCTCTTCCACCTCCGGACCATCCCCGCAGCAGCGCGTTCAACGTCTCCAGCCACGGCTGCCGGTCCTCATCATTCAGAGGATGCCCGGCTGCCATCTTCGCTTTATTCGCAGCCGAATGATACTCATCCGCATCCGCGAACACCGTCTGCATCCGCTCGGCCAGCAATGTTCCGATGGTCGTCTTTCCCGATCCACTTACCCCCATCAGCACAACGATCATCGCTACCGCCCTATAAAAATCGGCCTGATGTGCCGCTCGTATAGATTCGTCGTCACGTTCTTCGCGACGATCTCTTCATTCGCATCGAGCGCTCTCAGATACCGTTCGCCCATCTTCGCCGCTACCTTGAACCCCACATGCAGCAACTGCCGGAAGCTGGGGTTATATGCTGCATTGCTCTGGTCATGCCGCAGAGCAGAGGTGTACTGCACGCTCGTCCAACCATCGGCATCCTCAGGCTTCGGGAGCTTCGCATAGTCGATATCGATCACCGTCGCATACGGCTTGCAAAGCTCCTCCGCATGCGCAAAAGCCTCCCGGTAGACCTCCTTTGCGATCTCCAGACCGCTTCCACCGGCCTCGGCTAGCCCTATCAACTCTTCGAGCCATGTCGTCCCCGCGGTCTTCACATGCACGCCCGCATCGAACTTCACCACTGCCTCGTGAATCGCCTTGTAGATCGAAAACTTGTCCGACCCCGAGTGCACGCTCAGCTTCAAGTTCTCCGGCAATCCATAGCGCTTCACGGCAAAAGCGATCGCCGCGAGATCTTCTTCGAACTCCTTTGCGAACTGCGCGACATCGCCCACATAGTCCACGCCTTTATTGAACCGTCCCGTAAACTTCGGCGCAATCGTCTGGATCGGAATTTTCTCGTCCGCAATCGCCGCAAGAATAATCAGCAACTCCACCGGCGTCTGCGGGGCGTCGGTCTCGTCCATTGAAATCTCAGGCACAAAGTTGCCCTCGCCCTTATTCGCCGCCAGCATCCGGTAGATCATTCCTGCATCCTGCACCGCTGCCAAAAACTTATCTGCCACGCCTTTCACGAACCGAACATCGGTATGGAACGGCTCCGGAATCCGCGGAATCCGCACCTCGCCAATCAACTCCGGATGCCGCGCGACAAACGCCTCGACATCCTCCGGCTTGGCTGCTTTCCCTATCTCCTCGGCCACATCGAGCGTAAAGAAATCGCATGGCTTCAGAAAGCGCTCCACCGTCTTCAGCGTAATGTGATCGGCGTCGACAAAGTACGGCTCCTTCCAGCCTAATTCCTTCACCGCCGCATCCGCCGCCGCTCGCGTCTGGCCTGGCTCGGTCCCGATGATCATATGCTCGCGGTTGCTCTTGTTCCACACCGGAATCACCTCAACGCCCGCTTCGGCCGCCTTCATGCAAGCCGCCAGCTGCGCCTTCGCCTGGTGCGAAAACCTATCCCCTACCCCCACCGAAAACCTTGGCAACGTTACCACTTTCGACATCGTATCTTCTCCTGTTCTATCGTTTTCTTCTCTATTATGCGTCTTTTCTACTGATGCTCTTCAAACGGAACGTACATGGTACTGCAGGATGCAAGTGTGCCGTTGCCCTGTGTTCCGGAGGCCGTAACATCCTTGCCTGTCATCCGAAAGTTCACGGGCCCTGGACCATAGCTGACAGAAGCATTGGCCGCCGTGAATTGATATTGTTGCGTACTATCCAGCATCACTCCGTCAAGAGCTATCCCTACGCGATGCTGGGGGTCAAGGCCTTTCAGACTGATTTGTCCGCCGCCAGAGATACGAACGTTCTCCAAGTGAATATCGCGATACTCGGGATAGCGGTCGGTATGTGGGCCTGGATTGTTGTATTGCGTGTCCAGCACGATGGGCCACTTTGAGTTTCGGATGCATATGTCCATATATTTCACATTGTTGACCAGGCCGCCACGCGAAGGGTTGCTCTTGATGCGGATGCCGTTATCCGGACCGTCCAGCGAAAGGTCTTTTACCAGAATGTCGTGAACACCTCCAAAGGTCTCGCTGCCGATCGACATGCCGTGGCCATAGTAGAAGTGGTTATCGATCACAGTCATGTACCCGACGCCGCCCTCGCTTCCTTTGATGGCAATGTTGTCATCGCCGGTGCGAATAAAGGAGTGCGTCACGGTGATATCTTCAGCCGGTCCAGGATCCACTCCATCCGTATTGCGAGCCTTGCGAGGAGTGTCGATCTTCAGATCCCAGACGGTGAACCCATGGCCATGGCTGAAGACGACGTGAAAGTTCGGAGAGTTACGCAGGGTGATGCGGTAGACCGTGAAGTCGTCGGAATAGTCTGCCACAATCAACCGAGGAACCTGCTGGCGCCCCCCTGCACGCGCCTTCTCTGCCAGATCCCACCAACTTACCGTATCGTTCAACAGCTTCTCTCCGCCACGTCCATCGATGACACCATCGCCCATAATCGCCGCGTGCGGTGCGTGTGTCACCGAGATGACGGCCCTGCATCCTGGAGGTTGATCATTCACGACGCCACAGCTCCCAGGACGCAGATCATACAAACGTGGATCGCGCGACCCGACCAGCGTCACGCCCCGATCGACCAGCAGCGTCACGCCTTCGGGTACGGTAATTGGCCCGATCAGAAAGGCAGTAGCGGCGCCGTCCGATGCAAACTCAACGGCCTTTCCAGTCGCGCAGCTATCCAGCGCACGCTGCACACGTGTGGTGTCGAGTTTAGCCTCGTCCTTCGCATCCAGATTGCCTCCGTGCAATGCAAGCGTCGCATGCAAGATAGTGCATGCGAGTGGAATCCTTGGCTCCACAACAGTGCGGCGGTCCTGCGCGCCACACGCAAAGGCTATAGCGAGCAGGAGCGCCGCACACTCTCTCGACATTCGCATGGTGCTCGGTATCTTCATGGCAGCTTCGCCGCCTCCTCGATCGGATTCCAGTGATCGGACCCCGCAAGAAACTGCTCCGGCGCAAAGGTTGCAGCTTCCTCGGCGCTCAATTCATGCGACCCCTCCAGCCGCGGTTGGAGGCGGGCTCCTGACCCAGTACTGCCACGCTCCGCATAGAACGCATTTTGAATTGAACCGCCCTTCGACCACGGCGACCACCCTTGCGGACTCAAGCTCGACGGCATCTCCGAAGATAAAAAGATCACACGTGAAAATGGGCGCCACGGACGGCCCAGGTAGAAGTCTTTGCCGCCAAGATCTGCTGCCGTGATCCGCACGTGCCGGAAGACGTAGCCCGTAGTCTGCCCGGGCGAAGTACGAGATTGCGCCGTCAGATAGCCGGGCCGAATGATGTGAATCTCGCTATCGTCAAATACGGCGGCAGCGTTGCCAAAGATGAAGTCAACTCCTCCCTCGATGTAGGAGTTGACGTAATATTGTCGACCGAAGTCAGCAAATAATGTATCCTGATTGCCGAGAAAGCGGCAATGCTTGAAGACGGACTGGTCCGATCGTACCGTGATCGCCACAGCTTGTCCGGTATTGCCGGCGGCATTCTCAAACGTGACGTTGTCGGCTTCAAATTCACCACCGTATATCTCTACCGTCGACGAGAAGAAGGTACCTCCCGCGCTCTTCGCATTCTGCGATGCAGTGATCACGACGTCTCCGGGCCTTGCCCCCATGCCGAGTATTGTTGTGCGTGGCCGGTTCTGGGTTACGATCACGCGTTCGTGGTAAACACCCGGCGCAAGGTGAAGATACAGGCGACCGCCGACTCCTGGCTGCGGGGCATGATCCAGTGCCATTTGGATGGCCGGGAACTCGTCGCTGCTTGTCGTCGTTCCCGCCGAGTCCGGTGACACGCGTACGTGTATGTCCTGCGCGTTTGCTGCGACAGTCGCAAGCACAGCAGCCACGATAATGGAAGGAAGGTTTAAGCGCATCGGTATTCCTGAGTTCCCTATTTCAGCGATCCATGCGCGCCGGCGCCAATCTGGATGTTCTCGCCCTTATCGGCCTTTACCGTGAAGTCTCTTGTGGTGATGTCCGCATATTGCACGATTGCGCCTAAGCTTCCGGAAAGGTGCACGTTGATCAGCTTCAAATTGCGGATCGGCGATTCAGGCAGCCCCACAATGATAGCGGCCTGCTGAGCCCCTGTTGCGGTGACGTTCTCTATCGTGATGTCGTGAAAGAAAGGTGTGAGGCGTGTGACTTTTTCTTCCGTTATCGTCTCCGGAACCTTTGGATAAAATTCGCTGATCAGGATTGGCGTCCTGACATCTTCCATGGTGATATCGCGAAACATGAAGTTGCCAATATCGGCGTTTCCACGATCGCGGTTCGCCTTGACACGGATGCCCTGATCGGTGGATTTGAATGTGATTCGCTCCGCCCGGACGTGCTGCACGCCTCCGGCGGTCTCGCTGCCGATCGACAGCCCATGTTCATGCAAAAAGGTGGAATCGGTGATGACGATATTGCGCGATGGGGCGTCGGGGCCAGGCGATCCAGGCTGGCCGCTCTTGATCGCAACGTTGTCATCTCCGGTGTCGATCGTGACGTGATCGATCAGGATGTTCGTCGAAGAGAACGGATCGATGCCATCGGTGTTGTGCGAGTGCTGCGGCGCCAGCACCTTCAAAGTGCGGAAGGTCAGATCATCGGAGTAGTACGGCACAATTTGCCACATTGGCGAGTTTTGTACCGTAATGTTCTGCATCAGTATGTGCTTGCAATGGTCGAACACAACCAGACGTGGCCGTGGGTCGAATGGTTTCTGCCACCAGGATTCCCCACGACCATCGATGACGCCACCACCATTAATGGTGATGTCCTCGGCATTCGTTGCCGTGAGCAGCGCCTGCTTTCCGTGGTCTTTGAACTCTTCCTTATCGGGATAATCGTCATGATCGGTGCTGCCTGCAAGTGTTGTCCCGGCGGCAATTACCAGCGTGATGTGGCTTCTCAATAGGATCGGTGCAGTGACAAAGACCGGCGCACCATCCAGTACTACCGTTCCTCCGCCCTTACCAGCGCAGTCGTTGATCGCCTTTTGTATAGCCGCCGTGTCTTTGCTGCTTCCATCCCCCTTTGCGCCGTACTCTTTCACGTTGCATACCGTCACCGCATGACCATCCAGCGGCAGCAACGCGCAGGCAGCGAGAAGAAGTAGCTTGAACATCGTCCATTTCATGGGATCGTTCCTCTAGTGGCGGAGACCTGCAAAGCACTTATGGCAACGTTGCCGCGCCCAAGGATGCTAGCAAGCTCCATTGGCCTCCGTCAAGACAAGAATGGTTGTACATCGAACCTTCTTCTAAATGACTTCCCCCGCTTTGAGCTGTTACCATCTTGCAGCATGGAAGAGATCAAGCGCCCGACGATCATCGACGTGGCGCGCGCAGCGAGAGTAGGTGCATCGACAGTCTCTCGCCACGTGCGCGGGGGGAAGTCGGTCAGCCCAGAGGTAGCCAAGCGCATCGGAATTGCTATCGCGCAGCTTGGATACGAGCCGAATACGCTGGCACGCAGTCTGCGTGTAGGGCGCACGCAGACTCTGGGCGTGCTGTTCCCGCACGTCAACAACGTCTTCTTTGGCAACGCCATTCGCACCGTTCAGCGCGAAGCGCGGCGCAGTGGCTTCACCGTCATGCTGCTCATGCACGAAGAGGACGCGAAGCTGCAGCAGGAACAATTGGCATCGCTGAAGCGGTCACAGGTGGACGGCATCATTCTTGTGCCTGCAGCTGAAACGAATGTCGCGCAGGTACGCGCACTCCTCGGAAACACCCCCGTGGTGGCCCTTGATCGTCCGCTCGGTAGTGCACTGGATTGCGTGATGCTAGACAACTACATGGCAGGACTACAAGCCACCGAACACCTGCTTTGGCATAAACACCGGCACATCGTGTCGGTCACTGCACCGTACAAACTGCATCCGCTGCAAAGCCGTCTCAAGGGACACGAGGACGCAATGGATGGGGCCGGGAAGAAGGTCGAGACGATCGTCTGGCGGGACACTGAGCAACTCGAGGGGGATCTGTGTCTGGCGCTGCAACGGAAACGCTCGCCGGCGACCGCCATTCTCTCCATGAGCTATTCGGTCACGATTGCAATCCTCTCCGCACTGCATGATCGCAATATCCGGCTGCACGAGATCGGGTTCATCGGGATTGATGATATGGAATTTGCCAGCTTCCTCGATCCTTCTTTGACAACCGTGGCGCAGCCGGCGGAACAGTTCGCGCAGCTCGCTGTCGGACAATTGTTGCGGCGCACCGCGGGGGCCACGGAGAGCCCCGTACAGGTGATATTGCCCGGAAATCTGATCATTCGCGCCTCTTGCGGATGCAATCCAGCCCTCTCCAAACGGCGGTAGAGCCTACCCTTTGCTGGTCCATGCATTCACGGCGTAAAGAACACTTTCCAGTTTATCCTCTTCAACTGAAACTTCGATGTTGACGATTCTTCTTCTGTCAGGCTACTATTCGTCAAATCATTTGGCGACGTTGCCACCGCGCTCAACCGGAAAACCCCTCAGGCATTCCCAAGGCGTCTATACCCGGCACGAATACACACCATTGGAGATAACGAATGAATAAGAAGCAGTTTTTTGGACTTGGCCGGTTAGCAATGCTATGTATTTTCCTTGCCGCATCCTTCGGAGGAGCAGCTTGGTCGCAAGAGTTCCGTGGAACGATTAGTGGCGTCGTCACCGATCCGAGCGGAGCTGTTGTCCCGGGAGCTCATGTGGTGGTAAAGGAGATCCACACCGGGACTACGAACGTGTCTAAGAGCGATAGCGCAGGCGAATATGTCGTTCCATTTCTTCTCCCGGGCGATTACTTAATCACGGTGACAATGCCGGGATTCGAAACGGTGAAACGCGGCGGTATTACGCTGCAGTCGCAGGAACACCCAATCGTGAATATGACGCTGACCGTAGGCCAGGCGTCGACCACGGTAACAGTCACGTCCGCTGCACCTCTCATCGATCAGGCAAACGCGTCGGTGGGACAGGTGATCTCGACGGAATCGGTAGCAGACCTGCCACTCAATGGAAGGACCCCGGCCGTGCTGACAGAGTTGTCCGTGGGCGTTATCTCAACAGCGGCTCCGCAACTCGTGCACCCGTTCGACAACAACGCAGGAAACTCCTGGAGTATCGGTGGAACGCCAAACCAGATAAGCGAAGTTCTGCTGGACGGATCGCCTGATCTCACGCTGCTGGGTGCATTGGCGTACAGCCCGTCTGAGGACACCGTCTCCGAAGTTTCGATAAGGCCCTTCGATACGGATGCCTCCTTCGGACACACCATCGGCGGTGTCATCAATCAAGTTACGAAGAGCGGAACAAACAGGCTACATGGCACTGTCTACGAGTTTTCGCAGATCTCGAATCTGGATGCAAACACCTATTTTGATGATCGCAGTAATCCAGTAACACCGTTGCCCGTAACGCACTTCAATCAGTACGGCCTTACAGTAGGGGGTCCGGTTTTCATCCCGAAGCTATTCAACGGAATAAATAAGCTCTTCTTCTTTTTCGCTTATGAAGGCTTGAAAGATTCGCAACCCGCAACGACGACGACTACGGTCCCGACGGCTGCTGAGGAAACTGGTGACTTCTCGCAGACGCTGACTGCGGGTTGCAGCAGCACAGGGTACACGGTAAATGCGACGACCGGCATGGCCACGTGCAACAGCACCGGCCTCAACGATCCAAACCAGCTCTTCAATCCCTTTACGGCCACGACATCAGGAGTCAACGTCGTGCGTACTCCGATCCGGAATAACCAGTTGGCAACTGCCGGTGCTATCAACCCTGTGGCAGCAGCCTTCCTCAAATTGTTTCCCGCACCAAATAACACGACAGGCGTCGCAGCAGACGGGCAGGACAACTACATCAGCAATGCCCCCAGCATTGATACCTACAACAACGAGTTTGGCCGCCTGGACTATAACCTGAATGCCAAAAACCACATCTTCTTCGACTTCCGGCATAACAACCGCACGCAGATTAAGAACAACTACTTCGCGAATGATTCCACTGGCACGACACTGCTGCGCGAGAACTTCGGATCCACTGTGGACGACGTATTTACTCTGAACTCGTCTACGATATTCGACGCGCGATTCAACTGGACCTACTTCGATGAGGTGCATGGAGCAAATTCAGGCATTTACAGTCCGGCGACTGTTGGACTGCCGGCCTCAATGGTAAGTTCCTCCGAACTCGTCCAGCTACCCTGCATCAACTTCACCACGGCCACTACTCTGGGTACGTGCGGCGCCGCTACCAGTTACCAGAATCTCGGTGACACAAGTTCCGCGCTCGACCCGACAACCAGCTACCAGGCGTTTGTAGACGTCGTGAAGATCATTGGCCGGCATACGCTGAAGGTAGGTTTTGATGGGCGGGAGTACCGGCTGAGGGTGCAGAACTTCGGCAACTCCTCTGGTGCTTTCAATTTCTCCCCAACCTTCGTGACGGCGGGAACAGGTGCAGCAGCACAGAGTTTTGGCGGCGATCTCGCGGACTTTTATTTCGGCTTGCCAACAGTCGGTCAATACGATCTGGCAGCGAAAGGCGACTATCGCTCCTTCTACATTGGATCGTTCGCTCAGGATGACTGGCGGGTGACCGACCACCTGACACTCAATCTGGGGCTTCGGTTCGATATCGATACTCCCTTCGGCGAGAAGTTCGGACGGACCGTCAATGGCTTCAACCCGGGGGCGACCAATACCGCTTCAGGGGCGGCTGCGTTGTTCGCTCCGACCACGGTGAGCGCTGACGGCGATTCCTTCACCCTGAGCAGCATCAACGCGGCAGGCGGCCTCACGTTCCCCGGTGCACACGAGGGTGCTCCCTACCAGACCAACAGCGGCTTCTTCAGCCCGCGAATCGGTTTCTCCTATAATCCGGCAATATTCAACTCCACGACCGTGTTCCGCGGCGGATTCGGCATCTTCGTCCAACCCGAGACATTATCCAACCTGAACGCAGCAGGAACCTATTCGTCCAGTGTCCTGAATAACCAGGAGGGCTTCACCGCTTCCACGCAGTATGTGGCCACAACCAACAACGACCTGACTTCAGCCAACACACTCAGCAATCCTTTCCCAAATGGATTTGCACAGCCTGTCGGTTCTTCGCTGGGGGCGAGTACCTTCCTGGGACAAGCCATCAGCTTCCTGGCGCCAGTGCAGCATGACCCGTACTCGGAGCGCTACGACCTCGGCATACAGCACTCCATTACCAACAGCACGCTGCTGGAGGTGATGTACGTAGGCAACCACAGCTTGCATCTGCCTGTCGCGTCACACAACCTGAATGCAGTTTCGACACAGTACCTGACGACCGCGCCGTACCTTGATGAGGCACTCGCCACCGAGTACGGCAAGACTGTGAAAAATCCGTTCGCAGGTCTGCTTCCGAACAGCTCAAGCTGCAATGGGTCGACCACGAAGCTCTCCAACCTGCTGGTACCGTATCCGCAGTTTTGCAATGCTGCCATAACGGAGGAGAACCAGACGATCGGGCAATCCTACTTCAACAGTGCGATCGTGCACATCGAACAACGGGAGAAGCATGGATTGATCCTTACGGCCAACTACAGCTTCTCGAAGTTGCTTGAGACGGACACGTACCTGAACGATGCGGACGCGAAACCAACCGAGCGCGTCTCACCGTTCGATCACACCCACCACTTTACGGTCGGCGCGACCTATACCCTGCCATTTGGCCGCGGTAAGAGGTTCAACTTCGGCGGTAGCAGGCTGTGGGACGAGATTCTCGGCGGATACGTTGTCAATAGCATCTACCAGTTCCAGACTGGACCGCCGGTCGAATTCTCGGCTGACATCCCACTAATGCCGGGTGAAACAATTGCCGACATCAAGAATAGCCCGCGGAACACGTCTCCTGTACCGGCGTCCGGCACCACTGGAAATCCCGCACTGAGCACGAGCGTGTTTGTCACGGGAAGCTCGACAACCTGCCCGGCAACGGGAGCATGCGACGGAACACAGTTCATCAACGGTCAGTATTCCAATCACCTTCGGACCTTGCCACAGACAATATCGTCTGTTCGAGCGGACGGATTCAACAATATGGATGCTTCTATCCTGAAGAACTTCAACTTCACGTCGAAGTCATACCTGCAACTGCGGTTTGAAACGTTCAACACGCTGAACCACCCCGTGTTTGCAGCACCCAACGTGTCGAGCGCAACCGCGAGCAACTTCGGTTACATCACGTCAACGTACGCCAGCAGCCTTCCGAGGCAGGTACAACTCGGCGCGCGCATCGTATTCTAACGACTGTCGCAAGACAGCAAACGAAAGAGACCCGCTCTATGAGCGGGTCTCTTTGCTTGCGCTAATTGAGTCGAGCCAAACGTGTCGCCGCAGAAACAATCGACGCGCAGGGCGCCCGTTAGAATTGGCGCATGAGCTCGATTCAAACCACCGCGTTCCCCGCGCGCCTCAGCAACCAGACGCTGCTTGTCGACGCCGACGATACGCTCTGGGAGAACAATATCTACTTCGAGCGCGCCATTGCCGCGTTCATCTCTTACCTCGACCACCATGTTCACACTGCCGACGAAGTCCGCGAGCATCTCAACGTCTGCGAGCGCGCCACGATCGCTGCCCATGGCTACGGCATCCGAAGCTTCCGCCGCTCATTGGTCAACTGCTTCGAGCAGCTCAGCGAATCCCCCATCTCTCCCGAGCGTCACGCTCAAATCGTCTCCTTCACCGACGCGATCGCCTCTAACGAGATAGAGCTTCTCCCCGCCGTCGACACAACCCTACGCGAACTCCACCAACGCCACCGGATCATTCTCGTCACAAAGGGTGATACCGTCGAGCAAACAGACAAGCTAGAGCGCTCCGGCCTGCGCCCGTTCTTCAACGCGGTCGAGGTGCTCGCGGAGAAGAACGCCGCAGCCTACCGCGACGTCACCATCCGCTACAAATGTAACCCGGCCTCCGCCTGGATGATTGGCAATTCGCCCAAGTCCGACATCAACCCCGCGCTGGCAGCCGGCCTCAACGCGGTCTTCATACCACACGACTTCACCTGGGTTCTTGAGCACGAGGTCGTCGACCCACCCACCACCGGCGAACAACTTCTGGAACTCGGCACGTTTACCGAGCTACTTCGCTACTTCTAGCTACGGCTCGTCCTTATAGATTCCCATCTGCACTGTCCCACCCTCGACCAGCCGAGCGCGAAACATTCCCGTCGTATTGAATCCCCAGGCGATCTGCCCATCAGGCGTCATCGCAATCACGCCACCATCGCCCTTCATCGCCGTCAGTTCCCCGCCGATCACCTCATCGACCGCATCCTGCAACCGCAATCCCTTGTACTGCACCAGCGCGCAGATCGTCCGCGCCACGGTTAGCCGAATGAAGTATTCGCCCGTCCCCGTCGCCGACACTCCACACGACTGGTTCGACGCATAGGTTCCCGCCCCGATGATCGGTGAATCCCCAACTCGCCCAAACCGCTTGGCCTGCGTCCCTCCTGTCGTCGTGCCCGCTGCGATATTTCCCGCACGGTCGCGCACCACAATACCCGTCGTGCCCCACTTGTGCGCGTCTGGAGTCTCAAGCTGAGCGATGGGCTTCCCCGGAGCCGGAGGAACTCCCACAGGCCGCGGCGGGATCGGTCTTCCCTCCTTCTTCAACTGCCGCACCAGGCTCTCCCAACGCGCCTCAGTAAAGAAGTAGGACGGATTGACCTGCTCCAGGCCCACACTCGCCGCGAACTGGTCTGCACCGGCGCCAATCAGCATCACATGCGGCGACTTCTCCATCACCGCCTTCGCCAGCGAGATCGGATTCTTCGTCCGCGTCACCCCCGCAACCGCTCCTGCATCCAGCGTCTTGCCATCCATGATCGCGGCGTCCAGCTCGTTCTTGCCCTCCGCTGTAAACACCGCACCCTTACCCGCATTGAACAGCGGATCATCCTCCAGCACCCTCAGCCCCGCCTCTACCGCATCCACCGCTGAGCCGTTGGCACCGAGCACCTTCGCCGCCGCATGGATCGCCCGGTCCAAGCCCGCACGGTACGCGGCATCGCGCTCCGGCGTCATCGACGACCGCTCAATCACACCAGCGCCACCGTGCAGCACAATTGCCCACTTGCCCGCAGGTGCCTCCGTGACCAGAGGTGCAGGCTGCTGCCCAGCAGCAAGTGGCACAGCCCCAAGGCAGAGTGTCAGAAAGATTCGTTTCCGCATGAAATCCTCGTTGCGGATGAGTCTAGCTCAATCGAACACTAGTGCGTCCGTTACTCAGGAGCAACACCAGAGCGCACGCTTGGCTGTCCATGCATAGGCTCGGGGATCATCCAGCTCACGAGAAGGAGATTTGCAGCAATTGACTCTGCACGCATAGCAACCGGTATCGACGAAACGCTGGCTCCTAGATGACCGCTGCATGCATCGCAGCGTCTCCGGGGAGCACCATGGAAAACGTCGTTCCTCGGCGCGCTCCATCCATATTGGACCGAACCCTGATCGATCCGCCGTTCTTCTCGACCAGCTGCTTGCAGACCCACAATCCAAGACCGGTTCCCACTGATCCTTTCGTGGTGAAGAAGGGC